>CAZCXH010000084.1:0-20158 GCA_964502525.1 uncultured Chitinophagaceae bacterium
AAGCAGGTGCCGACCAATTACTGGTATCACCCGAACAATCAGTTTGCACCTGCCACTGATATTCAGTAGTGTTCGGAGTTATCCCTGTGATAGTTGCATCCAACGCTTGTCCTGTAAGAGTTGTCCATGTAGAAGTGCCGTTAACCCGGTAGCGAACATTGTAAGAGGATGCTCCCGAAACCGGGTTCCAGTCAAGACCCAATGAAGTTGAATTAGCCGACCAGCAACCAATAACCGAAGGAATATCACATTGAGCAAAAGAATGGCAGTATCCAAGAATAATGGATACTACAAGAGTAGCAGCCCTCTTAAACATTTTTATGAAAATTCCCGCCAGCAATCCCTGATTGCCCTTGCGGTAATTATTTTTGTTTTTCATGGCATTAGATTTTTAGGTTAAAAAATTTTACAATCCCAAAAGTATTGCCGGTGGTGGGCGCAATCAATACCAATCTGTGAGCAAAATCATACTCATTAATGAGTAGTTAACTCCTGTCAAACTCCTACAGATGCCATCCCTGCCAGAGATAGCATCTGTCAGCTTTATCCCAACCTTATTACCTTAGTAACAGAGCTTCTCACAGGATTCCCATACCTTATTAGCTTATTCATGGGAGGTGATAAGGTCATAAGGTTTTGTGTTTTATTCTGTATTTATTACTAAGGTTATATGACCGCCACAGATGCCATCTCTGCCAGAGATGGCATCTGTCAAACAATCACACCCACACCCACACAGACACCCACACCCCGACCTATCCCATCACCGTCACGCTCACCTCATCGCTCCATTGACCTACGCGCTCATCGCTGAAAAGGTAGATGGCTTTGTATTTCCACACTGCGCTCTGTCCTGCGGCAGGCAGGGGGAAGGTGTCGTCATAGTCGGGCACGGTGTCAATGGCAAGGAAAGTGTAGGGTGCGTTGTTTCGCATCACGTGAATTTCAATGCCGTCAAGCCCCTGCTTCTTCCATTTGATGCGCGGCACACCCGCCACCAGCGTGATGGTGAGCACCGGCTTCACGTTTTCGGTGTCAATAGCATCTTCCGCGCCTTCCAGCCCCATGTCGGTGCCGTCAGACAGGACGTAGTCCACGTGCTCCTTGATGGCGTTGCCGATGGCGGTGGCGCGCACGAAGATGCCCGGAGGCACGGCAGGCGGGGCGGCAGGCGGCACCGGGATGACGGGTGCCAGGCTGGGCGTGGCGCCTGCGGGCACCCCCGACCGCAGCTCGTTCTTATAGGCGGTAACCTTGCTCTGGAACTCCTGGAAGATGGTTTTGTAGTCAAGCCAGTACCTGAAACAGGCGTCCGAATTCTGCATATCGGTAACCTGCGCAGCAGTGACGCCATATTTGGCGCTGTAAGTGGGCAGCTTGGCGGCAAAGTTGGTGAGCCAGCCGGCCTTGTCGTTATCGCCTCTCGGCAAGTATGATTTTTTAGCCATGACTATTGGTTTTTAAGGTGATGAAATGAAGATTTAACCTGTAAGGGGTGATTGCGCGCTGGCACCCAACCGCCAGGCAGGGGTGCGCGCCCGTTTTGCACTGCTGCAAACCTGCCGGGCGCTGCTCCATAACGGTTTTGCACCTGTAACCGATGGTTTTGCACGAGTGCAAAACGGCCGGGAGGCAGTGCAAAACCATTTTGCACGGGTGCAATATGATTGGGGAGCAGTGCAAAATCATTTTGCACGAGTGCAAAATGGCCGGGAAGCAGTGCAAAACTGCGGGGAGCTGCCGCGCAACGATTTTGCGGCAGTGAAGAATGATGGAGGAGCGGTGGGCGGGCGTTTTCATATTGCATCCGATGATGATGGGTACAAAGCATGGAATTTTCTGCTAATCAAACAATACAGCGGATGCTGTATTTTTATTTTCACCGTATCTTCGTTTCAAAATCATTTTTATTATGGAAACCGCATTCCGGCTGAAAATTTCAGAGCTCAACAACGACTTCATTAAAACACTGCAACTCTTGTTCGGCAAGGAACGGGAGGTGGACATCCGCGTGCAGCCGTTGAAAAAGTCATCATATAAGTCGCCAGAAACGGGCAAGGAATACCTTTCGCGCCTGGAGGCGGCAAAGAAAAATGCTGAGAAAGGCAACGTGGTGCGTTTCACCAGCGAAGAACTGGAATCGCTCTCCAAAAAGCTGCTTTCCCGATGAGGTATGTGAGCTTTGAACCCCGTGCGTTTGAAGATTATATCGAATGGGCATCTGCCGGCAGAAAGATTTTTCAAAGAATCAACAGCCTGATAAAAGAAGTTCAGCGCGAACCATTCAAGGGCACCGGCAAACCCGAACCGCTCAAAGGCAGCCTCTCGGGATTCTGATCCAGACGAATTACCGATGAACATCGCCTCGTTTATAAAGCTGGCGATGATGAAGTTTTGATTATCGTGTGCAGAGGTCATTATCGTTAGCGGCTTATTTTCCTCTCATCATTCCAAAATCCCGTTCTCTATCGCATAGCGCGTCAGTTCAGCCGCGTTGCGGCAGCGTGTCTTGTTGCGGATGTGGGTGCGGTGGGTATCCACGGTGCGCTCGGAGATGAACAGTTTTTCAGCTATTTGCCTGCCGGTGGAGCCCGAAGCAATCATCCGCAAGATTTCCTTTTCGCGCTTCGTGAGCGGCTTGCGTTCGGTTTTGTCGGATTCTTTCTTTTTCATTTGAGCGATGAGTGTTGCAAAGTATTGGGACATACATTGCAAATGTCTTTCATTGGATGGCGTAAGGCAATACTCATGGGGAGGGATTTCACTACTCATGAAAAAGTAGAGTTTTCTCCAGGCGATTAAGAGAGATTACAGTGTGGTAATAAAAAACCCCGCAAACGAAATGTAGCGGGGTTTCAAGCAAGTTCCTTCGGACTTCCTTTAAAGTTTAAACTCTGTCAGGGAAGTTTTTCATCACCATTTCTCAGCAGCCTGTATATTATTTCCTCTAAAATGTGATTATCAGAAATGCGCGCAATGTTGTTCTCAACGATTTTTCCCTCCGCATCAATAACCGCAAATATGTAGTTAACGGGGATTATTGAGATTCCGCTTTCCACCGCTTTTTTAAACCTTGCGGTTTTTACCGACCCCGGATCTATTTCCTGCCATGAGTTTATGTCTTTCAGCAGGTAATTGACGGCAGCAGATTCATTACATCCGCCAGACCATAACTGCATATCCTTATGATCGTTTTTCTTTACGTAAACCTCCCAGTATTCCCTGGGTATGTCAGTGGCAATGGTGGCAAAGGCTATGTTTTCTCCCCTGAATTTATCTTTCAGCTTTTCATAAGCGGCAATCTGCGGTTCGGCATGAGGACACCATCCGTCCCAAATGAACAGCACCACCGGTTTCCCCAATAATGACGACAGTTGAACGGTGTCTTTCCAAATATCCTGACAGTGGAAATCGGGAGCCTGGTTTCCGATTTTCACGGACTCTGCCCGGTTTTTGTAGATTCCTTGCCTGGATTTCAATTCATCCAGTCCATTCTTTACCTGGCTTGCGCAGATGTGCGCTATGGAAATAAGAATCAGCAGGAGCAGGGCTTTTGTTGTTTTGAAATGAAGCGTTTTCATGTTGATTTATTTTAAAGGTTATTAAATGTAATGCTTACTTCCCCGGTGAGTATCTCGCGTGAAGTTTTTTTCCGGTGTGCGGATGATGACCGGCACAATGGCTGGCGGAACATCCGGAATTTAAAATGGCGGCTATCATTGTCAAAATAATGGCAGCGCCCATTTTAGAAAAAGTTTTTTCAACGAGAAGTGATAGTGGACTTCCCGCTGAATTTTCTTTTTGGAAGGCTTTGGTTTTCATGGCTTTTGGTTTTGAAGTGAATAAATAACGAATAACCCAAAAATATTGCCGCGAACACGCTATATCAATACTCACGTGCAGTGATTTCTGTACTCAATCGTGAGGATAAGGTAGCCTTAGCGCAAACTCCATATTTTTGTAAAAAATAAGATTCCAATGATGTTTCATGTGCATTTGGAAAAAGCCGAAGACGGCTGGTTCGTGGTGGAATGTCCCGCGTTGCCTGGCTGCGTCTCGCAGGGAAAAGACGAAAAAGAAGCCATTGAAAATATCAAGGAAGCGATTACCGCCTGGTTTTGGGCGGAAGATCAAAAGGCTGTTGAAAAAATGAAGAAAAGCCGTAAAATCACTCCCATCGTTGTTTCAGTCTGATGGGACGGCTTGCTAATATTTCGGGCAAAGAAGCGGTGAAGGCATTTGCAAAAGCCGGCTGGCAACTGCGAGGGCAGGTAGGCAGCCATGCCGTGATGACCAAAGATGGAGAAAAAGCCAACCTTTCCATTCCTCAACATAAGGAACTTTCCGTTGGGACGCTTCGCTCGCTCATTCGCAATGCAGGAATGTCTGTAGAGCAGTTTGTGAAGTTTTGCAAATAATCCGTATCTAATTCAGCCTGTGCTCATAAGCATACTTAATCAACTCCGCTGTTGATTTCAGCCCCGTTTTATCGAGGATATTTCTGCGGTGGGTATCAACGGTGTTCTTGCTGATAAAAAGTTGTTGCGCAATCTCTTTGCTGGTTTTCCCCTGCACGATAAGGCGGATGATTTCCTTTTCACGCTGGCTTAATGCGGCTTCGGCTTTTTCTTCTTCCACGTATTTGCCTTTTTCCTTTTTCTCCGGGAGGTTGTTTTGCTGTTTAAATCTTTCGATGGCTTCATTCAATTCATCTACATCAATCGGCTTGAGCAGATAATCGAAGGCAGCGTTTTTAATCGCTTTAATCGCATATTGATTATAGCCTGTGGCGAAGATGAAGGTAGAGTTGAATCCGGCTTCCCTCACTTCCTTCACCACGTCAAAGCCCGACTTGCGCGGCATCTCTACGTCAATAAATACAAGCGCAGGCTCGTGGTAGATGATTTCTTTCACCGCTTCATCCGGGTCTCCGATTTTTGCCAACACCTCTATTTCCGCGTGGACCTTCAGCAAACTTTCCAGCCGGTCGCGGGCGTGTTCGTCATCGTCAATGATGAGGCAGGTGATTGTTTTCATAGGACAACAACCTTATTACCTTAGTAACTTTGCGATAAACATGATTTTAAAACCTTATTAGCTTATCTGCCATTTCAAAGTTTTCTGGTAGTGTTTTAAAAATCTATCATATTCTTCGGTAAAAGTTACTTTCCTGTGATGTTCAGGCTGATTAAGGATATACTTGCACACTTTATCAACCTCGGATTTGGAAACTGAAAATGCAGAAGCTGATTCCTGCCAGGCGAATATGCTGCGGCATAGTTGCTTTTCATTAATAAATTTTTCGCTGCTCTCAGCAATAACTGTTGCAAACGCTTCTTCCGGAAGTTTTGGCGAACGGGAAATAAGAAAATGAATATGCTCAGGGTTGGCATAAATACTGTAAAGTTTCGATTCATAATTGCTCACTATGCCTGTGATGTATTTTTCTATGCGCCCCCCGGCTTGCTTCAGGAATAAGCGGGAGACGATTTTTTGTAATCAGGATAAAGTGCGTGTAAAGATTGTGGTATTCGATTTTCATGGTTGAGGCTGGAATAAGGTAATAAGGTTACTGCGTTTGTTGCGTTGTAATTACTAAGGTAATAAGGTTTTCCCTGTAAACCGTTACCCCAAATGTATAAAAATTACCGCCTCTGTTCCGGCAGGCGAGCCGTCACTGCCATAGAGGTCTTGTATGGTGTAAGTAATCTTTGTTTTGGTCAGATTGAAATAAAGCGCGAGTATCTCGTCAAGAATCTTCATTCCCCGCCCCGTGCTGAATCGCGCATGCTCCTTTGCTTTCTCGCGCCCGATGCCGTTGTCCTTAATGTGAATGATGCATCCACCCTCGTTTTTCCCAATGCTGATTTCCAGGTTCCCGCCTGATTTCAAATGGCGCAACCCATGTTTGACTGCATTTTCTGCAAACGTATGAATGAGCATTTTTGGAACTTGAAGTTCAGCGTCAACTCCATCTTCAACGCTGATGCTGTAATCAAACGCATCGCTCAACCGGAATTTTTCCAAAGTCAGATAATTCTCAATGTCTTCCAGTTCCTGTTTCAACGGAATGAAAACCTGGTCGGAAGTAATCACCGAGGAACGCAGCAGCTTGGCATACTTGCCGAAAATGTAATTGGCTTTCTCCGTTTCCTGCTTAAGAAAGAGTGAACCGATGGAGTTGAGGATGTTCAGGTTGAAGTGCGAATCGGTCTGACTCCTGACGGATTTAATCTGAAGTTCTGCAATTTTCTTTTCAGCTTCATATCGCAGCCTTGCACGGTATTTCTGGATCCGGTTGAGAAGTAAGATGAATAATGACATGGCTAAGTAGATGCCTCCCCAGATTGGATATTGGAGATAGTAAAGCCGATTTGTCTTATAGATGTACAGATAAGAGGTTTTGCCGTCTCCGAGAATAAATTCTCTCTCCTCACCCTGCAACACAGGTGAGTAGTACTTCGGGGATTCATCAAAATCAATTGAAACCGGGTGAGAAAAATCGCTGCGGGTAATAATGATTTTGTTTTTCCCTTTGAATAGCAATTCCGCTTCCCTGTCTCCGTCAATATCCAGCGCACCTTGACTTCCTTCCAGTATCCCGCCAAAAACTTCATGGACTTCAAAGCTGTCTATAATCGCCAGGTTACTGTCGATCTCCTCTATTTTTCCATTGCCGTAAACCATGTATAAACGGTCACGATTTTCGGGGCTTAACGAAAGCAATCGGGTATCTTCAAATCTTAATTTATAAGAACCCAACGAGCGTTCCTGAATCAGCCTGCCTTCGGTTGAATATAATCGAAGAAAACACTCTCGTTTCTCAGGTCCCTGATAAATATATAAAGCTGCGATACGATTAGCAATAGCGGTATGGAAAGGTGCCACTGAAAGAGAAGAAGAATATTCGCCAATCATTACTGGCTCAAATAGAAATTCTGCTTTGCCTGTAAATGCCAATAGCCAGCAATGCTGGTCATTGTAAGCGATGCCGCCTTTAGGATGATTTCCCACTGCATTGGAAGAAACCAGTATTTCCGGTATTCCATCGCCATTGAGATCGTCCATAATGGGCGTAATTATATTTGCACCGCTTTCCGGAGAAACGTAAACCGTATCATTTTTTATGTCGAAGACAAACAGGTTGCGGGGGAAAAGGCTGTATCCGGTATTAATGACAAAAAATAATTCCTTAAATCCATCATTATTGTTATCCCACAATCCTACCGGTAAAACACTAACATCGGTTTTGTTATCCTTATCAATCCCGAACCGCGTGACGAAGCGGGTATGCTGATGTTCGCTTTTATTGTAAGGCTCAAACCAGTTGACAAACAGGGAGCCGCTTCTCCGGGTGAACAGATATATTTCCTTAAAACCGTTGCTATCAAAATCGCCAAATACTGGTGAGGGAGACGCAAGCGAATCTTTAAAGGGCCATTGACCAAGCACTTGCCCTTCACTATTTTGCACTAAAGGCCTGGTTGGGTTAATGCCACCTCCCATGTGAACAGCAATTTTTTCACTGTATCCATTGGAATCCAAATCATCATACCATATAATAAGCTCGGTTCGGGAGTTTATTGGTGGTTCTTTTAACCTTGCTTTGTACTTTTCAAATATTGGCGGCAGCAGCGCAATGACAATGATGCTGATGGGTATGCTCAACACCCACGGATTGGTGAGAATATTGAAAATCTTATGGCTTAAAATCCGGCTGACGAGAGAGCGGAATCCCATGGGCAGTCTAAAATAAGAAAATTCATTATTCTTTGTTTCAGTGATCTCCATTTTCTTTGCGCCTTAGTGTCTCTGCTATGAGAAATATTAACCGCAAAAGCGCGGAGGCGCAACTCCAATTAACCAAATCCAAACATTTCTGGGCAACTTTGTCAGGTATTAGCAGTCCAAAGCAAAATGGCGCATTGAATCAGTGGCATTGAAAGACTTTTTCCGGATTTCCAAATTGGATGCAGGTGATAACAGTATTTATCGCGCAGCAACGGAGCTGAATAAAGATCATGCTGTTTATGCAGGTCATTTCCCCGGTAATCCTGTCGTGCCGGGCGTTTGTCTGGTGCACATGCTTAAGGAATTGGTTTCCCAGATACTGAAAAAACCGGTGATATTATGCGAAGCGGGCAGCATCAAGTTTTTGCACGTGATCAATCCCAGCGTTCATCCGGAAATTCTTTGGGACATCCGCCTGAGTGAAACCGAAAGCGGAACAGAAGTCCGTTGCACCGCATTTTCCGATGACAAAATATGTTTTAAGTTTTCAGGTCGGTTCAGATGAAGCCCAAGGAACATTACCGTCAAAAGCTCAAAGACCATCAATGCTGCATACTCATTCCGACCTATAACAACGACCGGAAAATAGCCGGTGTTTTGAAGGATGCCCTGGAATACACCGGTCAGGTGATTGTTGTTAATGACGGCTCAACGGATGGCACGATGAAAGTGCTTGAATCATTTCCCTCCATTCGCGTCATCAGTTACCCGGTCAATAAAGGCAAGGGCTGGGCGTTAAGAGTCGGTTTTGAGGAAGCGTTAAAAGCAGGTTATCAATATGCCGTCACGATGGATTCGGATGGTCAGCATCGCGCTGATGATATTCCAGTTTTCATTGATGTCCTTGAAAAGGAAGGCAGCGCGCTCATTATCGGTTCAAGAAATATGAATCAGGACGGAGTGCCCGGCACCAGCAATTTCGGACATCGTTTCTCCAACTTCTGGTACGAATTGGAAACGGGAATCTCGCTTCCCGATACTCAATCGGGGTTCAGATTGTATCCGCTGAAAGAGATTCAGAAAATGAAATTCTATACTTCAAGATATGAATTTGAGTTGGAGGCGCTGGTAAGGAGCGCATGGAGAGGAGTGAAGGTGATTCCGGTTCCCATCAATGTCATTTATCCTGAAGACCGCACCACGCATTTCAGGATGCTCAGGGATTTTTTTCGCATCAGCTTGCTTAATTCTGTTTTCGTGCTTTGGGCTTTTTTCTACGTCTTGCCGGTGCGGTTCATGCATCAACTCAAAAAAGAAAACAGAAAAGCCTTCATCCAAAAATATGTCCTGATGAGCGACCAGTCCAATGCGAAGATCACCGGTGCTGTCATGCTGGGCGCGTTCCTGGGCATAGCTCCCATTTGGGGTTATCAGATCATCATGTGTATCACGCTGGCTCATCTCTTCAGGCTGAGCAAAGTCCTGGTTGTGGCTGCAGCGCATATCAGCATACCGCCCATGCTTCCCCTTATCATATACGGGAGTTTTAAGCTGGGAGGCTTGCTGCTGGGCAATGCGGATGCTATAGCTTTTTCTTCTGAACTCAATTGGGACGTCATTAAAGGCGGCTTGCTTCAATATGTGGTGGGAAGTTTGGGACTTGGCGCATTGCTCGCGATATTCATGGGAGCGGTGATTTACTTTCTGCTATTATTGTTCAGGCGGAAGCCCGCGACCGCAGACTGAAACACCCTACACTTGGCAAGGATTTTACTTTTCATTTACAACCGCTCAGCCGCGCATAAGCCTTTTTTCTATTCTGTCGTTCTCGCGGTCATCCTGCTGCTTGCCTTCCTAGCTTCCCGCCTGAGGTTTGAGGAAGATATCACCAGGATGCTCCCTTTGGATGAAGAGTTGAGCGAATTGAACGCGGTTATCCAAAATTCAAAATTCAAGGATAAGCTGGTCATCAATATTTTCCTTGCGGACAGCACTTCATCACCCGATCCTGACAAGCTGGCTGCTTATGCCGGTGATCTGACTGACTCCCTTAATGCAAAATTTTTTCCGAGCCACATCGGGAAAATCAACAGGGTGACGGAGGATGAGATCAATAACCTCTACGCGCTTTTTCATGAAAACCTCCCGATTTTTTTGGAGCCGGCCGATTATGATTCTATCGAAGCCCGTCTCACGGAAACGAATATCCATAGCGCGTTGCAGCGCGGTTACAAAAGCCTGGTGTCGCCTGCCGGATTCGCATTAAAAGAATCTTTTCTAAAAGATCCACTTGGCTTAACCCCTCTTGCTCTTAAAAAACTGCAGCAACTTCAGCTCGAAAATATCTACGAGGCAAAGGACGGCTTCATCATCACTAAAGACCATCGCAATCTGCTGGTGTTTGTTGCTCCGGTGTATCCGGCAAACGAAACCTCCGAAAACCGCAAGCTGATTGCGGGCATAGCCGGTTTCATCCAAACCATTACCAGCAAATACGATGGCACCGTGACGGCTGAATACTTCGGTGGAGCCGCGATGGCTGTCGAAAATGCCGATAGATTGAAAAGCGACATATCGCTCACCGTTTCCCTCGCATTGGCATTTTTAGTTGCGTTCATCAGTTACTTCTTTCGAAAAAAGGCGGTAGTGCTGCTGATTTTTCTGCCTTCCGCTTTCGGGGTGCTGTTCTCGCTGGCATGTCTTTACCTTCTGGTGCAGCAAGCTTCCCTCATCGCTCTCGGAGCAGGCTCCATCCTTATCGGGATAACGATCAACTTTCCGCTTCACCTGATCACGCATTTTAAAAAAGAAAGATCCGTTGCGAAAGTATTCAGCGATGTAACCCAGCCGCTCCTCACCAGTTCGCTCACCACGGCTGCCGCTTTTTTTTGCCTGCTGTTCCTGCAGGCCGATGCGATGAATGATCTGGGGTTGTTTGTCGGGTTGAGCATCATCGGGGCGGCATTATTCACGCTGCTTGTCCTGCCGGTGTTTCTGAATGAAAAATCCGCGGAAGAACCCCGCGCTGCCGGCAGCCCGGGATTCATTGATAGGATAGCGTCCTACGAATATCACAAAAACCGCTATCTGATCATTGCCATTGCAGCTTTCTCGGTTGTTTGCTTGTTCACCTTTCATGATGTTGCATTTGAAAGTGATTTGAGCGGCATGAACTACGTGCCGGAGCACCTGAAAAAAGCGGAAGAGCATTTGAATAAAATCAACCGCTATTCGCTCAAAACGATTTTTCTTATTTCAAAAGCAGGCAGCTTGGACAGCGCACTGGCGAACAATGAAAAACTCCGGGACAAAATAGAGCGGCTTCAACATGAAAATATTATTCAGAAATACAGTGGCGTAGGCAGCCTGTTTCCGTCAGCCTCCGGTCAATATGCAAGAATTCAGCAATGGAACAAGTTCTGGACAGATGAAAAGAAGCATCGGCTGAAAGAGATGCTGACCGGCATCGGCAGCCAATACAAGTTCAAGGATAGCGCTTTCACCGGGTTTTATGAGTTGCTGGACAGAAATTTTCAGGTGGTTCCGTTGGAGAGCCTCGATAGAATAAGAACGCTCTTTCTCGACAATTTCATTTCCGAAACCGGTGAGATGGCGACCGTCAGCACTTTGCTGAAAGTGGAGGAAGAAAAGAAAAAAGAAGTCTATGCGGCATTTAAAAACGGTGACAACCTCATCATTTTCGATAACAAGCGGATCACTTACCGCATTTTGGAGATTCTGAAAGATAATCTCTCCTTGCTGGTGGCGCTTTCTATCTCTCTTTTTTTTCTCATTGTCATCCATTCGTTCGGCAGGATAGAGATCGGGCTTATCACCTTCATCCCGATGGCGGCAAGCTGGCTGTGGACGCTGGGGATCATGGGAGCTTTCGGGATAAAATTCAACATGATCAATATAATCATATCATCATTCATATTCGGATTGGGTGACGATTACAGCATTTTTCTGTCAGGGGGTTATTTGCAGGAATACAAATACGGAGTCCGCAACACCGTCACATACAAAACTTCCATGTTGTTGTCTGCCGTTACCACCTTGGTCGGCATTGGCGCGCTGATTTTCGCAGGGCACCCTGCCCTGCGGTCTATTGCCCTGATGTCTGTCATTGGCATTCTTTCTGTTGTTATGGTAACATTTACGGTTCAGCCTCTCTTGCTCGAAACTTTTATCGTTAACCGGAAAAAATTGAAACGGCATCCCATTAATCTTGTAAATTTTCTGAAAGCGCTGTTAACGTGGGGTTTTTTGCTGCTCGGGGTGGCAATAGTCGGGATTGCAGGCCTGCTGATCTTCACCCTTCTTCCGCTGAACGCTTCGAAGAGGAAAGCGCTATTTCACCGGATTTTCATGCATGTTTCCAAAGCCTATATAAAGATCACATTTCCTTTAAGCTGCAAGATTCACAACCGGCATGGAGAGGATTTCAAAAAGCCGGCAGTGGTGATCTGCAACCACCAATCCCTCATTGAAACGCCACTGATCCTCATGCAGGCTCCGAAGTTAATTATACTTACCAATGACCGGATAAGACGCACGCCCCATTTTGGTCCCATCGCCCGTTTCGCTGACTTCTACTCGGTGTCATCAGGTATTGATCCGGTGATGGATAAGCTGAAACAAATGACGGATGATGGCTATTCCATTGTTGTTTTTCCGGAGGGAACGCGTTCAACGGATTACAACATTCATCGTTTTCATAAGGGAGCCTTTTACATTGCGGAAAAGCTGCATCTCGATATTGTGCCGGTATTATTTCACGGCACGGGGGAATTTCTGCACAAAAATGAGTTCTGGGGAAGGCGTAATAAGATTTCCGTCAAAGTGATGGAGCGAATTTCCGCTGACGACCAGCGGTTTGGCAAAACCTATTCGGAACGCGCAAAGGGGATAAGGAAACACATGATCAAAGCGCATGATGAGTTCAGGAAGGAAAAAGAAACTCCCGAATATCTGAAAAGAATGCTGATGTGCAATTATATTTATAAAGGTCCCGTGCTGGAGTGGTATGTCAGGGTTAAGCTATGGCTGGAGGACAACTACAAACTGGTGAATGAAAAGCTGCCGTCAAAAGGAGAAATATTGGATATTGGGTGCGGATACGGCTACATGACCTATATGCTTGCTTTTTATTCCCGCGAGAGAACGCTGACCGGAGTGGACTATGATTGCGAGAAAATTGCGGTAGCGCAAAATTGTTACTCGAAGAATGATAATATTCAATTCGAATGCGCCAATGTTCTTGAAACAGATATTTCCGAAAAAGATGGTTTCATCCTAGGAGATGTGTTGCACTATCTGAGAAGGGATGAGCAGATGCAGTTGTTAAAAAAATGTTTCAGCAGGCTGAGGGAAAAAGGAACAATCATCATCCGCGATGCAGATGCATCTTTACGGAAAAGGCAGTTCGGCACAGCGCTCACCGAGATTATTTCCACGGTGTCAGGATTCAATAAAAAAGCTAACCCGTTGGAATTTGTTCCTGCAAGGGAAATTATAGAACTCGCTAAAGCCAACGGTTTTACCACGGAAGTAATTGACGGCTCCAGGCTGACTTCTAATGTTTTCATCGTAATCAGGAATTAATCTGTTCAGATGCGAAAATATGATGTGGTAATAATTGGGAGCGGATTGGGCGGACTGATCTGCGGAAGCGTGCTGAGCGGGGAAGGACTGAGCGTATGCGTGATCGAAAAAAACCGCCAGATAGGAGGCAGCCTTCAAACATTTTCGCGCAACAAGTGCATCATTGATACAGGCGTTCATTACGTGGGAGGTTTGGACGAGGGGCAAAATCTCAACACGTTTTTCAAATATCTGGGGCTGATGGATAAATTAAAACTGAAGCGCCTTGATGGCGACTGCTTCGACCTGATCAGCTTTGATACGGATAAAACAGAATATAAATTCGCCCAGGGCTATGACCGATTTCTCGATACGCTGTTGCAATATTTTCCGCATGAAAGGAAAGCGCTGACCGGTTATTGCGGGCAATTGCGAAGGATATGCGAAGATTTTCCCATGTACAACGTTCGGTCAGGACGGATGGCTGACATCAATCCGGAATTCATGGAGACAAGCATTACGGATTTTTTGAAATCAATCACGCCTGACAAAAGACTTCAAAATGTGCTGGCGGGCAACAACCTGCTCTATGCCGGCATTCCCGGCAGAACGCCTGTCTTTATGCACGCGCTCATTCTTAATTCCTACATACAAAGCTCATGGAAATTCGTTGGCGGCAGTTCTCAATTGTCGCTTCAGCTTGCCAGGACAATCACCGATAATGGGGGCGCGATCATGCGAAACAGCAAGGCGGAGCAATTGATTTTCGACAGGGATGGTTTAAAAAATGTCAGGCTGTCCGATTCCCAGCAAATCGAAGGGAAGTATTTCATCTCCAATATTCATCCTTCGAAAACCCTGCAAATGCTTGAGGCAGGCAGGATAAGGCCGGCATATAGAAACCGCATCAACAGCCTGCGCAATACCATCTCATCATTCAGCCTCCATCTCATTTTTAACAAAAACTCTTTCCCCTATCTGAATTTCAACCGTTATCATTTTTCCAGTGAGGATGTTTGGGAAAGCATCCACTACACGGAGTCGTCCTGGCCCGAATCATATATGTTTTGCACGCCCGCTTCCTCACATTCCCCCGATTTCGCTGAAAGCGCGGTGGCAATGTGCTACATGCGTCATGAAGAAACTCGGAAATGGGAAAAATCATTCAATACAGATTCTCATGAAGAAGACCGGGGAGAGGACTATCAGGAATTCAAAATAAAAAAATCCGAAGCCGTATTGGATGCCTTGGAAAAAAAATTTAAAGGAATCAGAAGCAAAGTGAAGGCATGCTACTCCTCTACGCCATTGACATATCGTGATTACATCGGAGGCAATGATGGCTCCATGTATGGCATCGCGAGGGAAAGCGATAATCCGCTGAAGACATTTATCGCTTCAAGAACAAAAATTCCGAATCTGTTGCTGACGGGACAGAATGTTCACTTGGCTCATGGCGTGTTGGGAGTAACTGTTGGAGCGTTGCTAACTTGCAGCGAAATTATCGGACTTGATTATATGCTTAATAAAATCAGGAATGCGAATTGATGTTGTGTCAAATCAATTATGCCAAAGGCAGATGTCTCCTGTTTACGGTTTACATTTAAAGAACAACGCACGTAAACCGTAAACATGTAAACCGCAAATGTTATGAAAACCGGAATCTCATATAAGCAAAAATCTGTTGAAGGAAAATATGATGCGATCATAATCGGATCAGGATTGGGAGGATTATCCACCGCTGCTATCCTGTCGAAGGAAGGGAAGAAAGCGCTGGTTCTTGAAAAGCACTATACAGCGGGAGGATTCACGCACACGTTCACAAGAAAAGATTACGAATGGGACGTAGGGCTTCACTATGTCGGGAGCGTTGAGAAAAAGGAGAGAATACTAAGGCGGCTGTTTGATTATGTGACAAACGGTCAATTGGACTGGGCTGATATGGGAGACGTGTATGACAGGATCATCTTTGGGCAGAAGGAATACCTGCTGGTGAAGGGTTTGGATAATTTTAAAAATAATCTCAAGGAATATTTTCCGTCACGCAAAGATCAGGATGCGATTGATGATTATACCACCACCGTTTATAAAGCTTCGGTTGCCGGAAGGTCGTTCTATGAAGAGAAAGGCTTGTCCCCAATGATCAGTTGGTTAGTCAGCCCTTTCATGAGGATGAATTACCTGAAATACGCAAGGCCCACCACCCTGCAGGTGATGCAAAGTATTACAGATAACAAAGAATTGATAGGAGTCCTTACGGGGCAGTACGGAGACTACGGACTTCCCCCCTCAGAGAGCAGCTTCGCCATGCACGCGATGGTGGTGAAGCATTATTTTAATGGCGGAAGCTACCCTGTTGGAGGCTCCGGGCGCATTGCCTCCACCATCGAGCCTGTGATTGAACAGTCTGGCGGAAAGATTTATACCAACGCGGAAGTGTCGGAAATAATAATCAGGGAAGGCAAAGCGGTTGGCGTGAAGATGGCCGATGGGAATGAGATCATGTCGGATGTCATCGTCAGCGGTGCCGGAATAGAAAACACATATAATTATTTGCTTCCGCAAGACATTTCTGCCGGACTAGGTTTGAAACAGCAAACGAAGCTGGTGAGACCTTCCGCTTCTCACGTTAGTTTGTATATCGGTCTCAGACATACTGCAAAAGAATTGGGATTGCGAACCGCTAACTATTGGATTTATCCTGACAATTACGACCATGATGAAAATCTCAGGAATTTTCTGAAAGACCCATCCGGTCCGTTGCCCGTGACGTATGTTTCATTTCCTTCAGCCAAGGATCCCGATTTTGAAAACCGCTATCCGGGAAGAAGCACCATCGAGATCATCGGATTCGCCCCTTACCAATGGTTCGAAAAATGGGAAAACACAAAATGGAAAAAGCGCGGTGAAGATTATGAAAAGTTCAAAGAAGAAATTTCGCAACGGCTTTTAGCGCAACTTTACCGTTTTGAGCCGCAGGTGAAGGGTAAAATTGATACTTATGAATTATCTACCCCGCTGTCAACCCGAAATTTCGCCAATTACCGTCACGGTGAAATTTACGGCATTGCGCATTCTCCCGACCGATTCGAGCTGAAATTTCTAAGAGCGCACACGCCAATAAAAAACCTGTTTCTCACAGGCCAGGATATCGTCACGGCTGGCATTGGCGCGGCCCTGTTGAGCGGAGTTATTACTGCTTCGGCAATCACAAGAAAAAATCTTGGGAAAAAAATCATTATTGAAATGGATCCCGAGGAAGGTTATAGCAAGTATCTACCCTTAAATAACCGATACTGATTACCGATAACTGATTACTAATACTGCTTGCCAATTACCTACCTACTTCCCGTCATCCCCGGCAGCGCTTTGTTTTAGAAGGTAGGCGGCAAGGTCATCCAGCATGGCATCGGTCAGCTTTTCCTCTGAATAGATGGGCATGTATTGAGGCGTCTTCTTGGAGGATTCCGTTCCGGTTCTCGTTATATTATATATCGAACCGCCATTATTCTTTAAAAAATAACTCACGAGCCATGCGGCATTTTTTTTGCCTTGCGGTGAGAATACGGTTTGGGCAACTCTTCCCTCCTCGTGGCAGTGCATGCAGCTCTTTTCGAAAATTATTTCACCATAACCGGCATTGCCGTCCTTCCCAAGTTTTCTGCTGCCAACAGGGATGATAGCGGCAAATGTAGCAGCGTAAGCATTGATGTATTTTGACTTTAACAACGAGATCATTTCTTTTTTATAGTTCGGGTCATCTTTAAATTGGTTTAATCTCTCCAGTTCCTCACCGGAAAGCGCCAGGTCCCCCAGTTTCAACTGAAGGGAAGCGAAATAATGCAGCACCGATTCCAGTTCCTGATCATTCATGTGACGCCCGGAGGAACATTCTTTGGAGCAAAGCTGAATGGCTTCTCTCAGGTTGTTGTTGGCTTTTAAGGCAAGTTCGCCATACTTTTTTTCGTAGCCTGTGAACCAGCTCTCCCGGTTGTAAATTCCAAAAAAAGTTGATGCAGTCATATAGGGAATGTCATTGGACTTGGCATAATCCAACTTGTGATAAGGATCATTATCACTCAGTTCATTTGCTTCCCTTGCCACATTGTGGCAATCAGTGCAGACAAAATAACTGGAAATAAGCTGGGTCTTTTCTCCGTTGGGTAACGTGGCGCGTCCTTTTTTAACAACCTCCTCACCAATCTTAGCCTTGCCGGGATCTGCGTTTTCAATGTAGTGCAGCGGAGCAGGCTCGCCATATTTGATCAGCAGGCTGCTGACCGAAGTTTCTTTTGTGATTTCAGGAGAAGTTGCGGATCGGCTGATAAAGTTGCTTACGAAGCCTGTCAGGCTCAAATATGCTGTTATAAGGATAAACACTTTTTTCATCACGGCAAGATTTTGCTCTAATATACAAATTGTACTTATGCTGTAACCGCACCTTCCCGACCCAACCCGACCTTATTCACCTTATTAACCGTCCGCTGAAGCGGACGGCAATGAAAACTATCAAAATAAGGTTGGTTTTTAATCCATAACTCACGTTATATTATTAATTAATCTGAGCCAGAAATAGCGGAATTCATTCCACTTTCAAGCGGCAAGCTGCAAGTGCTGCCCTGCTTGAGGCTTGGAGTTTGAAGTGGTTGTTCTTCAGTTTCTTTTTTTGACAGGAACTCCACTACTTTCTCCGCTTTCGATTTCCCCACCACTTTGGCGATTTCTTCCAGCGATGCCTGCCTGATTTTTTTCTCCGACTTGAAGGTTCTCAGCAATAGTTCACCGGTCTTTCTTCCGATGCCCTCAATGTCGGTGAGCGATGTTTTCAGCGTGGCGTCATCTCTTTTCTTTTTGTGGAACGTGATGGCAAAGCGGTGGGCTTCATCACGGATGCGCTGGATGAGTTTCAGCGCAGGCGAGCGCTTGTCAATGTGCAACGGCAGCGGATCATCGGGGAAATAAATTTCTTCCAGCCGCTTGGCAATGCCCGCAACCGGAATTTTGCCCTCAAGGTTCAGCTTTGCCAGCGCGCTGCGAGCGGCATTCAACTGCCCCTTTCCCCCGTCAATGATGGTGAGTTGCGGCAGCGGGGCGTTTTCCTTCAGCAAGCCGTAATACCTGCGGTAAACGATTTCTTCCATCGAGGCGAAATCATCGGGACCGGTGACGGTTTTGATATTGAAATGGCGGTAATCTTTTTTAGAAGGCTTCCCTTTTTTGAACACCACCATAGCGGCAACGGGGTTGGCGCCCTGGAAATTTGAGTTGTCGAAACATTCAATATGAACGGGAAGCGAGGTGAGGCGAAAATCTTTCTGAAGAATCTGTAGCACGTGGTCGCGCTTGGGTTTCCCTTTCTCTGATTCTTTTGTGCTGCGATAATAAGCCGCATTACTGACCGATAAGTCAAGCAGCTTTTTCTTGTCGCCACGCTGGGGCACGGTAATCTGAATGCTTTCATCGGGCAATGTGATTTCAAATGGAACGATCAGCTCCGATGAGGTGCTTTTAAATTCAGTCCGCAATGCCGTGATGGCAAATACAAGCAACTCTTCCAGCGATTCATTCAGCTTTTTGCGCAGCTCGATGGTTTTTGTCTGAATGATGCCGCCATTCACCACTTTGAGATAATTGACAAAAGCGCTCTTGTCGAAATCAATGATAGAGAAAACATCTATGTTGTCAATCACGGGGCTGACAACCGTTGACTTGCTCTGGTAGTTTTCAAGCGCCTCGATTTTATGTTTGATCTGATGCGCTTTTTCAAATTCAAACTTCTCCGAATACTCCTGCATTTGCCTTTTCAGCGCCTGCATCACGGGGCTGATTTGCCCTCTCAGGATGCTGCGGATGTGTGCGATGCTTTCGTTATATGATTCCTCCGATTGCCTGTTTTCGCAGGGACCAAGGCAGTTGCCGATGTGATATTCGAGGCATACTTTGTATTTGCCCTCGTCAATTTTTTTTTGTGCAAGGTTGAGATTGCATGTGCGCAGGGGGAAAATATTTTGCAGCAGGTGAAGGATGAAACGCGACTTCTTCGCTGAAGTGTAAGGACCGAGGTATTCGGAACCGTCATTGATGATGGCGCGCGTGAGGAACACGCGCGGGAACCGCTCCTTTTTGATGCAGATGTGCGGGTATGTTTTGTCATCGCGCAACTGTATGTTGTAGCGCGGCTGGTTTTCCTTGATGAGCAGGTTTTCCAGCAGCAGCGCATCCGCTTCGGTTTTCACGATGGTGAAATCAATGCGGGCGGCTTTTTTCGCCACCACCCAGGTTTTGAAATTGTCGTGGTTTTCCTTGAAGTAGGAGGAAACGCGGTTGCGCAGGTTTTTCGCCTTGCCGACATAAATCATTTTATCATTTTCGTCAATGAACTTGTAGATGCCGGGATCGGTGGGAATGGTGTGCTGAAACGCTTTGAAGGCATCGGGCGACATGACAGTGGTAAAATTACAGGTTGAGGATTCAAAGGATGGGCGTTCTGAAAATGAGGAACACGGATGCTCCGCCCCGCGTCAGGGTGAGGGGGTGAAGTTATTACGTGCGCTCGCGGGGACGCGAGCGCAGGCGGAAGGGAGGTCAACTGCCTTACAGGTAATTCCGCTAAATTTCAGCCGCTATGGAATTTATCTGGGATGAAGGCAACATCACGAAAAGCTCACATAAGCATGGCATTTTCCCATTACAGGCAATGTCAGTTTTCAAGGATAAAAATGCCATCATCTTCCCGGATGAGAAACATTCGGTGGATGAACAGCGTTACAATATCGTTGGCAGGGACATTCAGGGCAATCGCATCAAAAATAGGACAAGGGCAAAGGAGCTACTTGAAAAGTAA
>CAZCXH010000085.1:0-19966 GCA_964502525.1 uncultured Chitinophagaceae bacterium
ACTACATTTTCATCCCGTATGGTGTGTGATTGTATTTCATGTCCCTTACGACAAATTTTCGCACGTACCGTGCGACCCCTCCGGGGTCGAAAGGGCTTGGAAGGGTTATTTTCTACCAACATTTGATCCCCCGGGGTCTTGAACCCGTAGGGTTCACATATTGGTAGTAACAGTCATGGATAAATCCTTTTTGACCCCTTTAGGGGTCATACATTCCTTTCTTTGAGCCATAGAGCGAAAATTTGTCGTACACCCTATCTTCATTATTACAGATCTTGGATGGATAATTTTGATTACAGACAGATGGTGCGTCTGACAATGACCAACATGATAATGGACTATTTGCTTGAGAGTTTCCCCTGACCAATCCCCAATGCCTAATTGCCAATCACTAATCTCACCTCTCCAGCAACACCGCATTCCCCTGCCCGCCACCGATGCAGGCGGCAGCGATACCGTATTTCACGTTGCGGCTCTTCATCTCGCGCGCGAGGGTGAGCGACAGGCGCGTTCCGCTGGCGGCAAGGGGATGACCTAAGGCGATGGCGCCTCCGTTCACGTTGCAAATGTTTCTGTCCAACCCAAGTTCTCGCTCGCAGCCGATGAATTGCGCTGCGAAGGCTTCGTTGATTTCAATCAGCCCGATGTCGGAAAGTTTCAAACCAGTGAGTTCGAGCAGCAGCCGGATGGCGGGCACGGGACCTAAGCCCATCACCTTCGGGTCAACACCGCAGCTTACCGATGCCACCACCTTTGCGAGAGGCTTCAGGTTTTTTTGCGTTACGAAATTTTTATTAGCGACCACCACTGCAGCAGCGCCATCCACAATGCCGCTGGAGTTGGCTGCGGTCTGCACTCCGTCTTTTTCAAAAGCGGGAGAAAGCTTCGCCATGTTTTCAAGCGTGGAGGGGCGGATGTTTTCATCGGCAACAAAGTCTTTCACATTTTTTGGAAGCGCTACCTTTCGTGGCTTCAATCCATCGGCTTCAAACACTGCCGGGTTGAGCGGTACGATTTCATCTTTGAAAAACCCGCGTTGCGTGGCAGCAAGGGCGCGGTCATTTGACAGCTTGCCGAACTCATCGGCATCCTGACGCGTGATTTTATATTGCCGCGCCACGTTCTCCGCGGTACAGCCCATGGGAACGGCAGCCGTGTCGTTCAGCGCTTCCCACAGAAAATCTTTGAATTCAATTCTTCCCAGCGGATAGCCCATCCTGTTGCCGTAGCTCACCGTAGGCGCCAGTGACATGTTTTCCGTTCCGCAGCATAAAGCGGAGTCCGCCTTGCCCAGCGTTATTTGGTCAGCACCTGCGGTGATAGTTTCAAAGCCCGAACCGCAGATGCGCTGCAGCATCACAGCCGGCACGCCTTGCGGCACTCCAGCATACAGCCCGATGTGACGGGGAAGAAAATACGTGTCGCAGGAACTCTGCCCGATGTTTGCCGTGATAACCTGGTCAATATCACCGGGCGAAATGCCTGATTTTTCAATAGCTGCGCGCGAGGCATAAATACCCATATCGGTGGGCGAAACCTGCGCCAGCGTGCCGCAAAATTTTCCGAAGGCGGTGCGCGCCCCGTTCACTAAATAGATGTCGTCATAAACAATTCCGAATCCTTTTTTCTTGTCGTGCAATGCCCTCATAAGTTGACTTTGATTTTTTGGCTGATGTTTTCCGTTTTATTTTTTTCCCTGTTGAATGCCTGCATCGCAATCAGCGCTGCGCCCAGCGCAACGGCATATTGCGGATGTTCAACGATTTGAATGTCTTTCTTGAATTTTTCGTTGAGCAAAGTTTTCAAATAGGGATGATGCGCAATCACTCCGCCAATCATGAACGTGGGCATGCCCGGGTCGAGGCGCATCTTGGCGACCTTGTTGGCGATGGAGATGTAAATGCCGCGCGAAATATCCTGCGCGTTCATGCCGTCAAAAATCCAGTTCATGATTTCCGTTTTTGCAAACACGGTGCAGAAGCTGTTCAACTCCTTGTCGTAATTCGACAACGAAGCGAGGCTGCTCATTTCGGAAATATTGATTTGCGCGCGTTCGGCAATTTCCGAGAGGAATGAACCCGTGCCTGCCGCGCATTTATCGTTCATGTAGAAGTTGAGCACGTTGTCATCTTTGTCGCAGCGGATGATTTTGATGTCTTCGCCCCCGATGTCGAGGATATTTTTCTCGCCATGATGCAGATGCGACACTGCCGCTGCCGCGCAGTTGATTTCCGTTTTCACAATATCGGTTTCCGAAAAATGCTTCCTGCCGTAACCCGTGGCGCAACTGTATTGGATATTGAAGTTGGAGGCAATCGTTTGCATCACGTTCTTCTGCGCCTGCTTGTCAGCGCTGAGCGTGGGAAGGAAATAGCGGAACAGCACATTCGCCTTGTCATCAATCACGGTGAACTTGGTGAATGCCGAACCCAAATCAATCCCGAGAAAACAAGGCGCGCTTTTGAATGAAGCGGGAGCGCCATTCTTGCTCACCATGCCTTTTTCCAAAATCTTTTTGCTCACTTCGCCCATCGCACCGGGAACGCGCGAGATGATATTTTTATTTGTCATCGCCTTCACCATGTTGGTGAAAGAAAGGTTGAGCGATGTGCGCACATAATGTTTCTTTCCGTACTCCACGATTTTCCCGTTGAAGTAATCAATCTCGGTGGGGCGGTTGTTAATCAAATCGAGCGCAAGCGATGGAAAGTGGTCGCCTCCTTTTTTCAGATAGCGCATGCACTGACGGAGGAAATCATCGGGGAAGCGGATTTTTTCTTTTTCCGCCACTTCAATGCCTTCGTTAATCAGTTGTTCCACCAACTCCACCGTGTCAGGGTCGCTCATGGCTTCCGCCATCGTGAGACGACCGACTCCGCACAGTGCGCTGAGCGAAGAATTCAAAATGGTTTTCTCCCAGCTTCTTTTCAGTATCTCAAATGAATTCACCGCCTTTGTTTCACAGCCAACCGATGACAGGATAGCGGCAATTTCTTCCGCCTTGCCGCTGCGCGAGTCATCCATGGAGGCGATGTAATTTGGCGGGATGAAGAAAGTAACCTTCACCACGTTGGGCGCAACGGGATTGCCCGCAAAGTTGATGACGAGGCGCAGCGTTTTGCTTTCGCCAAAACCCGCAGCGAGCATTTCTTCCACCTCGATGCCGTTTTGCGCAGAGACCACCGTCAGCTTTGCGCTGTTCAGCTTCTGCGCCTCCTTCACCGCTGCCGGAGTCTGGTAGGATTTCAATGCGAAGAAAAGATAATCCGCATCCCAACCTTCCAACTCCGAAATGGATTGATGTACCCTTTCGAATTGCGCAGCCGCAGTAAAAACGTTTTCAAGCCGGATGCCTTCATTTCTGATTTTGGCTGCTTTGGCTTCGTTCTGCTCGCACAGCGCTACTTCGCAACCCGCCTCCTGCAGCTTCACGGCAAGTATCATCCCGACCGGACCGAGACCGATGATGGCGGCTTTGGGTTTAGATTCTGGAGTGGTATTTTGTTTTTTGGAGGTCATTTGGGATTGGGCATTGGTCATTCAGTGGTCATTCGGTGGCGATTGGTCATTGGTCATTAGTCATTGGTTGTTTGAAAATTTTTGCCATGAAAGCATGAAGGCACATAAGATTTTATTCTCACTCATTTTAGTGTTTTTGTGTTTTAGTGGCATTTATTTTCCCTATGGACATTGTCATACATCTGCTGTCTATAAACTAAAGTCTAACATCTAATGACCAATCACTAATGACTAATGACTAATGACTTCTTTTCTGCTTTCAATCTGCTCAATAAACGTTTCAATCTTGGTTGCCGACTGCCCTTCACTAAAAAACCGCAAGTCGCACAAATCGCCTTCAATCACCAATGCCGGCACTCCGGTTGTTTCTTTCAGCCGCTGTGGCATCCCGAATTTCGCGTTTGAATTATTGAAGCATGTTTTGCTGTCGTGAAAAACGATGCCGTCAATCTTGTATTCTTCAAACCAGTCCGCCAGCATTTTCATTTTCGCTTTCTCACTGCGGTTGATGAAGATTTCCGTATAGGCACGCGCAGTGGAATTCCACGGGTCGTTCTCATCGAACTGGTCGAACACCCAACTGCTGCAATAGGTGGAGGCGACCACTGCTGCACCGTTCGAGCAGAACAAATCGCTCAACATTCGCAGTTTGCCCCATATAGGCATGCCTTCCCAAAAGATGCGCGTGCGGGCTTTGGGCAGAAAGCCGATGTTGTTTTTTACGTTGCCTTCCAGTTCTGCCAACAACGTTGTGTAGTAATCTTTTGCAACCTGCGTTCCGCGCAGCACTACTATCGGTCCCATGTGAATCGTGCCGTCAAAAAAGCTAATTGGAGCGATGTCGGCTGTGGAGGTTTTTAAAACTTTTTGCCAAAGCAAAGTGGCTTCCTTGCTGAGTTTTACAACTTGCTTGAACCGTTCCAAATCAAATTTTTGTCCGCTCACTTGCTCGCACACGGGAATCATTTTTTTGAACTGCTTCACGACCAAGTCCACTTCGTCCTGTGTCACTTCATCCAAATAGCGTGGCGGCTGAATGCCCACGATGGGACATTGAAACTCATTGGCAAAAAAACTGAACCAGTCTTCCACTTCGCGGCATTGGTTGGTGTTGTAGGCAATCAAGTCGGGCTTTGGCGCACCCTTCATGCCGTAATGCTTTTGTAACGGAGTTTCTTTTTTCAGATACGAGCCGATGTCAGCGGTAGTGTAGCTGCACACATGTCCGGAGTAGCCGCATTTGATAGCTTCGGGGATGTAATCCATCGCAGTGCGCGTAGCGCCCAGAAGCGCGCCATGATTTTCCGGAAAATACACTTCAAACCCGAACGAGCGCAGCAGTTCCGCAGGACCCACACTGGTGCACCATGCGATTTTCTTTCCTCCGGTTTCCAGCGAGCGGAAATAATCGCTCATCACTTTCTTCAGGAGGACGGTGGATTTTATTTCGTAGTTATTGGTCATTGGTCATTGGTCAGTGGTCATTGGTCAGTAGTTATTGGTCAGTAGTCATTCCATGGTCATCCGATGGTCATTGGTCATTGGTCATTAGTCATTGGTCATTAATGATTTGTAATTCTGCATGTACTTCTCTGTCCAATCAAGTATAAGTCTGTGGAACATCCTTAGTTTGTTCCTTCGGAGCTTTAGTAATTCCTTTCCAAGTTGCTGCAATAGCTGCAAAAAGTATAAGCATCATAACTGTCCCGCCAGAATTTTTCCATTTTATTACTGCTGCGATTCCGATGTACAGTGAAAAAATTCCCAAACACGCTATTACTGCGAGAGTGTACCGAACTGTTTTGTTCTTTAAGTCCATGGTGAAAATATTTTTAGTATTGCCGATAACTAATAACTAATGTCTAATGACTAATGACTAACATTTAATGACCAATGACTAATGACCAATCACAGCCGCCTTTTGCGGTTCCAGTTCAATCACATATACTTCTTCCTCCACCGGCACATTTTCGCCATAAAGGTTCAGCAAATGCGCGCGGTATTTTTCAATCACATTTTTCGGAGCCATTTTCAATGAAGGCGTCAGGGTGCGGTTTTCCACCGACAGCTCATCGAGAATCACAGCCGCTGATTTCACTTTGGCGAATTTCTGCCCGATGCTGTTGTTCGCCATCGCAAGGCAGCCTCTGAGGCAGCGCCCCAGTTCGTTCAGGTTGCGCGGGCAGAAGCAGCCTTCATCGGGCGTCAGTTGGTAATCCGGGTTTTGCAACAGTTTTGTGTTGGGAAAAATCAGCGCCACCGGATGCTCCTCCCCGCTTCCCGCCACCACCGCATATTGCACGTAATGACATTTCAATTCGATGGCTTTCTCCAAATCGGTGGGAATCACCTTCTCACCGTTGGAGAGTTTGAAAATCCGGTCTTTGCGGGAAACCAGCTTCAATCCATTCTCCGTAATTTTTCCGACATCGCCCGTGCGGAACCATCCGTCAGCGGTGAACGCCTCGCGGTTGGCTTCATCGTTGTGATAATATCCCGCCATCACATTCGGACCTTTTACCTGAATCTCGTCATCACCGGCAATGCGGATGCTCACGCCCGGAATCGGCTTGCCGACCATGCCCGTTTCGCGCTTCAATGCGGGATTCGTGAGCGTGCAGCAGGGCGATGTTTCCGTCAATCCCCAGCCTTCAATGACTGGGATGTTTCGTTTCTCAAATTCATTGGAAAGTTTTTCCGGCAAAGCGGCTGCAGCAGTGAAGATGAACTTCAGTCCCGAATTGAAAAAAATATCTTCGGCTTCTTTGCTTGCTTGCGTCATTTCAAACAGCGCCTGATACACTTTCGGCACACTGAAGAAAACGGTGGGCTTCACTAATTTCCAGTTTTCAAAAATGGATTTCGAGTCTTTGCCGTAGCTGCTTTCGAGTGAATAAGTTGCGCCATTACAAAGCGTGGTGAACAATTCAAAAATGCCACCGAAGCTGTGATGCCACGGCAGATAGGCGAGGAATCGGTCGTTTTCATCAAGATGCCACAACTGCTCCAGGGCAGCCTGCTGCGACAAAATATTTTTATGCATCAACTGTACGCACTTGGGAATGCCCATCGTGCCGGAGGTGTACATGTTGAGACAAATCTCATCGGGAGCGGCACCGGTGCGGAGCGTATAATTTTCATCCGAGCGCGCTACTAAAAGCTCCTCAAAGAAATGCTGCCGGTTGAATTTCTTGAACGCAACATTGTCAAATACAAAAACTTTTTCCAGCGGCAAATCGCTGCTCACGCGGTTCAACTGCATTTCGCCCGCCACTGCAAGAAACCGTGCATCGCTGTGTTTAATCAGCAGTTCGGCAGTTTCCTGATGAAAGAACGCGAAGATTGGAACCGCGATTCCACCCGTAGCCATCACTGCCAGTTCCATCTCCAACATCTCAAGGCGGTTGGGCGAGAACAGCACCATCTTGTCGCCCTGACGGAAGCCGAAGCGGTGGTGCAGATTGAAAGCGATGTTGAGAATATTGTTGTAAAAATCAGCCCACGCGATGCCATGATATTTTCCTTCCACCTTCTCCTGGTAAGCGATTTTTCCGGCAAATTTTTTCGCGTTACGCTCCAGCAATTGCGCGATGTTGGGAATCACCGCTCCTAATTGTTTATCGCTTGTCAGGGTTTTCATAGGTCGTTAGTGATTAGTCATTAGTCATTGGGCATTAGTCATTAGTTATTGGTCAGTGGTCATTGGTCATTAGTCATTAGTCATTAGTCATTGGTTGTTAGGCAATGGTCATCTTTCACTTCCATGAAAATCGAAATACAAAGCAATGGATTAATTTGCTTTTTCATTTTAAAAATTAATACCAATCAAAGAATATGAATTAAGTCCGTCAAACAATAACATGCCATACGATTCTGAGTATAGCATTTTATGCTCTGTGGTATCTGAATTGCTTGAGAACTCAATGACGTAAACATCGGAGAAAGTGCGTCCTGCAAATTCCACGCTTTGATTGGTTCTGACAATTTCAAACGTTGTAAGGCGCTTGTCTTTAATCGGTTTTAAGGAATAACGTCCTTTATGTACTGCATAATAGTAATTGTCGCCAATGGAAGGATGAGCCACGGTCAGCCATTGCCCGCTTTTGATAGTTTGATGACCTTGATAGAATGACTTAAGCAGTCCATCCTGAACATACCAATACAGTATGCTTGTGTTCGTTGCACCGCGCTGATGCTGAATCACTTTGAATACATTATTAGCTTCAGATTCGATTTCAAAAGATATTGTATCACGGATGCTTGTAACAGTATCCTGCGAACCGGTGAAGTCAACAACATAAACCCATTTATTGCCAACCTTCATATACGGCAGAGGGACTTCCATAACGATTTTATTGTTACTCCCTTTTTCACAGGTAGCAGCGACCAAAAATAAAAATGAAAATATTTTTAATACCATCATTACTCTAATGGCTAATGACTAATGACTAATGACTAATGACCAATGACTAATACCCAATTCCCAGTTACTCATGTTCTTGCCGCTGCAGCTTGTTTTTCCAATAATTTGAAATGGCGGAAGCCGCCCCACAATGCCGCGCCAATGGCGCCCGCGTAAATGGCGTCAGGATGCGTTTTGAGTTCAAACTTTTTTCCGGTTTCGTTCAACTGTTCCTGCAACGCCTGCAGCAATCCTTTATTCAGCGCCATTCCTCCGGTGAGCACGATGGGCGATTCGGCTTTCAGCGAACTCATGAGTTTGATGATGCGGCTTGCAATCGAGAGGTGAATGCCCTTGATGATGTTCGGAGTGGAGATGCCGCGCGACACCATGTTAATCACATCGGTTTCCGCCAGCACCGCGCAGATGCCCGATGACACTTCGGGGTCATTCGCCTGCAGCGAGATGTCGCCCACTTCTTCAATCGAGAGTCCAAGGTAGCGCGAGATATTTTCCACGAACTGCCCGGAGCCGGAGGCGCACTGCCCGGTCATCTTATAATCCTGCACACGCGCATCGGGTGATACTTTCACTGCGCGCACATAGAGCGCACCGAGGTCAACCACGGTTTTCGCATCGGGGAAAAAAAAGTTTGCGCCTTTGGCATGCGTGGTCATTCCGTAAAAATGCCCGCGCTTGCGTTTTACCATATCGCCTTCTCCCGTGGAGGCGAGATACGCCACATCCTCATACTTTAAATTGTTACGCTGCAGCATAGCCCGAATCATATCATCGGCAACCTGCGAGGGATTTCTTTTCCTGATTTTCTCCGTCTGCTTGTCGAGCAGCCGCGGGGGTTCCGCATAATCCATCAGCGCCAGCTTGATGAAATTGCTGCCCACGTCAATGCCCATGGTGTAAACTGAGTTCTTCATCCTATTCAAAAAAGTTGTTGAATTGTTTCATTTGATTTCCGATTTGCGCAAACGCGTCAGCCGCCTGCTTTTCGTCAGCCATTTTCTTTTATATAGATATTCAATTCGATTTTGCTCTTGCTATTTTATAAACATTGGTATTGTTATCGTAAGCTATTTCAAGAAAATAAATTCCTTCTGGTATGGAAGGATTTATAACCAGGGCATCTTCCATTCTCTTTATTGAACAGTCAGTGTAAATTATTTTTCCCAACACATCAATAATTCTTAAACAGGTATTATCTCCACCAGACGAAGGGATTTTTATGGTTAATTCATCTGAGAAAGGGTTAGGAAAGAATTTAATGTCATCTTCGGGATTCAGCACATGCGTACTCACGGCCGGGTCAACGATAAATGTTCCTTTCGCAGTGCATCCGTTAGAGTCCGTAAGATATACCTGATATGTTCCTGTGTCCAGTCCTGCAAAAGTGCTGCTGAATTGAAAATTGACGCTATCAAGTGAATAGAGATAAGGAGGCTGACCACCGGAGGCATTGACTTTCACCGCTCCGTCATTTAATCCCGGTGTTGCATTCGTAACGCTAAATGTCAAAAATATTAACGGACATGGTAATGTAAAATCATAACAAGCTGAAGTATCCGTGCAGCCGCTTTGGGTTATCATCACGGCATAATTACCGTTTACAGTTGGCGAATAAGTTTGATTCATTTCACCAGGTATTGCCGCAAATCCATTTCCGCAATCAAGCCACTGGTAACCTGCGCCTGTCACATTAGCGGTAAGAGAACTGTCCGACACAATTACAGAAGTATCAGCAGTATTAATGGTAAGATTAAGAATCATCACGCTGTCGCAGCCCGCTGCATTGGGAATGGTATCAATGTAAGTTCCCGATGCATTGTAGTTATTGCCGTTCCATGCATAATTATAACAAGCCGCCACGGTCTGCGATGATGAACTGCTGTTATTGATGGTTAAATTCAGCGTCATCATACTGTCGCAGCCCACTGCATTGGGAATGGTATCAATGTAAGTTCCCGATACATTGTAGTTATTGCCGTTCCAGACATAATTATAGCAAGCCGCTGCGGTCTGCGATGATGAGCTGCTGTTATTGATGGTTAAATTCAGCGTCATCACGCTGTCGCAGCCCGCTGAATTGGGAATAGTGTCCATATAAGTTCCTGAAACAGTATAGGCGTTATTGTTCCATAAATAACTATTGCAGGCAGTAATGGTCTGGGAAGAGGAACTATTGTTATTGCATTCGTATTCATATTTCGCTAAAAAAATATCTTCAAGTCCAACGTGGGTGAGAAGAGCCGTGCCCGTATCCGGGTTAAAATCTGCTGCGCCCGTAAAGTATCCTGAAATAAAGATGCTATGGTTCCCGCCAATGGCTATACTTAAGCCGATATCGTTGCTGGCGCTACCGATGCTTTTTGCAAAAATGTAATTTCCGCTGCCGTCATAGTGTGCAAAAAAGATGTCATAATTACCAACTGCAACAAGTTTAGCCGTGCCTGAACCCGGATCAAAGTCGGCTGTGTCCCTATGAGTTCCGGTGATGTAGGTATTGCCGATATTATCAACAGCGATGCTATATCCGATGTCAGAGCTTACGCTGCCAATATTTTTGGCATAAATGTAATTTCCATTATTATCGTATTTCGCAAAGAAGATATCATTGATCCCAACCGGAGAGAGATTTGCCGTGCCTGCGCCCGGATCAAAGTCAGTTGTGCCCTGAAAAGAACCTGTGAGGTAGATATTGAAGCTATCATCAACAGCAATGCTGTAGCTATAATCATGAGCAATGCCGCCCATGCTTTTGGCGAAAATGTAATTTCCACTTGCATCGTATTTGGCAAAGAAAATGTCGTTGTCTCCAACTGAAACGAGATTAGCCGCACCCGCGCCCGGGTCGAAGTCAACCGTGTCGGTGAATGTTCCGGTTATGAAAATATTTCCACTATGGTCAGTGGTTATACCATAGCTCTGTGACGCGGAAATGCTTTTAGCATAAATGTAATTCCCGCTTGCATCGTATTTGGCAAAGAAATTGGCAGAGGGTCCAACCGGTGTGAGGATGGCAGTTCCTGCTCCCGGGTCGAAGTCAGCAGCGCCAAGAATATATCCTGTAATATAAATGTTTCCGTTTGTGTCAATGGCCATTCTTTTGATTTCATCATAATTTGCGCTGCCCATGCTTTTGGCGAAAATGTAATTGCCGTTTGCATCATATTTGGCAAAGAAGAGGTCGGAAAGTCCTGTTGAAATAAGATTAGCGATGCCTGCGCCCGGGTCAAAATCAACGGTATCGCTAAAATGGCCTGCAATAATTACGTTTCCGCTGCCGTCAACGATTATGCTGTTGCCGGCATCAATTACTGCGCTGCCCATGCTTTTGGCGAAAATGTAATTTCCATTTGCATCGTATTTGGCGAAGAAGATGTCAGTAGCCCCGTCCGAAATGAGATTAGCCGCGCCTGCACCCGGGTCGAAGTCGGCAGTATCGCTAAAGTGTCCCGTAATGTAGGTATTCCCGCTGCCGTCAACAGCTATGCTTCTGCCATAATCAGTTCCAACGCTGCCGATGCTTTTAGCCCATTGGTAATTTTGACCGTTTACGGTTAAGCCTTTTAAGGTAAAAATCAAAATTGTTGCAAATAGCTTTGCTTTCATTTCTATTTATTTTCTATTTGCCAGTCGTATCCGGTTTTTCATCGCTTATTCAAAAAAGTTGTTGAATTGTTTCATTTGATTTCCGATTTGCGCAAACGCGTCAGCCGCCTGCTTTTCGTCAGCCGCATTTTTCAGATTTTTTATCTGTTCTAAAAGCGGAAAGAGCCACAGGTGCAGCGCGTCATGGTCGGGACCTTTCATTTTGCAATCGCTGATGAGCTTGTTTGCCGCCTGCTGAAGCTGCTGTGCCGCAGCGTAATATGCTTCCAGCCGGGTTTCATTTTTCGCGGCAAATTCCGCCATCACGTTTTGCAGCGCAGCGACATTGGCAGCCGTTACGTCATCGGCATCCCACTTTTTGCCGTTGTTCAGCGCGAGCGTTTCATCCGTGCCTCCGTGATGATGACACGAATGAATGGTTGCGGCAAAGGCGAAGAGGATTGCCATGCCCAACACCGCTCTGATGTATCGAATATTATTCTTCATTGACCACAGCTTTAGATTTTTTAGAATCCGGCAAATCCGCTTTCATGTTGCGCCTTGCGAACATGGCTCCACCGAGCGCTCCCATGAATATCGAGTCAGTGTGGATGTTGATTTTTATTCCATCGCCATAGTTTTCACGCACCAGTTGCGTGAGATACTTGATGACAGCGGGGTTGCGCGCCACGCCACCGGTGAAGGTGAATTCGTTGAACACGCCACCGGAGCGCGCGATGAGCGACATCGCCCGCATGATAATCGCCTTGTGCAAGCCGCCTAGAATATCTTCGCGCTTCTCGCCAATGTTGGTGAGTTCGCGCAATTCCGCTCCGGCAAAAACGGTGCAGGTGGAGCAGATGCTCACCTCTTTGTCCGCTTTCAGCGCCATCGGTCCCAGTTCGTTGAGCGAGATGCTCATCTCATCGGCAATGTATCCGAGATAGCGCCCGCAGCCGGCAGCGCAGCGGTCGTTCATCTGGAAGCTGGTCACCAATCCGTATTTATCAACCTGAATCGCTTTCGTGTCCTGCCCGCCAATGTCAAGCACGGTGCGGGTGTCGGGGAAAACGGCATGCGCGCCAAAGGCATGGCATAATATTTCAGAGCGGATACATTCCTGCGGAAACGGCAGCAGCGCGCGACCGTAGCCGGTGCCGGTCATGTTGGTGATGGCAAATTCGAGGTCGGCAATCTCGTCAATGTGCGGGCGCAGGGTTTCTTCCACGCGCGCGAAATTTTTTTGCAGCAGTTCCATTTCCGCATCCATCTTGCCGTTGCTGTTGGCTGAAGCTGTGTCAGGGTTTTTGTATTTCTCGCGTAACTCCGCCATCGCCTTGTGAACGAGTTCCTTGAAGTTGAACGTAACGCGCTCGTTTTCCGCGGGGCTGATGCTCTTGTCCCATACGGTCATCAGCGGCTCGAAGAGGGAGATGTCGAGCTTGTTCACCTCTTCGTTATATTTCTCCGAAACGATGTCCCGGAAAAATTGATTCTTCGCTCCGAGATTATTGTAGAGATAATCGCGCTTGATTTTCGGTTTGAAGGATTTGCGGGTATTGCGCAGGTGCGTGAGGATTTCCTCCTGCCTGCTCTCGTCCTTGAAAAACGTGCGGCAGGTTTTCACCAACTCATCGCCCAGCTTGTCAAGCCGCACCTTGAACTGCTCGTACTGGAAAACGCTTTCCAAATCGTTGATGTATTTTTTGTATTCGGGGGCGGCATTCAAATCTTCCTGCAGCTTTTTCTTGAGCACGGAAAAACGCGCGTTGTAAACCGCCTCATCGCGGGCAATGTCGGCAGCCACCGAATAGTTGGCGCGGGTGTTGGTGATGCCGCGACCGATAATCTCATCATTGTCATTGATGATGGCCGCCTTTGATGTGGTGGAGCCAAGGTCAACTCCGAGGTAATAGTGGTTCATGGGTTGTTGGTCATTAGGGATTGGTCATTAGTGGTCATTGGTCATTGGTTATTAGTCATTGGTTATTAGTCATTGGGCATTGGTCATTAGTCATTGGTGATTAGTTGGGATAAATGTTCTTCTCAAATTTTTTTTCATTCCTGCATTTTTCTCTTCAGAATTCATTTTCAATTTCTAATGCCTTTTGCATAATGTCTATTGCCTGATTTCTAATATAATGACTAATGCCTAATATCTAATTCCTAATATCTAATGACCAATGCCTAATGCCCAATGTCCAATTACCACTGCCTAAACAGCCGCCTCCTGCGCCAGAATCACTTTCCTTTGCTCTAACATTTGAAAATATGATTCGAGCCTGTTTTTAATATTCGCATAACTGAAATAGCGCGGGTCAACCAAATCGCTTTCGATGAAACCAACGGGCACACTGCAACGCTGTTCGATTTCACGCATAATCAGCAACTGCCCGGCAGAGAAGGAATTGCAGCTTTTGATGGAGTTGATTAAAAAACCATCGGCTTTGTATTCCTTAATATAGTGTTCAATCAAATCCACGCGCTGCGGCAGGTTCAGATTGGTGTAGCAGCCCATGCAATACTTCGCAAGGCTTTCGAGCGGCTTATCCGGCTCATGGCGGAAGCCGCGGTCATACACGCCACCCACTTTCGTGTAGGTGGAAGCTACAATCACCGCTCCCAGGTCATAAAATATTTTCCAGAACTCGCGGAAGTTGGTCCAATTGGGCGGACCTTCCACCACGAGGCGGAACCTCTCCTCTTTCAACTCGCCTTCGGGCGTCACTGGCAGCAAGCCGCGCTTCACGCGCTCCGACACTTCATTATATAATTCCTGATAATATTCCAGCGCCACATCAGTGCCGCGGAAAGCCGTGTTCATCGGACCCATGTAGTACACTCCGGCAAAGTAGGCGTCAATGGGTGATGGCTTGTTCTTTGCCGACTCAAGAACTTTCACCCACAGGTCTTCCGATTTTGCGGAATTCTCCAGCATCTGCGACAAGCGGGTGTAATCCAATTTTTTGCCTGCAACTTTCTCCATCTTTGGAATCACTTCATCCTTCAACTGCTTCACCATGTAGTTCACCTGGTCTTGCGTGATGTGCCCGTCTTCCTGATAGGGCGTGTGCAGCATGGCAATCTCCACACCGGGATAGAGCTTCTCCAGATTTTCAAACCACTTCATAAAGGTGAAGCAGCCGGTGTAGCTCAGCAGCAGCAAATCGGGGTCTGGCAGCTTTTCGCCCGTGGGACCGATGTTGCCGTTGAGCATCATGCCGATGTCGCATTTCACGTAGGTGCATACATCTTCGGAAAAGCCGATTTTCTCCGCATCCTTGATGAACGAGCCGGATTTTTTTCGCATCCCTGATTGCAGGGCGTTGATTTCAGGATAGACGGGCAGCATATCCAAAGCGAGAATCAGTTCCGTGAGGTTGCCGGGCACGAAAGTGTAAACCACTTTCTTCCCCTGCTCCTTTGCAGCGCTGAGTTCCTTGAAGAGATTGGCAAGCATCTCTTTCTGAATCACCATGCTTTTTTCTTTGATGGCTTCCTGCGGGTTGGGCATTTTTATAGGGTTTTGGGTTGTTCGATGGTCATTCGGTGGTCATTGGTTCTTTGTCATGGGTCATTGGTTCTTTGTTATTGGTTCTTTGTCATTAGTCATTGGTTCTTTGTCATTAATTGATTACTTGTAAATTCTCCACTCATTGAAGTCATTTTTCGATTTTCATACCTTTTTCTTTCCGTCCTACTTATTGTCCAATAACTAATGACCAATGACCAATGACTATTGACCAATGACTAATGACCAATTACTTTTTTCACGCCCATAGTTTTATCGAATCCGAAAATGTTCCCGCCTGCTCCTTAATCACCTTGAACTGCCCCGTATTTTCATGATATTGAAAATTGATATGCGGAATGCCCGCTTCATCACAGGCTTTCTGCAACTCAGGACGGTCGAGCAGCGCGGGGTCGCAGAAGCTTGCCGCGCTGAAAATCACGCCATCGGCATTCCTGCTCTTCACCAAATGCACCAATCGTTTTCCCTTCGGATTTCCCACGTCATAAACGGCTGAAGAAAACGTGCTTTGCGTCAGGTAGGCATTCACCAGCGCGCCCAGCGGGTCGTTGGAGGTGTCGTCCACATCGCCCTGAATCCAGCGCGAGCCAAGCATGAAGTCGTCATCCACGATGTAGCAGCCCGCCATCTCAATAGACTTAATCAATCCCACCGGAGGCTGCTCGCAAAATGAGCCGCTGATAACCACGCGGATATTATCCATCGGCTCGCCCTGTTCATCCTGCAACTGTTCAACCACCGCTTCGAGAATTTGATTGTGTTCCTCAACGGGCATCGCCAATCCCGCGCGGATGATATGATAAGTGTCCACAGCGGACAGCCGCCAGGGATATTCGTGGCGGATAGCGTAAATCTCCTCAATCAGCCTTCTGTTTTTATTATATAGTGTGATGGCTTTGTTCAGATTTTCACGGGTAACTTCCACCCGGTTTATTTGAAACATGTCGTGCAGCACTTTCTCCATTTCCTGCCGGTAGAAAACGCCTCCGATGGCAGGAGTAAAATTTTGCGGATAATCGAAGTAGCGCTGAAAGTTTCCGCGCTTGGTGATTTTATACATGCCGGAAAGGTTGCGGATGCAGTCGCAGATGGCGGGGAAGATAAATCCGTCAAACTCGTGGAGCGATGAGTCGAGCGCCATTTCAATGACACCGCGCGGCAGGTGGCAAATGTATGATTGGTAATAAGCATCGCCCTTAATAATCTGCTTGCGGTCGCCAGCGCCCATAATGCCTACAGCAAGTCCGTTGGCGGCATGAATGATTTCGCGGGGGAAATAAATCGGCAAAAAGCCCACCACGATTCTTCCCTCGCCCTGCGTTTTCCATTGCTTTGCATGGGCGAACTGCAGGTCGAAAGCGATTTTCCTGCTGTATTCTAAATTGTCATTTAATGATCGGAACATTTTGTAAATTCCTATCTTAATAAAGTAATGTGCAGATTTGCTATGTTAAATAAAGTTAGGGGATAGCTCATTCATGAACAAGGATTTTGGTCATTAATCGGCTTAAGAACAGCATAAGTATTTGATTATCAGTGAGAAAAAAACCTAACGATCGTTAGTTAAATTGAAGTTAAAGCAAAAGTATGTGATGAAATGCAGCGTTGTCATACTGGCGGCTGGCGATTCCAGAAGAATTGGCTACCCAAAGGCGATGCTTCCTTTTGGCAGTGGCGACACCTTTGTTTCAAAAATCATCAAAACGCATGTAGGGTTTGGCTGCGAATCCATTTACATCGTGGTGAATGCCGACTTGAAAATACACTTGCATAAAACTGATTTGACGAAGAACATGCCGGGCTTAACTGTTATTGTGAACACTTCGCTGGTGAACGATCGCTTTTCTTCCATTCTTTTGGGGCTGAATTCGGTTAGCAAGGAAGAACCTGTATTTTTACACGATGTGGACAGGCCTTTTATAACAGTTCGGGTGTTGGATAAACTATTCCATAATGCAATAAAGGACGGCTATGTATCTCCAACATTTAAGGGTGCAACCGGGCATCCCATATTGATTGCACCAAAAGTTGTGAAGAAAATCATTTCAACAAATCACCCAGGGCGGAACCTGAAAGAAATTTTGAAATCTTACCGGCAAAAGAAAGCGGAGGTGGATGACGATGGGGTGCTTGTCAATATTAATTCGCGTGACGACTATATGAAATATTTCAAGGCGGCAGTTCCCGCTTTTGCCAATCAACCGAACAAGAACGGAGATGAATAAGCTGATTGATAAAATACAAGGCATCCTCTCGCGGAGAGAAGTGGCAGCGCTGTGCACGGTGATTGAAACAAAAGGCTCAACGCCCTTGAAAGCCGGTGCGAAGATGATTGTGTGGAGCAGCGGAAAAATATTCGGCACCATTGGGGGGGGCGAGTTGGAGAAACAGGTGATACAGCGGGCGCAGGAAATGGTGCATGATGGAGGGATGACGGATGTGGCGGAGTTCAACCTCGTGAAGGATCTGGGGATGTGCTGCGGTGGCACGGTGCGCGTTTTTATAGAGCTGGTTGCGTTGCCACACCAGCTTTACATATTCGGTGGCGGACATGTGGGCGCAGCGCTTGCCAGGAACGCTTCGTTGCTTGATTTCAAAATAACGCTTGTTGATGACAGAAAAGAAGTGTTTCAGCAAATGGACATCCCCGGAGTTCATTATCTTCATCAGCACCCGGTTGAAAGCGTTGCCGCGCTGAAGTGGGATAAAAACACTTTTGCGGTGATTATGACCTACAATCATCCGCTCGATAGGCAGATTCTGTCAGCCTGTATCCGGCAGCCTGCCGGATATATTGGCATGATCGGCAGCCGGAGGAAAGCAGCGGTTACCAGAAAATTATTCAAAGAGCAGGGCATCGCTGATGAAGCTGTGATGGACAAAGTGGACATGCCTATCGGCTTGGATATCCAGGCGGAAACTCCCGAAGAAATTGCGGTCAGCATACTTGCCCGTCTCATCCGTGAAAAAAATAAATGGAAGCAAACGCGGAAAGCGCCAAAACTCATGGGCGAGGAGGCAGCTTGCAACGAAATCATTAAAATCGCCAGAAACCTGCAATAACCTTCGCATGAATTCCCGCGCGCTGAAGATGCTGATGGATGAGCATGAGATTATTCTCAAGGCGGTGCAGCATGCAAGAACCCTTTTGAAAATCGGAGCAGGCAGCGGAAACAAGGATTCCCTCGCATGGCATATCGCTTTTTTTAAAGAGTATGGCGACCGCTTTCATCACGGGAAAGAGGAAGCTGTATTGTTTCCCGAACTGGCAGAGCGAAATGAAATGCTCGGAATGACCATCGTGGAATCGCTGAAGGAGCATCACGATAACTTCAGGGTGACGCTTGCGGACATTTCGCTATGCCTGGAAGAGGGAAACTGGGAGCTCGTGAAGAAGGATTTTGAGCGGTACCTTTCCGACCTTGAAGATCACATCAGCGCTGAGAATGACGAGTTGTTTGTTTCAGCCGAAGCATTATGGAGCAATGAGGAAAGCGAGACGATGTATTTCAGGTTTCAGGATATGGACAGGGAATTGGGCGAGGAAAGAAAGAGAGATTTTGAAAACAGGGTATTGAAATAGCGGCATTGCGCATATCGAATTATTATTAAACTTTACCTGAAACCGGTCGCTCCGCCAACGCAAAAATGAGGCAACTAAAATTCAACACGGAATGATTTCACCGGCCGTCAAACTCATTTTTTGTAAACAGTTTGGGTTGGGAAAGCAAATTCCAATCCATTATCATTAAATATTTTAAGTATTTGAATGTTGACTTTCGTTTGCGTATCGAATAAGTCGCTTTCTTTACGGATGAAATAATAAAAATTGATGTCCAGAGAGTAAGCGTTAAATCTTTCAAAGAAGATCATCGTCTTTTCACTTTCCAGAAGGTGATTATTACTTTCTGAAATGTTCTTTAGCAACCTGACTGCCATCTCCACTTTTTCAGGTGGCGTGTTATAAGTGAGACCGATTGTGATGTTGACTCTGCGTGTAGGTTCGATGGTGATATTTTCAATCGGGCGATCCGAAAACTGGAGGTTGGGGATGGTGACCAGTCTTCCGCTTAGCGTACGCAACCGTGTGCTGCGAATGCCGATGTATTCCACAAAACCATCAATGTTATCAATCTTGATGCGGTCGCCAATGCGGAACGGCTGGTCAATGAAAATGACGATGCCTCCAAAAATATTTTTCACCGTATCCTGCGCGGCAAGGGCAAGCGCCAGCCCGCCAATTCCCAATCCGGCAATCAACGCGCCTACATCGAAGCCTGCATTATTCAGCCCGGCAATAATGCCTATTGACCAAATCACCGCGCGCACCATGCGCTCGATCAGAAGCAGCATCTGGTCATCCAGCTTGTTGCCTTCTTTTTTCGCATAGGGGATCAGGTAGGCTTCTATCAGCGCCTCGATGATGCTGATGACAAACCATGTGACGTTAAGGGTGATGATGAAAATGAATCCCCGCTGAATCCACAGGTCAAGGCTTTCTGTGAAATGCAGCCGTTCCAGCGCGTAGCGTATTCCAATAAGGACAATCAGCATGAGCACCGGGCTTTGCATCCGGTTAACCATTACATCATCCAAAATTGTTTTGGTGCGCGAGGTTATTTGCTTCAAGCCGATGCTGAAAACCCAATAAACCGCTTTAGCTGCCATGATCGAAACCGCAATGATGGCTGCGGAAATAAGCCAGTCTTCAAGGGTATTGTGATAATAAGTTCCTGATAAAAAATTTTTCATCCTATTTTATCGCATGATATTGGCAAAAATACATCAGCCGCAAGATGTTAATTATACTTTGAACGGGATAAATTGCGCCATTGGGCCATTTACAGTTTGCGGTGGCTTTGTTGCATGAACAAAGTTAAAGTCAAAACATTTCCATGAGGATGCGATTG
>CAZCXH010000086.1:0-19879 GCA_964502525.1 uncultured Chitinophagaceae bacterium
TTCTACCAAAAGATCGTTCCTGACGGAACTCTGAAAGCCCTGCAAGGGCGACCTTATGGTGGAAAATATTCTCGTCAAAATATTCAAGCCCCAGCGGGGCGACCTTTTTTGTCAATTTGCTAATTCCTAAGCCGGAGAAGCCGGAACCAAACAGGTGAAACAAAAAATCCGTTGTTTAGAGAGTGGAATTATCCCGAAACAAGTGTGAAAAACGAATTGGGATCGGAATATACCATCGGGGACAATGCAATACAAGTTCGAAAACCTGTTTACCGATGGCATACTTACTTCAAGATATAGCAATCTGATTGAAGGACAATTATCAATAATACTTGATTCCACAGAGGAGGCATTGAAATTTTATCTATCTTTATTTAAGGAGGTTTCTTGCAACCAATTAAACAAATGCTTATGAAAACGATTTTATCAACAGCCGTTTTGCTGACGTGCTGCATCTCTGCATTTTCTCAACCGTGTATTCCGAACGCCCCTACAGGCAATGCCGGGATTCATCCGCCTCCCGATAGCATACCTTGCATTGAGCGGAATGTGCCCTATGATTTCACCATGCAGTTGGAAAATTTCGATACCGTTGCTGTATCGGGATTCACATTCAGTTTCAGTGTTGACTCGATTCATATTAACGACATTGTTAATCTCCCCTGCGGCATAAACTGGCAGGCGAGTTCATTAACAATATTGAAAGGAGAGACGGCCTGTATCCGGGTTTTTGGAACCACCAATGAAGAGGTTGGGCAATATCCGTTGAGAGTGTATGTAACCATATATGTCAATATTTCTGGCAATCCCAATCAAGTTAGCGGGGAACTAAGTGACCTGGCTCGACAATTAGCTGCGGTGGGTGGAGTAAGTTACAATTATAAATATGTTTCAAGGGTTATCAACGCGGGCGACCCATGCCCGCCAAGAGATACCACCTCTGTCCGCACGGTTGGAAACAGTGATGTTTCCATCAGCGTTTCGTGTGCCGGAGCAGGGATTGTCCTGCAGGCTACTCCGGGAATGGCTTCCTATTCATGGAGCACAGGGGATATCACCTCGTCTGCAAGTGTTACATCAACCGGAAATTATTCAGTGACGGTGACAGATTTATATGGATGCCCCGGAATCGCTTCTGAAAATTTGAATGCATCGTCATTATCCGCTGACATTTGCATCGTGGGCATTGACAGCGCCACCGGCAAAAACATCATTGTCTGGGAAAAGCCGGCTACTGCAGCCATTGATTCCTATGTCATTTATCGGGAAACTAATCAGGCGGATATATATGCCCCGATTGGCATTCAGGCTTTTAATGCCTTCAGCATTTTCATTGACCACCAGTCTGTTCCTGAACAAATTTCAAATAAATACAAGCTGGGAATCAAAGACACTTGCGGATTCAATACGATTGGAACAAATTATCATAAAACGATTCACCTTTCCATCAACCAGGGGGTGGGAAATATCTGGAACCTTAATTGGAACCACTATGAGGGCTTTGCATTCAGTTCTTACAATATCTACAGGGGAATCTCATCAGGCAACCTCTCCCTGCTGACCAGCATTGCAAGCAATGTTGATTCTTACACTGACGTGTCGCCCCCCGCTGGAAGTGTTGTTTATTATCAAATCGAGGTAATTAATCCCGGTTCGTGTAATCCGAGCGCTAAAATGAACAACTATAGTTCATCACGCTCAAACATCGTCAGCACTCCTTTTGTCGGTATAGATGGATTGCGCGGCAACAATGTTTTGAGAATGGAACCAAATCCTTTCATGTCATTCATGACGATTACAATTCCTGAAAGTTCCGATGGTCCTTTTGAATTGAAAATATTCAGCACCGCAGGAAAGCAGCTTTGGAATGAAACGGGTATAAGAGGAAACTCCTTCACACTTTTCAGAAATTCATTGCCGCAAGGATTATACTACGTTGAGCTGAGAGGGAAAAGCACTACTTACAGGGGTAAAATCATCGCGGCTCTATAGAGCTACTGATAGCGCACATTCATCGGCCTCAATTCCACGTCCACAGTTAGAAAATTGTCAGGTGTTTCAAGTATGTGAATGATTGAATCCGCAATATCTTTTGGGTTCAGCATTGTTTCGTTGGCGGTGATGTCTTCCACGTCATTGAAAAATTCAGTGTTCACCGATCCGGGGCAGATGCAAGTCACTTTGATATTGCTCTTTCTGACTTCCTTGAACAGCGCCTGCGAAATGCCGCGCACGGCAAACTTCGTGGCACAATAGCCGGATGCTTCTTCAATACCTGACATGCCTGCAACGGAAGCGATGTTGATGATGTGCCCGAGTTTTTGTTCTTTCATCACGGGAATTGCCTTGCGTGTACAATAAAATAATCCGTGAACATTGGTGTCGAACATCCCGTGCCATTGCTCCACCGATGTTTTTTCCAACTTTGCAAAAACACCCCGGCCTGCGTTGTTCACAAGAATGTGCACCTTATTGTCAAAAAGTTTTAAGGTTTTCTCAAAAGCAGTTTCAACCTGTTCCGGTTTGCTGATGTCTGCCTGGATGAAGCTGAAAGAAGGATGCTGGATGCCGGGGTTGCTTCTGCTCCATCCCGATACCTTAACACCCTTGTCTAAAAGTGCAAGTACGATTGCCTTGCCGATACCTTTGCTTGCACCTGTGACAATAGCGGTTTTATCTTTCAATTCCATTATATCATCCCTCCGAAAGTTTCAAAGATATGCCATCTGGGATCGCATTCTGCAAAAAGGCAATAAGCAACAGGTTGCCGGTCATCCCATAACTGTTGCTCTCACCATCTCCCTTTTCCCCGGAGCCCCCGGCAAAGATTCCACAATGAACCCGCTTGATTTCAACGCGCGTTTTACGCTCCCTTTGGCGCAATAGGTGACAAGCGCTCCGCCCTCATTGGCCATCCTGAATAGTTTGGAGAAAATATCTTCCGTCCACAATTCGGGTTGAACGCTGGGCGCAAAGGCATCGAAATAAATGAGGTCGAATTTTTCTGTAATCTGATGATCGGCTGGCTGAAAATTTTGAATGGTGGTTTTAAGTTTTTTGAAAGCATACGTCATCCTCCGGCTGACATTCCATTCACATTCATGCACCTCTTCAAACACTTTTCTGTCAACCCACGCATCATAATTCAATTTCTTCCAAACTGACTCATCCAGTGGAAACGGCTCCAGCGCGGTATAGCTGATTTCCGCATCGCCCGCATGTTTCATCGTCAGGCACACATTCAATCCCGTTCCCATGCCGACTTCGAGGATGGTCATTGGCGCCTGACAATTGCCGGTTTTCTTACGGCTTCTCACATATTCGAAACCATTTTTTATAAACACGTGCAAGGATTCGGCAACGGCTCCGTTCACGGAGTGATAATGCTCGTTAAGCCGGGGAACAAAAAGGGTAGGGGAGTTGTCAAGCGTGATGACCGGCATCATCGGGCAAATTTATCCCCGAAACAAGTGTAAAAAAAATGAATTGTGATAGGCTCCCTAACTTGCCGGCTCCCGCAATATACCATCGGTAAAGAGGTTTTCGGACTTGTACTGCATGCTACCCGATGGCATATCCTCCGAAGGAGTCCGGAGTCCTTCGGACCGATCACACAATTCGCTTTTTACACTTGTTTCGGGATAATCTGACGTTTAGCGGGAACTCTAAACGTTACCCAAAATTTTAAACCAGTAATGTAATTTTACTGGGCTTCAACGGTCACCTCCGGCAACTTCTTCTTCTTCACGGTCACCTTCAGCTTCTTCTTGCCGCTCTTGTATTTGGTCTTTACATCGGTGTATTTGATCTTATAGTCCTTGTCGTCCTGGAAACGGAGGGTGTGGTCGTAGTTCAGGTAGTTGGCGCTCCAGGTGGTTTTCTTCACGTTGGTGAGCGGCAGCAGCAGATCGAGCTCTTCAACGTAGTAGCCCACGTTTTTCACTGCGTTAAAACCTTTGAACTTGGCGAACACGGTGGTGTCGGAAACGGGCACGGCTGCATATTTTTCTTTGGTGAGGTTGTAGGTGAAAAGGGTGTCGCAGTTGCCTGTGTTTTGGGCGGTGGTGATCACGTTTCTCCAGCTATCCTTCAGGAAGAAATATTTTCCATCGGCAGTAGCCCAGCTAAACATGCTGTTGCTGGTGCCGCAGGGGTAGGTGAGGGGCATCTGCGCGGCTTCGGTGAAAACGGATGAGTCTTTTGCATAAACTTTTGTTTTCATGATGGTGAAGTCGGCAGGGAAATTCACCTGGTGCTTGCAGATGTCTTCAAGAGGCTTGCTGACTACTGTCCATGCGCCCATCTTGTAGCAGGCGTCCGTAGCGACAATGGCGTTGTTGGCGCGGTCAGCCTGCAGGCTTGCCTTGCCGGCTTCCCAGCTTGCGCCCCTTGCTGACTGCCATGATGATAAACATTCAAAGCGCAAGTCCGGCCGCGCGGGCATGGTGACCTTCACAGGAAGGCAGGCTGACGCCTTCTCGGGACATTCAAAACTGAACATCGCACCGCCTGCGGTGGTGAGCGCCCTGCCGGTTGACGATTTGGCGCCTAATCCCGATGATGCCGCCTCCTGGTCGTTGTGGATAAATTTTAGCTTCAGCTCTTCGCACACCGAGCAGGCGCCCGGAAAGTCAAGCGGTATTTCGAGCGATTCGTTCCTGTCGCCCCTGAATACGAGCCTGTCGCCTTCGGGAGAGAGCACATAGATGTCAACCCTGCGGTTTTTTGCCATGTTCTCTTCTGAATCGTTGGGCACCATGGGCCTCAACTCACCGCGCGGAAAGTCCTTGTAGATGACGGTGGATTTCTTCACCCTGCCTTTCAGGTATTTCTCAACGGCATTCACGCGCTGTTCTGACAGTTTCTGGTTGAATGCTTCCGTGTTGTTGCTGTCGCAATGTCCTGAAAGCTCGATGACGTAGTTGCCTTCGCTGATGGCTTTGGCAACGCTGTCAATCTTCTTCTGTTCGTTTCTCTTGAGGTCATATTTCCCGTAATCGAAAAAAATCATGCTCCTTGTGCATTGCTGGGCTGAAGCCGCAAGCGTGAAACAGGTAAATGCAGTGAAAATCAAAATTCTGGTGATCATATTCAAACTGTAGTTTTTGGTTTATTTAATGCCCCAAAAGACGCAATTTTTTTTGAAAGAACAAAATGGAATTTTTGGGAGGGTGTTGTTCCGTCATGCTGAACGAAGCGAAGCATCTCCGCACAAAGGGACCCCTGGGATTCTTCGCTTCGCAAAACCTTCGCTCGGAATGACGATTCCCGAGGGTGGATATGATTTCTACAAAAATCCAATTTTCTTTTTTTATTTTTCCACTCCAAAACTTGCAACCTATGAAAAAACTTAGCCCAACCCTTATCATTCCGCTCGTTCTTTTTGCCGCCTGCCAGCAGGAACAGCCGCAAACCGTTGAGCGCGCGCCAGTGTTTGACAATCTGGGCAACCACAAGTTGTCAATCACCACCACGTCTGATTCAGCCCAACTTTATTTCAACCAGGGCTTGATCCTTTCACATGGCTTCAATCATGCCGAGGCTGCGCGCTCGTTCCGCTATGCCGCCCACCTTGATCCTGAATGCGCCATGTGTTACTGGGGGGTTGCCCTGGTGCTGGGTCCGAATATCAATGTGCCGGTTATGGACACCAATAATGTGGCTGAAGCTTTTGAAATGTCACGAAAGGCGCAGCAACTTGCAGCGAACGCAACCGATTGGGAAAAAGCGCTCATTGACGCTTTGGCGCTGCGCTATACCGATGACAAGGCAGCCGATCGTGCCCCGCTCGACTCCGCTTACTCGGTAGCGATGCGGGATGTTTATGCGCGTTTTCCCAATAACTCCGACATCAGCGCATTATTCGCAGAATCAATCATGAACCTGCACCCCTGGGATTACTGGTATCGCAACGGAAATCCCAAACCCTGGACACCCGAACTCCTGCAGGTGCTTGAACATTCGCTTGCAACGGATTCACTCAATCCGGGTCCCAACCATTTCTACATTCATGCCACAGAGGCTTCCAGCAATCCTTATCTCGCCCTGCCAAGCGCTGACCGGCTGATGACCATCTGTCCGGGAGCGGGGCATCTCGTTCACATGGCATCGCACACCTATAACCGCACCGGATTTTATAACAAAGCAAAAATCTCGAATCTGTTGGGCACAGCGGCTGACAGCGCTTATTTGGCGGCATGTCATTCGCAGGGCGTTTACCCGCTGGTCTATGTTCCGCATAATCATCACTTCCTGACGGCAGCCGCAGGCAATGAAGGCGACAGCAAAACCGCAATCGAAGCGGCTTTCAACACCATGAAACATACAGCCATTGACCTGGTGCAGGAGCCTGGGCTGCAAACCATGCAGCAATTTCTTGCCGTGCCTTATTCAGCGCTGGTGAAGTTTGGCAGGTGGGATGAAATCCTCAACACGCCCGCGCCCAAGAACGAATTGCTGTATCCGGCAGCAATGTGGCATTATGCGCGGGGAATGGCGCATGTCAACAAAAACCAGACGGCTGAAGCTGAAAAAGAACTGGAAGCGGTGAAGGCTGCGGAAAATGATTCAACGTTGATAAAGATGGTTTTTTGGTCATATAACACCGCGGGCACGGTTGCAGGCATGGCAAGACGTCAACTGGAAGCGCGCATCGCTGAAGAGAAAGGTGAATTCGACAAAGCCGTTTCGCTGCTTTTGGAAGCGGTGGCGATGGAAGACAGCCTGCTCTACACTGAGCCTTCCGACTGGATTTATCCAATGAGGCATGAGTTGGGAGCCGCTTATCTCAAGGCGGGGAAATTTGCAGAGGCAGAAAAGACATATCAGGATGATTTGAAGATATGGCCTGAAAACGGATGGTCGCTGAACGGTTTGCATGTTGCGCTGGTGAAGCAAAAGAAAGACAAGGAAGCGGAAGAAGTGAAAGCGCGCCTTGACAAGGCGTGGCAGCATGCTGACGTGAAACTGGCCGGATCGAGGGTGGAAACCGAAGTTGTGACGGCAGGCTTATGAAGGCTCAGCTATACCGAAACAACTCTGGTTTTAGAATAATTGAACTGTAGAATGTTCGGTATTAACCAAGAGTACGTCTCTTTCCTTCGGAAATTCGACTACTCTTGCTATAATTCTCCATACAAATCAAACCCTTCCGCTGATGTGATTTTCACATTTGCGAAATCACCAATCCGCACGTAGTTATTGTTGGCGGGAATGAGCACTTCATTATCCACTTCAGGAGAATCGGATTCCGTCCTTCCGATGAAGTGATTTCCTTCCTTTCTGTCGAACAGCGTTCTGAACGTTTCACCGATTTTCATTTGGTTCAATTCAAATGAGATGCTTTCCTGCAATGCCATCAGTTCGGAGGATCTTCCCTTTTTCGTGTTTTCCGAAACATCATTTTTCAAATGATATGCGGATGTTCCTTCTTCATGGGAATAGGTGAACACTCCAAGACGGTCAAAACGGGTTTCTTCAACAAACTGCATGAGTTCGTCAAAATCTTTTTTGGTTTCACCGGGAAAACCCACCAGCAGGGTAGTGCGGAGCGCAATTCCGGGAACCTTTGCGCGAATAGTATTCACCAATGCGAGGGTTTCTTCTTTGGTGATTTGTCTTTTCATGGCTGACAGAACGTTGTTGCTGATGTGCTGCAGGGGAACGTCAAGATACTTGCAGATTTTTTCGCTGCTGTTCATCGCATCGAGAATCTCCAGCGGGAATTTGTTGGGATAGGCGTAATGGAGGCGAATCCATTCGATACCGTCAACATCCGACAGTTTCATCAGCAAGTCGGGCAACATTCTTTTTTTGTAGATATCAAGCCCGTAATATGTCAACTCCTGCGCGATAAGCATGACCTCCTTCACACCCTGCGAGGCGAGATGTCTTGCCTCTGAAATAATTGTTTCAACGGGTTTTGAAACATGCTGCCCGCGCATTAACGGGATGGCACAGAAGGCGCAGGTACGGTTGCAGCCTTCGGAGATTTTGAGATAAGCGTAATGCTGAGGTGTGGAGAGGCTGCGCTCGCCAATCAGCTCATGTTTAAAGTCAGCGCCCAGGCGCTTCAGCAATGAGGGCAATTCAAGTGTGCCGAACCAGCCGTCCACTTCAGCGATTTCTTTTGCCAAATCATCTTTGTAGCGGTGCGACAGGCAGCCGGTGACGAAAACTTTCTCCACGCGACCGGCTTTCTTTTCATCAACATATTGCAAAATGGTGTTGATTGACTCCTGCTTGGCGGTTTCGATGAAGCCGCAGGTGTTGATGACGATGACATTGGCATCCGCACCGTTCTGATGGGACGCCTCAATCTTGTTTCCGTGCAACTGACCGAGAAGCGCTTCGCTGTCAACCACGTTTTTGGAGCAGCCGAGGGTGATGATGCTGACGCGGTGGTTGCGGAGTTTGGTTTTCATGGGGAAGGGTGTGATGCGGATGCGAATTTACAATGTTCGGATGGCAGATTCTGGACATTGGAGTCATTGCCTATTATGATATACCGAAACAAGTCAGGTTATCGAAAAATGGAACGATAGAATGTTCGGTATTAACCGAAAGTACGTCTCGTTCCTTCGGAAACTTGACTGCTCTCGGTATAACTGAGATTTTTCGCTTCGCAAGGCAGCACTTGTAATGACGATCAGACACACTCCGGCTCCTGCTGGCTCAGGCAGTGGAAACTGCCAAGCCCCCAAATCAGATCCGTTGAATCAAGCCCGATAATTTTTCGTGACGGGAAACAATCTTGCAACACATCCAAAGCCTTCCTGTCATTCTTTTTATCGCGGTAAGTCGGAACAATCACGTGCTTGTTGGAGATGTAAAAATTAGCATAAGAAGCGGGCAGCCGCTGGTCTTCGTAAACCATTTCATGCGGCATTGGAATTTCAATAACATTCAACTGTTTCCCGTTCAGCAGGCGCATCTTTGAAAGCAGCTTGCTGTTTTTTTTCAGCGGCATGAAGTTGTCATCGCGTTTGTTGCTTTCGACTACGGTCACCACGGTATCTTCATTCACGAAACGCGTGAGGTCATCAATGTGCCCGTCCGTATCATCGCCAATGATTCCATCCTCAAGCCACAGGATTTGTTCCACTCCATAATAATCCATCAAATATTTTTCAATCTGTTTTTGCGACAGATCCGGGTTGCGGTTCTTATTCAGCAGGCAGGCTGTTGTCGTCAGCAGCGTCCTCTTGCCGTTGAATTCCACCGAGCCGCCCTCCATGATGATCCCCGGATTGACGACCTCCAGTCCGAGCGCCTTTCCAATCAGCGTTGGAATCACATCGTCTTTGTCATGCGGTGGATATTTCCCGCCCCAGGCATTGTAGCTCCAGTCAACAATCAGCTTCTTTTTTTCTTTGGAATTAATAAGAAACGCGGGACCATGATCCCTGCACCAAGCATCATCCGTTGGATGAATGAAGAAATCTATTTTATTTAAATCCGCTTTCGCTTTCCTGAGATTCCTTTCCGCGAAAGCTTTCATCTTTTTATCATTCACGTTGATGCACACTCTTTCGCCCTCAGCCAGCAGCTTCACGAATTCAGAGTAAACGCCATAGATGGTTTCAATCTTCCCGGGCCATGATGCTTCCTTGTGGGGCCAGCTCAGCCAGGTGGCGCGGTGGCGGTGAAATTCAGCGGGGAAGTGGTAACCTCGTTCTTTTGGGGTCATTGCTTTACTTATGGAAGCCTCACCCCATCCCTTTCCAAAGGAGAGGGTGTCCAAACGGTTTTACTCGCCCAGGCGTAGAAAATATTCAAATACATTCTGAATGTTTTTCCCGTTTCAAGGAAAGAAGTTCGGTCTCCCCTCTCCGAAGGAGAGGGGGCGGGGGTGAGGCTTCTACTCATCCAAAAATCTTTTCGCTATCGGCTTGTAAGAATCAATCCTGCGATCGCGGAGGAAGGGCCAGTGAGTTCTATAGAAGTCAACCTTCGACAGGTCCAGTTCAACTACTTTGGTTTCTTCCTTGCTGTGGGATGCCTGATAAATCACATTCCCGAAGGGATCAGCCGCGAACGAACCGCCCCAGAAATTCATCTCACCCTCCTCTTCCACCCTGTTCACCGAAACCACGAACACTCCGTTGGCAACGGCATGTGACTTCTGAATCGTTTGCCACGCCTGGTATTGCTGGTCATTGGTTGTTTTGTCCTGCGATTTCGCCCAACCGATGGCAGTGGGGTAAAAGAGTATTTCCGCACCGAGCAGGCTCGTGATGCGCGCAGCTTCCGGATACCATTGGTCCCAGCATATCAGCACGCCCGCTTTCGTTCCGTTGGCGGAGAACACTTTGTAGCCGAGGTCACCGGGAGTAAAGTAAAACTTTTCATAATATCCAGGATCATCGGGGATGTGCATCTTGCGGTATTTGCCGAGATAATTGCCTTTGTTGTCAATGACTGCTGCGGTGTTGTGATAGATGCCTTCCGCGCGCTTTTCGAACAGCGATGCAACAACAGCCGCCCTCGTTTTCTTTGCCAGCTTGCCGAGTCGCTCCGTTGTCTCACCGGGAATTGCTTCCGCCAGTTTGAAGTTCCCGTAATCTTCCTTGTCGCAGAAATAGAGCGAGCGGAACAACTCCGGCAGGCACACGATTTCTGCTCCCTGCCTTGCAGCATCAGCGATGCCCTTCTCTGCCTTGCGGAAGTTGGCTTCCACATCGGCAGAGCAACGCATCTGCACTAACCCTACTTTGATGATTCGCGGCATTGACAGTCTTAAATTACCACCGGCAAATGCCGGTAGGTTTGTAAAAACTGATCGGCAGATGCCGATTCAAGCTGATTCGTTGATTTAAAAGCTATTATTCTTTTCGTCCAATCCATGATTCTCTAAGAAAAACAGGTTTTCAAAAAATATCCTCAATTTTTTCTGTCATTTCCTCATTCTACATTGTCAGACCAACGTCTCCACCTAAAGGTTAAGGGATTTTCTCCCGTTCCCCGAAGGAGGCATTAAAGTCTGAGGTTTAAAGTTATACTTTGAACGGGATAAATTGCGCCATTGAGCCGTTTACAGTTTACGGTTTAGTTTTTGTTCATGTCCTCGGGTGTTGATAATAACCTGATGAAAGAAATTTCGAAACTCGAAATGCAGATACACAATAACTTCCGGAGGCTTAGGTGAATCATGCATAACTGAGTTGTCTTACTTGTCACCCTGAAAATTCCTAACTTTTCCTTCCCAAAAACAGCATACTTGGATTACATCAAATACTCCATTCCGGTATTTTTTCTGCTCATCAGCATCGAATTGCTGTTTGATAAAATCAACCGTGCTCGCTTATACCGCTTCAATGACGCCATTACAAACCTCAGTTGCGGCATCGGCCAGCAGGTGATCGGAATTTTCATGAAGGTGTTTACCGTGGGCGGTTATGCGTGGCTGTATGAAAATTATTCTCCATTCAAAGGAGACATTCCCTCCACAGCATGGAGCATGCTGCTGCTGTTCATCGGGGTTGATTTTTTCTACTATTGGTTTCACCGCCTGGCGCATGAGATAGCCATCCTGTGGGGAAGCCATGTGGTTCACCATCAGAGCGAAGAATACAACCTGACAGTGGCGCTTCGTCAGGCCTGGGTGCAAGGCGCTTTTTCATGGGTCTTTTATCTTCCACTCGCTTTAATGGGCTTTGATCCTTTCATGTTCGTAACGATAGCATCATTCCAAACACTTTACCAGTTCTGGATTCACACAAAGACCATTGACAAACTTCCTGCCGCCTTCGAATATGTATTTAACACGCCCTCGCATCACCGGGTTCATCACGGGCTAAACCCAAAATACATTGACCGCAATCATGGAGGCACACTGATCATTTTCGACAGGATGTTCGGCACATTCCAGGCTGAGGATGAAGACGTTGTTTACGGCATCACTAAACCCGCTGATAGCTGGAACCCCCTTTGGTTGAATTTTGACTATTGGATTGAACTCTTCCGCTTTGCCTTCCGGGCAAACAAGTGGTCGGATAAGATGAAGATTCTTTTCAAGCGCCCCGGCTGGTTGCCTGATGAACTTGGCGGCATTCAGCATCCCAGGGAAGTGAAGCCGGAAACTTTCCATAAATATAATACGCGCTCTCCGAAAGGATTGAATTATTATGTGTTTCTGCATTACGTCATCGTGCTTGCCGGCACGACTGTTTTTCTTTTTAAAGCGAAAGATTTCAACTTTTGGACAAATGCCGGATTAATCACGCTTATTATTCTTACTCTCGTCAATCTTGGCGGGATGTTCGAGGCAAGGCGCTGGGTGTTTGCGCTGGAAGCATTGAGGTTGCTGGCAATCACAGTAACATTCAAACTGTTGCTTCAAGGCAGCGCGCTTCAAATTCCCGTAACATTGATAACCTTTATTACAGCAATGGTGAGCCTGATTTGGTTGTCGAAGTATCGCACATTATTCAAGGTTAGGTTTAATGAAAGCGCAACACAGCTCTCGCGTGTTTAGCTGATTAGCTTTTACTGCCAGAGGACAGTTTTAACCCTCAGCATAACGGAATCATTTATTATTATTATTCGCAGAATGCCGAAATTTGCTCCCCCTTAATGGAGTGCCGTTATGAAAGACAAACCGTATAGCGATTCGAGGTGGTGGTATGCCGTAAAGAATTATGACAAGAACTCAAAAAAACTCTCCAACAAGGCGGACAGATACATCAACCGCGAGCTGAGCTGGCTCTCGTTCAACGAACGGGTGCTGCAGGAAGCCGCTGACCCTGCAGTGCCTATCCTTGAGCGGCTGCGTTTCCTTGGTATTTTCTCCAACAATCTCGATGAGTTTTTTCGCGTGAGGGTGGCAACCATCAAGCGCATCCTCAAATATGGCGGTTCGCGCAAAGCCGTGCTGGGCGGCTCGCCCAAAACCATCCTGATGCAGATACAAAAAATCGCATCTGACCAGCACATCCGCTTCGACAGCATCTACCAAGCCATCCTGGGCGACCTGGAGGAAAAATACGGCATCTACAAGCTGAATGAAAACACGCTGGATGCCGAGCAGGGCGAGTTTGTGAGGAGCTATTTCCACGAAAAGGTGCGCTCCACGCTCACGCCCATCATGCTCCACGCCAGCATGAAGTTTCCCACGCTGCGCGACAAGACGATCTACCTCGCCATCAAGCTGTCAAAGCAGGAGACCGGTGACGTGAAATACGCGCTGGTGGCGGTGCCCTCCGATGTCGTTCCGCGTTTCCTCGTGCTGCCTGAAAAGGGCGGGAAGAAATTTTTTATGCTGCTTGATGACGTGATGCGTTATAACCTGAACGATATTTTTTATATTTTCAATTACGACCATGTGGAAGCCTTCACCATCAAGGTGACACTTGATGCCGAGCTGGATATTGACAATGATGTGTCGAAGGGCTTCATCGAAAATATCTCGCGAAGCCTGAAGAAGCGCGAGGTAGCCAATCCCGTGCGGCTTGTTTACGACCAGACGATGCCGGCTGATTTGTTCAGTTTCATCATTGACCATCTGCACCTTGCGGAAGAGGAAAACCTCATTGCCGGGGCGCGCTACCACAACTTCCGCGATTTCATGAATTTTCCCGACATGGGAGTGCAGGGCGGCAAATACCCTATGTTGCAGCCTTTGCCGCACCGGCATCTGAAGCCCAGCTCGAGCATTTATTCGCAACTGAGCCACCGCGATGTGCTGCTGCATTATCCCTATCATTCATTCCATCACTTTGTTGACTTCCTCCGCGAGGCGGCAATTGACCCAAAGGTGAAGTCCATCAAAATCACGCTCTATAGGGTTGCCGAAGAGTCTGTTGTGGTCAATGCGCTGATAAACGCGCTCAGAAACGGCAAGGAAGTGACGGTGGTGGTTGAGCTGCAGGCGCGGTTTGATGAGCAGGTGAACATTTATTGGGCAAACAGGCTCGCAGAGGAAGGAGCAAGGGTGATTTATGGCGTGAAGGGGCTGAAGGTGCACGCCAAGATGTGCCTTGTCACCCGCAGGGAGAAAGGAAGGAACGTGTTCTACGGCCACATCGGCACGGGCAATTTCAACGAGGTGACCGCAAGGATTTACAGCGACCACAGCCTCTTCACCTCCGACCCCAAGATCACGCGCGAGATTAATACCATTTTCGATTTCTTCCGCAACAACCTCGACTATGGGAAATACAAGCACTTGCTCGTGTCGCCCTTCACCATGCGGAAAAAGCTGCTGAAATTCATCAACACCGAAATAAAAAACGCCAGAAACGGCAAGCCCGCCTATATCTGGCTGAAGCTTAATTCGCTGGTGGACGCGGATATGATTAAGAAGCTTTACCAGGCGAGCAACGCGGGAGTGAAGATAAGGCTGCTCGTTCGCGGCATCTGCTCGCTGATACCCGGCAAAAAGGGGCTGAGCGAAAACATAGAGGCTTACAGCATTGTTGACCGCTTTCTGGAGCATTCGCGCATCTTCATTTTCTGCAATGGCGGAGATGAAAGATATTTCATCGCTTCGGCTGACTGGATGACGCGCAACCTTGACCACCGCAGCGAAGTGGCCTGCCCTATCTATGACAAGGAGATTCAGCGCGAGCTGAAAACCTTTTTTGAGATTCAGCTTTCCGATAATGTGAAGCTGCGCATCCTCGACAGCGAGCAATCGAACAGGCATTGCAGCAACAATAAAAAGCCGCTGCGGTCGCAGGAGGAAATCTACAGCTATCTGAAGCAAAAGAAACCCGCTGCGCCCGCTCTTGCCTGATATACACATTGTGGGAAAAAGAAGTTTAAAGTTTAAGAGCTAAGGTTTAAAGTTGTCAAAGTGTTTTTTATCCTCTGACTTAATACTTTAAATTAATCTTTGAGATTAGCCTCTGTTGACATTGGCTCCAATGCCGTTCGCCTGCTGCTGGTGAATGTGTTTGAAAATGGATCAAAATCCATCTTTAAAAAAGATTCGCTGGTGCGCGTTCCGGTGCGCCTCGGGCAGGACACCTTCACTATCGGTGAGATTTCACTGACGCGGGCAGAGAACCTGATCAAAACCATTCTCGCGTTCAAATACCTCATGGAGGTCAATGACGTGCAAGGCTATAAAGCTTGCGCCACAGCAGCGATACGCGAGGCGCGCAACGGAAAGGATCTGATGCGGGATGTTTATGTGCAAACCGGCATTGAAGTGGAGATAGCCTCAGGAAAGCGCGAGGCATCCATCATCTATTCCAACCACGTTGAGGAGCAGGTTAACGGCACGAAAACTTATCTGTATATTGACGTGGGCGGAGGCAGCACGGAGGTGTCCCTGTTTCACAAAAAGAAAATTGTACAGACACATTCGTTTCCTGTAGGAACGGTGCGCATGCTCAACAGGCAGGTGCGCGACACGGATTGGGATGAGATGAAAAAGACCGTGAAGAAAATCGGGGACAGTTATAAGGACATTGTGGGCATCGGAACCGGAGGGAACATCAACAAGCTGTTCAAACTTTACGGCAATCCCAGGGATCTTTTTGTTGCGAGAAAAGCGCTGAAGGACGGCTACGAAAAGCTGCTGCAATTTTCTTATGTTGACCGCATCGTGAAATGCGGACTGAAGCCCGACCGGGCTGACGTTATCATTCCCGCAGCCGAGATTTTCATCGCCATCATGAAATGGACCAACATGGAAAAAATAATCGTTCCGAAAATCGGACTCTCAGACGGCCTGATCCATGAGCTTTACGAGGAAATGTACACGAAGAAGATAACAGAGGTGTTTGAGGAGTAGTTATACTTTGAACGAGGTAAATTGCGCCATTGGGCCGCTTACAGTTTACGGTTTGGAGTTTGGAGGTTTTTTTTGTGCAACCGTAAACCGTAAACATATAATCTGTAAACAGAAAATAGAAAATGCAAGATTTTATCCCGCGCACAGTATAAATAATAGGCGAAACGATTTGTTGCCTGATTTATCCCGAAACAAGTGTGAAAAACGAACCATGATCGGCCCGAAGGACTCCGGACTCCCTTCAGAGGATATACCATCGGTTACTATGCAGTACAGGTTCTGAAACCTGTTTACCGATGGTATATGACAAATTCAAAGACCGCGCAGCGGTAAAACAAGGGCGTCTAACAGGCCTGCGGTTGGTGAGGACATGCAACCGCAGGCAGGGTGTAAGTTGGAATAGTGAAGTAGAACAGATAATTTATTTTTGCACCGCATGAAAATAAATTGCATCCTGCTTCTTTTTCTTACTGCGCTTCTTAATTCCTGCTCCAACGATTTGGATATTGCGGCTGACTATAAGGAAACCACTATCGTTTACGGTTTGCTCAACCAGGCAGACCCCGATACGCATTACGTCCAGGTGTTCAGGGGATTTTTGGATGAAAATACCAATGCGCTTGATATTGCTAAAAATCCCGATTCGATTTATTATGACGGCAGCGTGGAAGTAAAACTTAATGACGGATCTCAGGAACATATTTTGGAAAGGATAGCGGGACCTAATCGCAACGAGGGGATTTTTGTTGACAGCCCGAATTACGTTTATCGTTTTATCGGTGATCTGAATGAAAATTCTGTTTATAAACTCACGGTGACAAATCAACAAACCAATCACATTGTTACGGCTCAAACTCCGGTGGTCAAAGACTTTTCAATAAGCAGACCTGATGATTTTATAGAGATTAACCTGGCCACGGATTTCCCGAATGATGTTCAATGGCAGGCGGCAGAAAACGGCAAGGTTTATCAATGCATCATGAGGTTTTTTTATAAAGAGTGGAACCTTGCTTCTGGCGATACAAGCAGCCTATTTGTTGACTGGGTTATTTTCAACAATTTTATTTCCCAACCTTATCATTACACGTTTGACGGCACCGCTTTTCTCGCCTTTCTCGGATCGCGGCTTTCCGCAGATCAGAATATTCGAAGAATAGCGCTGGATGCACCGTTGGAGTTTCGGTTTTTTGTGGGAGCGGATGACCTGTATGAATACATCCGCGTGAATGGCGCGCAAACCGGAATCACATCATTGCAGGTTCAGCCGGAATACACAAATGTTACAAATGGTTTGGGGATTTTTTCGAGCAGGTATTTTAAGTCACTGTATGGTATAAAAATCAATTCAGCTTCATTTGACAGCCTTTCCTGCGGTGTGCATACTAAAAAACTCAATTTCGTCAATCGCATGTGTGATTGACCTCGATTTTTCAAATTGTGTGTGCCTTAAAATGCCTGACTTAATGGCATAAAATCATTAACTTATTCAAACCATAGTTGCAAAAGTGCCAAAATTGCCCCCTTTTCCCAAAAGGCATATTGATTGAGTAAGAAAAGCATTCGATAACCAATAAAACAACCGACAATGGCTAAAATAATTGGAATTGACTTAGGAACCACCAACTCATGCGTGTCCGTGATGGAAGGAAACGAACCTGTCGTGATTCAAAACGATGAAGGAAGAAGAACTACGCCATCAGTGGTGGGATTTCTGGAAAACGGAGAGCGTAAAATTGGCGACCCCGCAAAACGTCAGGCTATAACCAATCCCAAAAACACTATCGCGTCCATCAAAAGATTTATGGGAAGACGCTATGATGAAGTTTCAGAGGAGTCCAAGCGCGTGGCTTACAAGGTGGTGAAAGGCGACAACAACACGGTTCGCGTTGACATCAACGGAAGGCTTTATACTTCGCAGGAGATATCCGCTATTATTCTTCAGAAAATGAAGAAAACTGCTGAAGATTATCTGGGAACAACTGTTAGCGAAGCGGTGATCACAGTTCCCGCATACTTCAATGATTCTCAACGGCAAGCAACGAAGGAGGCAGGTGAAATTGCAGGTCTGAAAGTGAAGCGTATTATCAACGAGCCAACGGCTGCTGCTTTGGCTTATGGACTTGACAAACGCCATCGCGACATGAAAATAGCGGTGTATGACCTGGGTGGCGGAACATTCGATGTTTCCATTCTCGAACTGGGCGAAGGTGTATTTGAAGTGAAATCAACCAATGGCGACACGCACCTGGGTGGCGATGACTTTGACCAGGTGCTGATTGACTGGCTGGCAGATGAATTCAAGAAGGATGAAAACATTGATTTGCGCAAAGACGCTATGGCTTTGCAGCGCCTGAAAGAAGCTTCCGAAAAGGCTAAGATAGAACTCTCATCATCAACAGAAACTGAAATCAATCTTCCTTACATTACTGCTGTAGATGGCGTTCCTAAGCACTTGGTTAAGAAGCTATCACGCTCAAAGTTTGAGCAATTGTGCGACAAGCTTTTTGAAAGAACCCTTGAACCATGCAAGGCTGCATTAAGAGATGCCGGATACAAAGTGACCGACATTGACGAGATAGTGCTTGTGGGAGGCGCAACGAGGATGCCTAAGATTCAGGAGATGGTCGAAAAGTTCTTCGGAAAGAAACCCTCAAAGGGTGTTAACCCTGATGAAGTGGTTGCGGTAGGTGCAGCGATACAGGGCGGCATCCTGAGCGGTGACGTGAATGAAGACATCGTGCTGGTGGACGTAACACCGCTTTCGCTCGGTATAGAAACGATGGGTGGCGTATTCACGAAGGTTGTGGAAGCCAACTCAACCATTCCCAAAAAGGAATCGCAGGTATTTACTACGGCATCAGACAGTCAGCCATCGGTCGAAATCCATGTGCTGCAGGGTGAACGCCCCATGGCAAAGGACAACCGCACCATCGGCAGGTTTCACCTCGATGGAATTCCACCGGCACCGAGGGGCATTCCGCAAATCGAAGTGACATTTGACATTGACGCCAACGGTATCCTGCATGTTCATGCCAAAGACAAAGGCACAAATAAAGAGCAGAGCATCCGAATTGAAGCTTCCACCGGTCTGTCAAAAGATGAGGTGGAAAAAATGAAGAAAGAAGCGAAGGCCAATGAAGATGCTGACAAGAAAGAGCGCGAAAAAGTGGACAAGCTCAATACTGCCGACTCCCTGATTTTCCAGACGGAAAAGCAGATGAAGGAATATGGCGACAAAGTTCCGCCTCAGCACAAAGACGCCATCGAAGCGGGCTTAAAAGATTTGAGAAGCGCCCACAGCGCAAAGGATCTTGATGCGATTGATGCAGCCACCAGGAAACTCAGCGATGCATGGGCGGCAGCTTCACAGGACTTGTACAAAGCGACACAAGGGCAGCCGGGGGAACCGGGCGCTGGTGGTCATGCGGACAATGCGGGAGGGAGCGCCCAAAACGGCAAAGGCGGGGACGATGTGACCGATGTGGAATTTGAAGAGGTGGATAAGAATAAGAAATAAGGAAAGCATCCAACCCCCTCAAATAACAGGAAAACCGCTTCTCAGAAATGAGAGGCGGTTTTGGTTTTGAGTTATCCCGAAAGCAAGCATGAAAAACGAACTATGCAAGCCTCAGCCCCAGGATTTAGGGCAGTTCTAAAAATTGCTCTTTTTACGCCTCACCCCACCCCTCTCCATCTGGCTTGCCTATGCACACATCTTTTTAGAATATCAGAGGACAAAGGTTTTGTCCTGCTTTCGTCTCAGCCTCACCCCCGCCCCCGCCCTCTCTCCGAAGGAGCTCCGAAGGAGAGTTATGTGTTTAGCGCATCCGTTAACCCCGGCATTTATGCCGGGGCATCGAAGACACAGGCAGCATGGCTTTAGCCATGATTTGACAGTTTGCAATCTTCCTGTCAGGGCTAAAGCCAATGGAGATATCGGTTCTCATCCCCGCGATAAATCGCGGGGTTAAAGGATGCATGCTTCAAGCGCTAAACACATACGAAGGGGAGGGGTGTCCGAGCCATCTTGCCACTGAACAGGAATCAGCAATTTTTTTTTGCCGGGATAATGGAAACTGTTCTGACACCTTCTCCTTTGGAGAAGGGCGGGATGAGGCTTGCCCGGCAAGGATGAGGGCT
>CAZCXH010000087.1:0-19750 GCA_964502525.1 uncultured Chitinophagaceae bacterium
TAACAATCCGACCGATTAACCCCTAAAATCAGTCAACCTTTTTTAGGACGACTCAGTTCCTGCGCTCAAAGCAAATTTCTAACAAGGATTTTGAAATATGCCGAAACAACTCAGGTTTTCGAACAATTAGGCTGCAATCTTATCGCTTCAAAACCCTGCCTGCAAGCTCCATAGAACCGGACGTGACCTTAATAGTATAAATACCCGGAATCAGGTCAGCCATTTGGATGCTCTCCATGTTTCCGCTGAACGCAGAAACAAAGGAGGTCATTACCCTTTTTCCAAGAGAATTGTAAACATCAATTTGCAGATCACCGCTGATCATTTCGGAGAAAATGATTTTTACTTCATCCGTGATAGGATTTGGAAACATTCGCATGCCTCTCACGTCAAGGTCATTGACACCGCTCGTTCCCACAATAACAATATCAGAAAAAGCCGTACAATCATTGCCATCCGTAACTTTCACATAATACACTCCATCCGCATTTGTCTGAAGTTCCGGCTGATCTTCACCGGGCATCAATACGTCATCCCTATACCATTGGTAACCGGCATAATTATCAGGAACACTGAGCACCGCAGCTTGCTGCGTAATTACAGGAACCACCGGGCTTATCACTACAAGATAAGTTGCGAGTATAGTGTCAGGTCCGCTTCCTGACGAGATAGTGTCATAGTAAGCGCCCGTTGCGGTCTGATATGCGCCACCTGCAAAGACACTGTCACCGTTGCAAATGGAAACATTCACTTCATTCAAAACAGTATTATAAGGAGTTTTCAGGATGGTGAACTCATCGAGTATCGTCCCAGTGCTGCTCAGATATTTCCCGTCAAGCCGCATCCCGTTTACTTCGAGCATGAATGAGCCATAGCCATCGTCACCGTAGTACATGGCGGGATGGTTAAGCGATGCGCCCTGCTCCCTGCTGCCTGAATTTCCGTTCACCACGTAAACCGTTCCCACATTGATATCCGGACCGGATGTGTATTTCACATAAGCTTCCCCGAGTGAATATTTGCCGCTTCTGTTCTGAACAACATGAATGCTGGTGTCGAAAGCAGCGGACGTTGGGTACTGCGAACCGTAAAAACCTTTCAATAAATATGATCTTTCATAAACATGGCTGTGACCGCACAGCACGATGTCAACGCCATGCTGCTCGAATATCGGAGTATAGTTGTCGCGCATCGCCTTCATATAAAACTCCCAGAGATTATCCGAATGGTGAGAACCGTCTGTATAAGGCGGCTGATGAAAATATACGATCACCCAGGGGAGCGCATTAGCCGTTAAATCATTGACCAGCCACTGACGCACGGGAGATCCATTGAAATTGCTTGCAGAGAAAACTCCGTTCCAGTCGTGGCTGCCGACCAGCGAGCCAAGTTCTGTATTCAACGAAATGAAATGGACATTGCCATAGTCAAACGAATAATACAACTCGTAGTTTGAAGCAACTCCGCCTGCTTCTCCATTTTTAGGAACGTCAATAATACTATAATACGGACCAGAATGAACTGCCGGATCGGTGCTGCATGGAATAGGGCAAACGCTGTTGTAGTCATGATTTCCCGGAGCCGAATAGAAAGGCATGTGCTTCATGATGTCTTTATAAACATCAAACACCTTGGTTTGATACTCCGCATCTGTCCCGTTGTCATACGCGCAATCGCCCAGCCAGAGCCACATGTCAATGTGGTTGCTCCCGGTGTATGACGCGCATGAATTCATCACATCCAACTGCCCCTGGTTGGCTTTGCCGAAATCACCGATAGCCCAGAACCGGTAAGGCTGAACCGTTCCGGAAGCGGGTGCGGTTTTAAAGTAATGCAGCGAATCAGGACCGCTCAAGATCTGCGAGGTTGTTCCAATGGAGTAGTAATAAGTGGTGTAAGGTTGCAAGCCGGTTAGCTCCACCGTATGCTCCGTAACGCTTGCGGCAACATCCTCCGTCAGATTCAGATTTCCCGGAGTGATTCCATAGCTCACTCGGCTGTCGGTGGCAACGTCCGTGCGCCACTTCACCTTGATGCCGGTTGGAGTGAGCGATTGAAGATAAGGACCGCGCGTAACGGTTTGAGCGAGGGTTGTAAACACAACAAAGGTTGCAGAAAAAACAAGGGCATATTTTCTCATGTCGGGATTTTGATTAATTAAAAGGTAGTTCTTAAATTACTCTCTCTCGCCTCGACCTCCTCCGGAAAGGAGAAGAAGCAGGCGGAAGCATTATCAGAACAGCCTTAAAGTTACAATATGCGGTTAAATTTTTTGTCGTCCGGGGGAACAAACCGGATTCATCCGGGCTTATCAATAAGCATTTTGCTTCGTACGGCTTCTTCTTCCCCAGCCATAAGTTGGAAAAGCATGAAGATCATGAAGGTAACATTTCATCAATGCAACACCGATAAGCCGCTGAATCGCGAGTGCTGGCTCTCTGCTGGAGCCGGCTGCCTGTCCGGAAAAATCCTGCTCATCGCGTTTGCCGCTATTCTTTACAGCGGATGTCAATTGGAGGAAATGGATGTGATACCGATGTCAGGATACTGCCAGCCGGACGTGGATTCATTCCGGGCCGATTACCCGTGGTTCCCGCTCGATAATGCGCCTCCCCTGAAGTTAACGGCAGCGGGCCAAATCAAACAAATCAATGACACTGCTGCGGCTAAGGGATGGACGGCTGCGAATAATCTCATCGGGATATTGGATTTGCATTGCTCCCGCGCGTATTCATTTTGCCCCCGGGGAGAGTTTGATTCCGTTCAGCACCAGTTGTGGAGCGCTATGAACATCGTGCAAATGGTGGCAGAAGTCAACCGCGTGGACGAAGAAGAATCTATCGGTTATTACCGTGGAAGTACATTCAACAGGTGGCTGGCCTCTTCGGGCGCAACCGGTGGGCAGGCAGTGCTCGATCATATTGAGGATAAAGGATTTACAAGAAATTTAATGAACTGGTGGATGATAACGCCTAATACGAACCATCCTGCCGTGCAGTCATTTCTTGATTCATTGATCCCCCCGGCAGCCTCAACTGCCAAAGCTCCCGGGATAGCCTGCGGAGGAATTACAAGGTTCAATAACATGCTTTTGAATGCCAATTATTATGGGATTTATACAGCAGATTTGAATTTTGGGGATGAGGGGTTGACTCATACGGTTTCACTTTGGCAAATCAATAATTCAATATTATACTATGATGCCCTGAACGGGCTGACGCTCGCAAAACCTAACGGGGATACCATTGACTTCAGGAGCGCCTTCGAACATATCTATCACGGGCGCTATGACTCGGTGGAGTTCAGAATATTGCCGCAATATTTTGGGCCGGACTATGCGATGACCAGCGCGGCAGAACTGAGGGGGTTAATTACTGACCTGAATCTCGATTATACGAGCATGTTGCAGGGATGGCAAGCCTATAATTTCAATTATTCCTTTGACAGCAGTTGGTTTTGCAGGCAATAAGAATATGCTTGCCTGCCGCGCCCGGCTCCCGTTTCTTGAATGTTCCGCCTTATCTTTGCCGTCCTCAATCCTGAGTTTATCATGAAATTCCTTTTCACTTTCATCACGGTATTGTTCTGCCTGTTAGCTCACGCTCAAAAGCCTTACCTGGTGAGTTACCGCCTTGTTAAATCACACACCAAGGAAACTCTTAATGCATTATGGAAGGAGAAGAACATTCCGAAAATCGTCATGCCTGTGAAGAACGGGGTGGATATTTATGAAATCATTTACCATGTGCAGTGGATTGACAGCACCTGGCGCACCGCTTCCGGCATTTACTATGCGCCCAAAGTGGATGAAGCGGTCCCTTATTTCATGTTCGGCCATGGCACGCAAATAGAAAAACACCGTGAAATCACGGATGATGATTCACAGCAAAACATCTGCCTGATATTCGCCACTGACGGGTATGCCGCGATGTTCCCCGATTATTATGGCATCGGCAAGGGAGAAGGGAAACACCTCTACCAGCATGCCTGGTCAGAAGCCTACTCATTCATCTACATGCTTTATGCCATAGATGAACTGAACAAAACGCTTGGCATCAAACACAATGGGCAACTGTTCCTCACCGGCTATTCGCAGGGCGGCCACGCTTCCATGGCCGCACACAAATATATCCAGGAGTTGAACGATCCGCGCTTCCGGGTAACCGCGTCTTCGCCAATGAGCGGTGCTTATGACATGACGGGAGAGCAGGAAAAGTATATGTTCAAGGAATATCCAAAACCTTTTTACCTGCCCTATCTTTTCCTGTCATATCAGGAAGCCTATGGCATACTTAAAACAGATGATCCCTATTCAGTGTTCAGATCCCCCTTTGACACGCTGCTCCCTCTTTTCTTTGAGCGCAACGATCATAGATCACTTTATGACCTGAACAAACTGATGCCGAAAATTCCCAGCGACATAGTGAAGGACAGCCTGATAAAGGAATACAAAAGCAACCCTGATTTTGAATTTACAAGGCGGCTGTGTGAAAATAATCTGACGTGTTGGAAACCCGAGGCTCCCATGCAACTTTGCTATTGCAAGGGCGATCGCGAGGTGAATTATAAAAATTCCGAAGTGGCATACAGCGACATGAAATCATTAGGCGCGGAGCATATTAAGCTGAACAACCTCAGCGACCATCTTGACCACAACACCTGTGCTGCGTTTGCCGTGCTGTCAACCAAATATTTCTTTGACCGCTATAAGGACAAAGGTAAAAATCCCAAGATGAAAGATTTGCCGCGGTTCAAGAAATTTCTGGTGGGCTTTGTGAAAAGAAAAGAGGAGAAGAAATATTTGAAGGAAGGGAAGGATAATGCCTACTTCTGACCGGAAGAAAATTTCCGGTTTTTGGCTGATAGCACACAACCATTTTTGACTTTTATCAATCTTAAACGGGAAATTCCTTGTCTGGCCGATTATCAAAACCAACTTATTGATGTCCTGTAAATCAACACCTACCGCGATTTCTTTGCTTTTTGCTGCCATCATCTCCTGCACAGCGCAAGAAAAGTATGAATTCAATCATCCGGTTAACCCGTCCAATGTCACGATCGTGCGCGATTCATTCGGGGTACCGCACATTTTTGCAAAAACGGATGCAGAAGTTGCTTACGGTTTGGCATGGTCGAATGCGGAAGATGGCTTTGAGCCGATGCAGGAGTCGCTGCTGCTGGGAAAAGGGATGTCTGGCAGGATGAAAGGCAAGGATGGCGCGATGATTGATTTTTTCGGTCATGCAATTGGCGCAAAGGACATTGTAAAAGACCGCTTCTACCAGGATCTAACTCCTGAATATATCCGCTACCTCGAAGGCTACTGCCAGGGACTCAACGACTTCGCAAAGAAGCATCCTGAGCGGGTCGCGCTGAAAAAAGCATTTCCGGTGACACCGAAAGACATCATGCAGGCTTACGTCATTACCTTTTCTGCGCTAACGGGTGTGGCTGACAAAGTGGGTGATGCGGTGAGCGGAAAATATGACAAGGATTGGGAGAAGATGTTCGGCAGCAAAGAGGACAAGAATGCTCCGAATCCCAAGCGCAAAGAACAAAGAGAAAGGCACGACAACACAGCAAAGGCGTCAGCTCCGTATAATCCATATCCCAACCAATTCGGCATCGGCAGCAACGCTTTCGCAATGAACCACAACCTTACCGCTGATGGCAATACTTATCTCTGCATCAATCCGCACATGCTGGTGGACGGACCCCTCTCATTTTATGAAGCCCACCTCTGCAGCGAGGAAGGACTGAACATCACAGGAGCGCTATTCCAGGGCGGCACCTGCGTATTTATGGGCAACAATCATAATATCGGCTGGACGCACACCTTCAATCACTTCGATGGCGTGGATGTTTACGCTCTGAACATGCGCGATAAAAACAAACTTGAATATGAACTGGACGGCAAGTATTACAAGCTGGAAGAACGCCCGGTGTGGCTGAAGGTGAAAATCAAACCCTGGCTGTTCCCCATTCCGGTGAAGAAAACAACGTACTGGAGCGAGCACTTCGGATCGGTGCTGAAATCGAAGGGCGGCAAGTTCTTTGCCGTTCGCAGTCTTGCATACATGAACATCCTTTCAGGCCAACAGTTCTATTACATGGACAAAGCGCAGAATTTCGAAGAATTCAGGAAAGCGCTCGATATGCAGGGGCTGGCCATGTTTAATGTTATCTATGCGGACAAGGAAGGAAATATCTATTACGTGCATAACGGTCTCTTCCCGGACCGCAAGGTTGAATATAACTGGGAAGGCTTGGTGCCGGGCAACAATTCAAAATATATATGGCAAAAGGCTCTGCCGATTGACAGCCTCCCGAATGCGCTGAATCCGGACTGCGGCTATGTGTTCAACACCAACAACACTCCTTTTAATGCAACTTGCTACGGTGAGAACGACAACCCTGGCAGGCTGCCGGCATGTGTTGACGGCAGACCCTGCGACAACAACCGCTCCATGCGTTTCATGGAATTGGTCAATGCAAAGCCGTCATTTACTTTCGATGACTTCAAAAAAATCAAATTTGATTACACCTGGCCGCAGACCAGTGAATTCCAGCACTCGGTGAGGGGGCTTTATGACATCAGCGCAGAAGAATATCCGCACATAGCCGATGTCATCGCCATTGTAAAATCATGGAACAAAGTGTGCGACACAACAAGCATTGGCGCCACTGTTTTCGGATTAATGATGCGCGACCTCCTGAAAGCAGGCGGTGACGATATCGAATTCACCATGGGGGTTGGCGCGCTTGCCAGGGAAGATTTCGTCAAAGCCTATGAGAATGCCAGGGCGCATCTGCTTCAGTATTTCGGGACGGTGAATGTTCCACTTGGCAGGTTGCAGCGCTATGTGAAAGGAGGAAAGGATTATGCGATCCCGGGATATCCTGATGCGCTGATGGCAAATTACCCTCAAAAGCCATATAAAGACGGAATGTATCAGTTGGAGTACGGAGATACTTACATTCAGTTTGTAAAATTCACACCGCAGGGTGCTGAAACGATCGAGTCGCTGCTGCCCTATAATGCATCCGCTATGGCATCGGAATATATAGACCAGACGCGCCTGTATCAAAACCTGCAGACGAAAACCGCCAGCCTTGAAAAAGAAGAAGTGCTGAAAAAGGCGATGAAGGTGTATCAGCCGAAGTAAACAACGGCATCTATGTTTTCTCCTTTAAGCACCTTGTCAAGATCAGCAGGCGAGTAGTTGACTGATTTCACGGTTTTGTTATCCGTAGCCCGATAAACAAGATACTTCCCGCCAATCTCCCGGTAATAACACTCGGTGTTGTGCACCCTTTGATAATGCTCTGCGGTTTCTTCCGCTTCCTTCCTCGTCCGGCAGGCTTTGCTCATGTTGGAGCGCTGCACTTCATCAAATAACTCCTTGAACCTGTCGCCAAGCCCGAATTCCAATACCGCCCCGGAAAGCACGTACTGAAGGTCGCATAACGCATCCGCGACACCTTTGATATCTTTGTTATTTACCGCGTATTCAAGTTCTCCAAGTTCCTCCTTGAGCAGTGAGAGCCTCAGCCTGCACCGTTCATCCGAGGGTATAGCCGGTTCACGCAAAACCGGGTGCTGAAACGTGCGATGAAATTCCGCCACGCTGTTGAGGGCATTAGGTTCTTTCATAGGGATTTACATATTTCAGGTAAAGAAAAAACATACGCGCTTCAATGAACAGGGGAGTTAATAACAAGGTGTGGGTGGGAAGTCCACATATTTGGGGTATCGTCTTTTCTGGAGCCTCTGTAAAAAAACCATCGGATGATCACTCCATAAAGATCATGCAATATGTATTTTTCTTATATCGTTCTTTCCCTGATTTTATTGGAGGGGGCAAGCGTGTCTGAGGTTATCATTTCTGCCGGAATTCGTCCCCCCGCCCTACGCGAATCAATCCGCAAGGGAAGGTCAATAACGGTATAGCTTCCCCAAATTCAGCAACAATTCCAAGTCGTGCTCATTCTTCAGCAACGCTCCGGCATGTGGCGGAATGTAGGTGCGCAAGTCGGCTCCTTCCATCTCTTTTTCATCTACATTGTCCATCAGCAGCAATTTAATCCAGTCGAGCAGTTCGCTGGTGGAGGGTTTCTTTTTGATGCCGCGCACTTCGCGTATGTCGTAGAAGATTTTCATCGCGTTCGTTACCAGTTTTTTCCGCAAGCCGGGATAATGCACGTTCACGATTTCCTGCATCGTTTCTTTTTCGGGAAAGCGGATGTAATGAAAAATGCACCTGCGTAAAAACGGGTCAGGCAGTTCTTTTTCGTTGTTGGAAGTGATGAAAACAATCGGGCGGTGCTTTGCGCTAATTGTTTTTGCCAGCTCGTAGCAGAAAAATTCCATCTTGTCCAATTCGAGCAGCAAATCGTTGGGGAATTCTATATCAGCTTTGTCAATCTCATCAATCAGCAACACAACAGGCTCATCAGTCTCAAATGATTCCCACAGTTTTCCTTTTTTGATGTAGTTGGCGATATTTTCAACGCCTTCTCTGCCAAGTTGCGAATCACGCAGGCGGGAAACAGCATCATATTCATACAAGCCTTGCTGTGCGGTGGTGGTAGATTTTACATACCAGGTGATGATTTTTTTGCTCAACGCCTTCGCCACCTCATGCGCGAGCAAAGTTTTCCCCGTACCGGGTTCGCCTTTAACAAGCAAGGGCTTTTGCAGGTGGATGGATGCGCTGACTGCAACTTGAAGCTCCCTGGCAGCGATATAAGTATCCGTACCCTTAAAACTCATTGGCGCTTTTCTTTTTACAAAGATAGCATCATAAAGGGCGCAACCATCTTAATCACGCATTACAATTATAATACTATAGGGCAGTTCTAAAAATTCTACCACTTACTCCCTCTCCTTCTGGAGAAGGAAGGGGTGAGGCGATAAAAGAACAATTTTTAGAATTGCAATATATTATTTATATTTAAAATGGATGCTGCGCCTGAATGTACAAACTTTCCTTATGATAACCAGTTTCAGTTAAAAATAAAAACGAACAAGGGAAGGATAATCGCCTATGAAACCCTCAGGTCTTGAGCATAATCGAAGGGAGTAATAAAATCTTTTATTGTTTAAAGTTCGCTGCGCATTCGTGAAGTCAGGGATATGGATTTTCCTGTTCCAACCGGACTGCGTTGTATCCATGCCCTCGCTTTCGGCCAACTGAAGAGTGAATCTCATCACATCGCATAGATTTTCAGATGCAATTCTTTCTTTCAGAAAAGGAATAGAAATCAATTCTCTGGAACACCCGAAAATTCGAGCAGAACGGATAACTTTTATTTTAGCAGGCGGAATATTTTGTATCTGATCATAATCTAAAACCATTTTATTTTCGGAGTTGATGACAGTAAATGGGTCATAAGGATCAATCAGATATCGCTGGCCATTAATAACGCTGAGCGGAAAAGTATGAATTCCGTCTATAGAGATAACCTCTGTTTCCAACTGAAGAAGAGAATCCGAAAGCCTGCAAAAAAAATCAGTTCGATCCCCGCAGTAAACAGCCGAATAGTTATTATTTCCCAGGTCAAAGCATTCGCTGAGCGACAGTTGATTCCATTTTCGAATAGCGGAGCTGTCATTGGCCATGCCCGTTTCATCACCCATGAATCTGTAACTGAATGCTGCAAAGACAAAGTCTGCCACAGCCATTGCTTTCAAATAAAGCGCGCCATTCGGATGAATTCCTGATGAGTCAATTGCCTGAAAATAATCTGTCAATTCAGCTATTCCTTCTGAATAACTGTAAGGCAGATTGGAATACAGCGTGTCAATAGCTGAATCACAAGACAGGAATTGAAAAGATTCGCAATAATTGCAATGATTTTGAAGCTTGTTGGCAAACACCACATCCCTTTCTGATATCCGGCTGCTTTTTTCGGTGTGAATTAAAATGAACGACCGCGCTGTGAACAGAAGTCCAATTCCGCATGCGCCAATAGCTGTTCTTAATAAAACACTGCTCATATCGAAATTTGTCGCAGGCCAGCCGCTTGACACAGGATGAAACGGAAACTTTAAGGAAGCATCCGGATACGTTCCATTGTATGCGGAACACCTGGCTTTGGAGCAAAAAGACACACCGCAGATGCATTGGAATTTACAGCCGGATTAAGTCAGCATTAATAATGCCGGTTTAATACACCGTTAATCTAGAGTGGACATCCTCATTTCAGAATCTTTGGGAGATACCGTCATTATTTTTCAGATTTTCACCGGGTTGATTACCGGCATGACGCAATCACGAATTTTAGGATTCACGATCATGAACTTCCAAATTGACTTTCATCATGAATCAAAAATCTCAAATCCGTAATTTCACCATGCAAAAATCAATGGTATTATGAGGAAACTGTGTGTATTTCTGATACATCTTGTTTCAAGCATGCCCGTTTTTGCCCAAAAGGCCGTCATCACGGGACAGGTGGCAGATGCCAAGACCAAAGAACCGTTGATTGGGGTGGCTGTGAAGTTGGACGAAACCACGGGCGCGGTTACCGATCTCAACGGAATGTTCAGCCTGTCTGTTACACCCGGCAAATACACGATGCAGTTCCTATTTGTGGGGTATGCGGATTTGTCAAAGGAAGTAAGTGCCGCAGCCGGAGATACAGTAAACCTTATGATTGAGTTGATTGAAAAATCCGAAGAACTCAATATAGTCGTTGTGACCGGAAGCAAATTCCAGAGGCAACTGTCAAAGGAAACTGCCTCCATCAATGTGATGAAAGCAGATCAAATTAAAAGCACCAATGCGGTGACGCTTTCAGAATCGCTGAACAGGATACCCGGGGTAAGCATGATTGACGACCAGCCGGTTATCCGAAGCGGGAGCGGTTATTCCTACGGGGCGGGCAGCCGTGTGCTGGTGCTGGTGGATGAACTGCCTGTCATCACTGCCGACAGGGGCGATATCCGATGGAGCAATATCCCCCTTGAAATTGTGGAACAGGTGGAAGTGCTGAAAGCCTCATCATCGGCACTGTACGGAGCATCCGCATTGAACGGTGTGATCAACGTGAGGACCAAGTTTCCACGCGAACAGCCTGAAACACAAGCATCAATTTTTTATCATATTTATGCCAACCCCCGGAATGATACCATGAAATGGTGGGGGAAACCCAATACCATGAACATTGATCAGGAGTTGCCGCCTAAAGACTCGTTATATCTTCCCCCTGATTCAACGCTTCAAGTGCTTTACGACACATCGGTTCATTTGGACGACCCCAAGTTGCTGCCGCCTATGCGCTATGGAGCTTCTTTTTCTCACGCAAGAAAAATTGGCCGGTTTGACCTGGTAATTGGCGGAGCGCTGGAAAAGGAAAGAGGATTTATCCGGATGAATGACCGGCAGTTTGTCAGGCTTGTTGGGAAATTGCGTCATCGGCCGGAGAAGTTCGAGCGGCTATCCTATGGACTTAATTTCAACATGATGGACAGCCGGGAAACTGATTACTTTATCTGGAAAAACGCAACGTGGGGAGGATACATTCCTTCAGGCAGCGATGACTATGATGACCGGGGAACGCTTGCGCTGGCGCACAGGCAAAGTATAACGCTTGACCCCTATTTAACGTTCTTCGACCGCAGAGACGGTAAACACGCCATACGCGGAAGATACAACCGGCTGGCGGTGCAATTCACTTCAAACTATCCTATTGCGCACATTATCTATGGCGATTATCAATACCAGAAAAAATTTCCGAAGATCATTACCTTCATTACAGGGGTTGTTGCGGAGCATAATATCATCAACGACCAGGAATCATTCGGTAATCATCAATTCACCAAAGGTTCATTGTTCGCGCAGGTTGATCTTGATATAAAAAAGCTGCTTATCTCCCTGGGCGGACGGGTGGAAACTTTCAGTTTGGACAATACTACCGATACCACGGCTGGCACGTTCAAGATTGGATTCAATTACCAGGCGGCAAAGCGAACCTACCTCCGGCTCAATGGAGGAATGGGTTACCGATTTCCTTCAATCGCAGAATTTTTTGTCAATGCAAGCATCGAAGGATTCACCATATTCCCGAATCCTGGTTTAAGCCCTGAATATGGCGGATCGGGCGAACTGGGGATCAAACAAGGCGTTAAAATCAGCAAATGGGTGGGTTACATTGACTGGGCGCTTTTCTGGCAGGAATACTACGATATGATTGAATTTACATTCGGATTCTATCCTCCGCAACCTGATATGCCCTTTGATATTAAATATCTCGGATTTAAATCTGTGAATATCAGCCGGGCGAGGATCGCGGGTTACGAATTGTCGTTCGTTGGAGAAGGCTCTTTCGGCAAAATTCCGGTGAGGACTTTCGGAGGCTATACGTTTACCTATCCCGTGGAACTGAATGAGGTCGGTGGAGACGAAACATTAAACAACGTTGGCAACTATCTCCATAATTTTTTCAAGAGCATGGGCACGATTGATGATGACATTCTGGAAGGCTTGCTGAGATACCGCTACCGCCACACGTTGAAGGCCGATGTTGAAGTTGACCTCGGTCATTTCACTTTGGGAACCGAATTCCAATACTACAGCTTCGTTGAAAAAGTTGATGAATATCTTGAGTTTCGCGTTGAGGACCTGGCAGCATACCGCATTGAGCAGCAGGAACGCAGGATACAGGGCGATGTCTTCTGGAACCTGAGGGGCGCCTATAATTTTGACAAATATGGAAAGCTTTCAGTTATTGTAAACAATGTGATCAACCGCGAGTCAGCCTACCGCCCCGCCAAGATGGATCCTCCGCTGAATTTTGTGTTTCAGTACAGCATTAAAATATAAAGTGTGAAGTTTTAAGTTTGGAATTATACCAAGAGTAGTCGAATTTCCGATGCAAAGAGACGTACTCTTGGTTAATACCGAATATTCTACAGTTCAATTGTTCGAAAACCTGAGTTGTTTCGGCATAAGCGAGTTCAACTTTAAACATTCAAACCTGTCTGCCGAACAGGCGGGCTTCAAACTTTAAACTATTTGGCGATGGCTTTCGATTTCCACGCAGACAAAGAGCGGTATTTCCAGATTCAATATGAAAATTCGAAAACCTCCGTCATTCCCTTCATAAAGGATCATGTTAAAATCGGTTCGAATACAAATGTGTTGGAAATAGGCTGTGCTGAGGCTGGGGTGCTGAAGGCGTTTCTTGAACTCGGTACATTTTGCATGGGAATCGAACTGCATGACCATCGGCTGGCATGGGCGCGTAAATTCTTGCACAACTATTTGATGGACGGGAAACTGACCTTGGTTGCAAAAGACATCTATGATGTAAAAACTCAAGAGCTTTTGATGAAGTTCGATTTGGTTATTCTGAAGGATGTAATCGAGCATATCCACGACCAGGAAAAATTCATAGCACGTCTGGGCGAATTCCTTAATCCGGGAGGCAAGGTGTTTTTCGGCTTTCCTCCATGGTATATGCCATTTGGCGGGCACCAGCAGATTTGCAAAAGCAAACTGCTCTCAAAAATGCCCTATTATCACCTGCTGCCGGTGCCGGTTTACAGGATGATTCTAAAGTCGTTCGGAGAGTCGCCCGAATGTATTGATACGCTTATCGAAAATGTGGAAACAGGCCTATCAACCGGACGTTTTGAAAACCTGCTCAAAAAAGAAGGTTTCAGAATCACGAAGAGGCAACTATACCTGATTAATCCGATTTATGCCTACAAATTCGGGATGAAGCCGGTGAAGCAGTTGCCGGTGATTTCATCCATTCATTTTTTCCGTGATTTTATTACCACTGCTGCCTACTATCTGGTGGAAAAGGATGTATAAATAATTTGGACAATCACGCCTTAATTTTCTAACTTTCTGATTGAAGCACCGCCCCATTTTTCGATATTATTGCATCTCTCTCATGAGTGAGGGGTAAATCCATGCTAAAGGCTATGATGAAAATAATAAGCGGAAAAGTTTTCTTGTGTTTATGCGCGCTGCTTTTTGTTCAAACCGAGTTGTTTTCGCAATATAGTGATGGACCCATTGAGTTAAGGGTAAGGGTAAGGGAAATACACGTTGGTCATAGCGGCACGGATTTCAGCCTGGGGTTCAGCCCGGATGATTTCACGTTCAAGGTGTGGGCGCGGGATGACATGGGCTCCGGCTGGCAGGGAGGACAATGCCTCACGTCCGATTTCGATCCACCGGCAACTTCAGCCGACCTGAATACTGAAATTTTTGCGAGAACATATCCGACTGCAACAGTTCCCCAAGTGTTTGACATCCGGCTCGAAGCATGGGAAGATGACCTTGACGCTGATCCTTTGAGCGGAGCATGCGGTGGATCAAGGTGTACTTTTACCGCGAATGCCTGCTGCGTATCGAATCCTTTCGGAGGATGTATTTTTAGTGAAGGCGATGATAACTACTGCAATTCGAATCCGTTTCGCACCGGAATAGATTACCGGCTTGGCAACCCGTGCCGGTGGTTTAGCCATGGCATGCTTACCGGAGGCTGCAATAACAATTATCTCCCGCGTATCGAATCTTACTGGCGGTATCTGAATGGCGACAACTGCTCCAGTCCCATAGATGTTGGAACACTCAACCCCGGAGGGATGCTATCTCACGTTAACAGCACTGAGTGTTACAACAACGACTTTGGCGATCCCGGAAACGATGTATTTCTTAGGTTCACCATTGCCCAGGCAATGGGGGTTCGCATCAATCTCTGCAACGGAGCGACTTTCAACACCACGCTTTATCTTTTGGACGGAAACTGCAACCAGCTTTATATCAATCGCGATGAACCGTCTTGCTCTCCTCAATCCATGATTGCTGAAAATCTGTGCACCCCCGGAAATTATTACATTGTCATTGACGGCAGCACCGCGGCTGAAATGGGACTCTTTAATATCACCATTGGCGAAGACCCGTCATTAGCGATACGCACCAATATCATTCGCGCTGATGTTTCATGCAACGGATTGAGTGATGGCAGCGCAACAATCAATGTCACCGGTGGCACTCCAAGCTATCAATATCTCTGGGCTCCCGGAGGGTCAACGTCTAATTCGATTTCAGGGCTGGTTACAGGACAATACATTGCAAGAGTAACCGATGCCCGCAATTGCACTGTGTTCGATACGGTGGTTATCAACCAGCCACAGCCAATCGCATTCACAACCCAGGGCTATGATCCTGTTTGCAACGGTGAAGCTACCGGGGAGATTTCCGTTCCATCCGTAACCGGAGGAACCACCCCTTACGAATATGCAATTCCCGGTCTGAGACCTTATCAGCCGACATCTGCCTTCACCGGACTGCCGGCCGGAACGCACAACGTTGTTGTGCGTGATGCTCACACTTGCGAGGAATCAACCGATGTTACTTTAACTGACCCACCGCGAATTCAAGGCAACCTCGCCAGCACACCGGAAACTTGCGCGGGATTCAGTGATGGAACCATTACTCCTAATCCTTCCATGGGTGCTGCACCCTATTTGTGTGCAATTAACTTCCCGCAAGTATTCAATACCTGCACCGGAGTTTACGATAACCTGCCAAGAGGAACGTACTATATCACCATCCGCGATGCCAATAACTGCGAGATAATCGAAGCGATTGATGTTGACCTCGTTCCTTCTCTTACGCTCACATTGTTTTCTAAAAAAGATGTTGATTGCTATGGTGGCAATGATGGCGAGATAAGAGTTAGTTCAACCAACGGAGTGCTGCCCAAACGGTTCTCTATTGATGGCGGAACAACCTTCCAAAATGATTCCGTTTTCGCAGGTCTGACTGCAGCCCTCTATACCGTGCTGGTTCAGGATGGCAACGGATGCGAGGTTACGCTCAACGTGCAGGTGGATGAACCTTCAGAATTGATCGGTTCGGAATTGTTCCAGATTTCAGTAACATGCAACGGAGAGGGGGATGGCTTGATGGTAATAACCGCTTCCGGTGGAACAGGTCCCTATCGCTATTCCATGGACAGCGTGAATTTCTATCAAAGCGGTGCTTTCAACTATCTTTCCGGTGGAACATATCACTTTATTGTAGTAGATAATCATAGCTGTGTTGACACGTTCAGTGCCTCCATGTTTGAGCCAGATGTATTGGCGGTGAATGCTGCTTCAAGCGCCAATGCGAGCTGTGGCGGCATCAACGATGCCACCCTCACGCTTGGCGCCACCGGAGGCACCGCGCCCTTCAAATTTTCAATCAACAATGGACCTCTTCAAACCAGCCCGACTTTTACCGGGCTAACCGCAGGCACATATCTGATTGGCGTGGAAGACCGCAATGATTGCGTGGCGTTTGATTCGGCAACAATTGGCGCTAACATTTCATTAACCGCAACAGTCATCAAAACGGATGTGCTGTGTCACGGTGAAAGCACGGGGGTGATAACAGTTTCCACCGTAACGGGGGGGACGCCTGCTTATGAATATTCCATCAACAACATCATTTTCCAACCAGCCGGAACCTTCACCGGTCTTGCTGCCGGTAATTACACGTTGATTGTTCGCGATGTAAACCAATGCACGTATGTTGAAGCGGTGGACATTCTTGAACCGCCTGTATTATCGGCAGTCGTGGATTCAACTACTGACGCTGCCTGTCCGGGGATTGCGGATGGCGCGGTTTATATCACGCCCTCAGGTGGTGTTCCTAATTACTCTTTCAGTTGGTCAAATTCCCTTCAAACGGAAGACATCGTGAATGTGGAAGGTGGAAATTACAGTGTGGTTATTAGTGATTTGAACAATTGCGAATTCACGCTTTCCGCAACTGTTGATGCGCCTGCAGCCGCATACACGGAGATCACCGTGGATGACGTGACCTGCAGCGGTGAAACAGACGGGCGCGTTGATCTCGATGTTGTCGGAGGTGTTCCTCCATTTGCATACGCGTGGTCAAACAACGCTCAGACGCAAGACCTTACCCGCGTAGCCGGTGGAATTTATCATGTGACGATCACAGATGACGAAGGATGCGAGGTGTATGCCATGGCAGAGGTGATAGAGCCTGCTGCGATTACATCAACAATAACCGCAACGGGCGTTAGCTGTGCGACCAGTGCCGAAGCAGATATCGAATTGACGCCCAGCGGTGGAACACCGCCTTATGATTTCCTGTGGTCGAATTTTGTTTTTACCGAAGATCAAACCGATGTGCCTGCGGGAACATATACGGTGATTATTACAGACGTCAACGATTGCGAGGCTACCAATTCAATCACCATCGCTTCCGCTCCGGGATTGACGGCAACATTCAATGTTACTGGCATCTCTTGCTTTGGGTTGAATGACGGGCAAGCGGAAATCAATGTCAGTGGCGGCACTTCTCCGTACAGTTACAGCTGGTCGAATAGTCAAAATACTTCATTAATCAGCGGCCTTGCCCCGGGGATTTATGATGTGACGGTAACTGATTCTGTTGCGTGTGCCGGTGAGTTCTCGGCTTTTGTAGAAGATCCTGACGAGTTGAAGGTGGATGCCTTTGCCACCGATGTGCTCTGCTATGAAGACAACAGCGGTATCGCAGTTCCTTACGTCACTGGCGGCACGGGAGCAAACACTTTCTCATGGAATACCAGTCCGCCCAGCGATAACCCGGTGCAAACAACTCTTTCCGCAGGAGCTTATATTCTTGAAGTATGGGATGAGAACGGTTGTTCCGCAAAAGATACCGTCATTGTCAGCAGTCCTGATGATCTGACCGTTTCAATCGCTGGCACGGATAACATTATTTGTCTTTCAGGAACGGATGGAGAAATAACTGTGCTTGCCGAAGGTGGCGTGCGCCCTTATCAGTATTCAGTGAAGGCGAACCTGTTCCAAAGCGACAGCCTGTTTACCGGGCTGGAAGCGGGAGAATATGGTGTGATGGTGATAGATAACAATGGATGCTTTGCGACCAATTCGTTCACGCTTACTGAATCGGCCGGTTTCACGGTTGACCTTGATCCCTATCTGTTTATCGCGCTTGGAGCAAGCGATACAATTAAATCAAAGGTAATCTTAACAGATTCTATCGCCAGCATAGAATGGACTCCTTCTGACAACCTGAGTTGCACCGATTGCCCGAATCCAGTTGTGACGCCCGTTGAGGATAAAACGTACACCGTTGTTGTTACCGACATCAACGGTTGCGTGTCGAAAGATGAGATTACCGTTGTCGTAGAAACCGAATATGAAGTGCACATGCCCAATATCTTCTCGCCAAACGGAGACGGCTTCAATGACGTGTATTACCCTATTGATTTGGGGGCTGTGAGAACCGCCACCTTGCAGATATTCAACAGGTGGGGTGCCGTGATCTTCGAAACGAGAAACATCAACGAAGGGTGGGACGGAACTTTCAAGGGATCAGAAGTGAATCCCGGAGTTTTCGTCTATCACATCACCGGAGATTTCCTCGATGGTAACACGTTCGATAAGATTGGGAGCGTGACGCTGGTGAGGTGATTCTACTCAAGCTACTCGATTATGACAGTACCCGGTTTTACACCTTTTTCAATGGCCTCAATTATTTTTTGCACCTTGCCTTTCAGGAACAAGTATTTGTTAAATGGCGTGTGGAAGCAGAAAACTGTTATCGGGTACTTGCTGAAGTTTTGCTGAAATTTAAGATTCTTATCCCATGTGATCAGCGCTTCAAAGCCCTCTTTGGTCATCGCATCAAGGAGAGGACCATTTTTCAATCCAAGCCAGCCCATATATTGAGCCGAATAAACTTCATGTTCGGAAGGAAAATCTTTGTATAAGCGATGAGGCAGATTTTCATCAAGCAGCATTTTCATACCACTGCCTGAAATTTTTGGAGGAAATCAGCTTACCGGTTATTTCAAGCAATGCAACGCATTGCTCTTTCTTTACTGACGGGAAATCAATCAGGAACTCATCAATGGTGATTCCTGATTCAAGGTGGTCAAAAAAACTTTCAACCGGTACGCGCGTTCCCGTAAACACGGGAGTCCCGCCCATGATTTCCTTATCTATGCAGATGATTTCGTCAATGTGCATTGTGATGAATTGATATTTCTAAGTTAAGCATTTATGCCATTTTATCCCGAAACAAGTGTAAAAAACGAACTGTGATCGGGATATATCATCGGGTACTATTTGGTACAAGTTCGGAAACCTGTTTACCGATGGCATAAATTGCAAGAAGCCTAAACAAAATAAGAGTAAAGGCAAGATACGGATTGACATGCTACTCCGCAACCAGCATCCCCAGCAGCTTGTCAAATTCCTTCATCTTTAAATCTTTACCGATGATAATGCCGTTTTGGTCAATGAGAAAAACCGAAGGGATAGAACTTACGCGGAAACTGTCAGCCGCAGGGCTGCTCCAGCCTTTCAGGTCGCAGGCGTGATTTTCCCAATGAAGGTCGTCATCTTCGATTGCCTTCAGCCATTTGTCTTTCTCCGTATCCAGCGACACGCTGAGCACATCAAAGCCATCGGCTTTTTTGAAAGATGAATCTTTATACTTGTCGTAAAGCGCCACCAATTTTGGGTTCTCCTCCCGGCACGGCTTGCACCATGATGCCCAGAAGTTCACCAGCACAATGTTTCCCCTGAATGATGAAAGCTGAAGTGGCGCCCCATTTCGGTCGGGAACGGATATTTCCGGTGCAGGCGAGCCGTTGATAAGTTCATTTGATTTAAAAAAAGTACAGGAGGCTAGTAACAAAAATAACAATAACGTCATTGCGGCACCAGCCTCACCCCCGCCCCCTCTCCAAAGGAGAG
>CAZCXH010000088.1:0-19680 GCA_964502525.1 uncultured Chitinophagaceae bacterium
ACGGCATCCGAAATCGTGGAAGAAACGGAGGTAGCCTTGGCTTGTGGATTATCTGGGCGCGGAAGACAAAAGTCTTCAGCCAATTGAAAACAACCAAGTGTGCTCACGCGCAGAAGCAACGCGGAACACTTGCGGCAACGGAGGGGTACTTATTGATTAGCCTGTTGCCTCTGGCAACGCAAGCCACAGGCTTGCAGTTGTCAACCTGCAAGGGACACCCTTGCAGGCACACGGGGGGCGGGAGAAATTTTTTCATTGATAAACTCGGAAAGGAAATTAAATAACGCGAAGCAGGCAAGCCCCAACACTGGCGCAAGTGTCTGGAATCAATGCTTCCCGCTCACTCCAACTTGAAAACAATCGGAATGTTATACTGCGTATTCACTTCTTTTCCCTGTTGTTTTCCCGGAATCCACTTGGGCATGTCGGCAATGACTCTCACAGCCTCCCTATCCAATAGCGGATGTACGGAGCGCAGAACTTTGATATCTCCTACGCTGCCGTTTCTGTAAACCGTGAACTGGATGAATACTTTGCCTTCAATATTTTTATCCATTGCTTCACGAGGATAATTCAGATTCTCACGAATAAAACTGAGCAGCGCCCTGTCGCCACCGGGAAATTGAGGCATCTCTTCCACAAAAACAAACACTTCCTCAGTATCTTGGACATCCTCCGTGGCAGCAGGCATAACGATTCCGTCATCATCATAGTAATCGTCATAATCATAGTCATCATCCGTTTCTCTGAGCAAGCGCTCGCTGGCGTAAAACAAAGCGTCTTTAACGTCCCAGAAATAAAAATGCTCCTCCTCAAAAAGCTGACGGATGCAGGCAGACAAATCATTCAAATTCAGTATATCCTGTTTATACTTTACCCGCGCTGTATTTCCCATTTTCGCCTTAAAAAGCCCGTCTTCGTTGAAGTAGAAAAACAATTCATTTTCCGAGGGCAAGAGCGTTTTCCATGCCGCTTTGCATTGCCTATAATCCGGATACGACAAAATGTTCAACTGAATACCATCAAATGTTCCTTTGTGCTGCGTGAAAGAGATTTCATTCACCGTAAGAACATTTTTGGTTAGTTCCGGCAACCACTCCGGTTCAATTTCAGGCGGCTCTCCCCATGGATAATCAATGACCGTAATTTCTTCCACTTCCGCCATATTCCTTGCATGAGGAACACACTGCTCCAGCGGAATTTTTGATTTGTACTTTCCGTTTTTGTATTCGTATTTAACCCTATCGCCATACTCGGTCATAAATTCGCCTTTTCCGTTCAGACAATCCGATTTCTCCTGCCCAAAATCCGTCATGGTAAATTTTTCCTGCAACGCGCCAAATCCATATTCCGTTACGACTAATGTATTTCCCGCGAAATAGCAGTTTGCATTTTTGTGCTGAAAGCGGTCAATCACCGTTTTGCCGTCATTGGCATATTTCGTCCACACGCCAGCGCGATTATATCCTTCGAAGAAATATTCAAGCAGCAGGTCGTTTCCGTTGTAAAGCCGCCAATGTTCGCGGTTGCCGTTCAGTTCCATCCGCCTTTGAAAAGCATGATTCTCATCACTCTTTTGAATATCCGCAGAAACAAGCGCGCCATTGTAGATTTCCAGTTTGATGTAAGAACCCTCCTCTTTTTCAAAAATGTGATGCCTGCCTTTCACATCACCCATGGAATAGTCAATCAGGTTTTTTAGTTTCCCGTTATCAAAATATTCAACCCACACGCTGTCATTGTAGTCGTTGATTTTATTCCCGCTGATTTGCACTTGTCCGTTCCTGAAATATTTTACGACCTGTCCATTTTGCTTGCCCTTCCTGAAATTCATTTCAAGGGAAATTTTCCCATCGGGGTAATATCCCACATATTTGCCTTCCTCTTTTCCGTTCACGAAATGACGCTCGGCATGTGCCTGAGATGAATTGTAAAATGATTTGAATTGCCCGTTCAACATGCCCGCATCATAGTTGGCAGTTTGCAGCGTGTCGCCATCAGGATAAAACCAAATCGCTTTTCTCTGCCACTGAATATCATCCGGTGATTGCGACAACCCTTCGCACTGCTTTGCGCCATTCACATAGTAATCTATAATCCTGAAAAAATATTCTTCCTTCTGCGGGGCAGGTCTGTAAAATTCCGCTGAAGATTTTACAGTCGGGTTCCAGTCGGCATCAAACCATGCGGTATCATTTTGTGCAGACATTGTGCGGCAAATGCCGCATACCAACAGCAGGATTTGAATTGTTTTTATCATAACATTTGAAGGATAAACGAGTTGACGTTGCGGCATACAGGATGCAAAATCAACGAGCGTTAAGACGCTTGATAATATTGGCGGAAGACGCGGGTTTTAACTTTCCCCGCTTGAATTCAGTTTTGGCTTTGCGGGCATTGCGGGCAATTTCTTTCCTTCTTTCTTGCACCTGCCGCTTGCGAACAATATCAATCAACATCTCACGAGAGGAAAAATCTAATTGCATGATTTCATCCAAAACCTTGTCATTGGTAAACACGTTGCTGTTTTTTACAAACATAGTTTATTTTTTTGCCGCTTTCCCCCGCGTTCCCGCGAGTGTTCTGCGTGGGTCCTGGCGTGAGCACACTCGTGGGTTTGGATTGGCAGAAGTCTTTCGACTGCCGTGCGTATGGCATCACCATAATTTTCCATTTTGCTATCGTAATATTTACGCGGTTTCAAACCCTTGCCAACCTTTTTCTTCTGCCAAAGCGACTTGATGAAGACGAGGATAATTCATAAGCTCGATTGAAGATTTCCTGGGAGAGTTTGAACCGCTCGGAGAGTTTGCGGATGTTTTCTTTACTCAAGCCTTTTTTGTAATTAAGGATGTCTGAAACCAACCCCTTGCTCACGCCAAGCAACCGGGCGAGGTCAACGGATTTCATGTTGTTTTCCTGCATCAGGTGCAGGAGCATTTCTATCGGGTCAATGGTTTCGTCAATAGTGTTATGCTGCTCATCGTATTTTTCAATGAGCAAGGTGAGCAGGTCAATCTCATCCCGGATGGCTTTGCTCTTTGAGCCGTGGCCAAGCAACTCTTCCAGTTTTTTGCAATACTTGTTGTATTGGGTTTCGGTTTTGATGACGCTGTATTTCAGTGTTTCCATTTCTTTTAATTTTAGTAATTCTCTGCTGAATACTGTTTATTCCCGCTGCAAAGCGCATCATATTCCGCATGTGTTCCGAGCCATTTGATATACAGGTGCGCCTTTGTTTTACCAAACCAGTATTTGCAAATCATGCGATAGTTGTTTCCTCCGATATTAAAGACCACTCGGTTGCTGCCTTTGCCGAGTAAATCTGCCGAACTGAACGATTTCAGGATGTCGCCCGGCTCTTTCCAATCCACTGCTCTCAATACTGCAAGCCAAAGCGTCAATGGTATTCGGCTCTGCGCATGGTCAGCAATGAATTGCTCAATCGTTTTCTTCTTAATTAAATGAACTCTCATGCAAATATACGGACAATGATAATCAAAAGTTCACATTAGGTGAACATAGCAATTCCTTTAGTTACAAGATATTGATGAACTCCTGACGCGCAACGCTACGAGTGCGACACGATAAAGAAACGAGATCCCCCGCGCCAAATCATCCCCCTAACCCCCTTCGCACACGCTTATGGTTCGACTTCGCTCACCATGACCTGCGCGCAAGGGGGACTTTTCACTTAAATCCTCTCGCTGCTTTCACGGCTTTCTTCCAGCCTTCGTAGAGTTTTTCGCGGGTGGGTTTTTTCATAGAGGGCTTGAAGGTTTGTTCGGCTTTCCAGTTGGCGCTGACGTCTTTGAGGTCGCGCCAGAATCCTACGGCTAAGCCTGCGAGGTAGGCGGCTCCGAGGGCGGTGGTTTCGGTTACTACGGGGCGCACTACGGGCACCGCGAGCATGTCGCTCTGGAACTGCATGAGGAAGTTGTTGCGCGTGGCGCCTCCGTCAACGTGGAGGTCGCGCAGGCGGATGCCGCTGTCTTTTTCCATGGCGGTGAGGACGTCTTTCGTCTGGTAGGCAACGGATTCGAGGGTGGCGCGCGTGATGTGGCTGACGCCTGTGCCGCGCGTGAGGCCGAAGATGGCGCCCCGCGCTTCGCTATCCCAATAGGGCGCGCCCAGCCCGACAAACGCGGGCACCACATACACGCCATCATTGCTCGGGATGCCGCTGGCGAGGGCTTCTGACTCGGCAGCATTAGGGAAAAACTTCATGCCATCGCGCAGCCACTGCACGGCTGAGCCGGCAACGAAGATGCTGCCTTCGAGGGCGTATTCGGTTTTGCCCGCGACCTGCCAGGCGATGGTGGTGAGCAGCCCGTTTTTGCTGGCAACGGCTTTCCTGCCGGTGTTCATGAGCATGAAGCATCCTGTTCCATACGTATTTTTTGCCATGCCGGGGCTGAAGCATGCCTGCCCGAAGAGGGCAGCTTGCTGGTCGCCCGCCATGCCGCTGATGGGGATGGCTTCTCCGAAGAGGCGCGTGTCGGTGTGCCCGTAAACTTCGCTGCTGCTCTTCACCTTCGGCAGCATGGTGGCGGGAACGGTGAGGATTTTTTGTAATTCATCATCCCACTTGAGTTGATGAATGTTATAGAGCATGGTGCGCGAGGCATTGGTGACATCGGTGACGTGCGCCTTGCCACCCGTGAGTTTCCAGACGAGCCACGTGTCAATGGTGCCGAAGAGGAGGTTGCCTTTTTTTGCTTTTTCGCGCGCGCCTGCAACGTTGTCGAGAATCCATTTCACCTTGGTGCCGGAGAAGTAGGCGTCAATGAGCAATCCTGTTTTCTTGCGGACGGTTTTGTCGTGCCCTGCTTTTTTGAGCTTGTCGCAGATGGGCGCGGTTTGCCGCGACTGCCACACGATGGCGTTGTAAACGGGTTTGCCGGTGGTTTTGTCCCACACTACGGTTGTCTCGCGCTGGTTGGTGATGCCGATGGCGGCAATCTCTGCGGCTGTGGTGTGGGTCTTTTCGAAGAGGGCTTTTACCACGGTGACGACTGAGTTCCAAATTTCTTCTGCGTCATGCTCGACCCATCCGGGCTTGGGAAAGTGCTGAGTGAACTCCTGCTGGGTGATGCCGAGGATTTCAGCGGAGTGGTTGAAGAGGATGGCTCTTGAGCTTGTTGTGCCTTGGTCAATGGCGAGGATGTACTTCTTTTCCATGTTTGTGGTTTGCGGTTTGTGGTTTGTGGTTGAAGAGATTAGGGTTTCTTTCTGCGGAGGTTGTAGGTTAATTGAGGAGCGGACGACAAAGGTGATGTTGAAGTACTATAGACTTCCCATCCTTCCTTAGCTAATTCATTTACCTTTTCTAATAATGGAGTCAAATCGCTGAAAGCTCCTTTGGATTCAAATTTCGATTTTACTTGTGTTGTTCCAACATAATTATTACTTATTGAAACTCCGATTTGGTAATAATTGCCCGACCCAAAGTAGGTGTATGTTACAGCATCATACTCATATACGCCCTGCGCTTGGAGGCAGAGGGCTGATGCGAAAAGGAAAAATGCGGAGAGGAAAATGGTTTTGGGGGACATGGGGTTGAGTTTTTTGGTGAAATAATGAGGATGAAAATACAAAGAAAATGAGTGCGCTGTACACAGTGCTTAGTGTACTGTTTTTTCCTTTACTTCTGTGATTTTAGGATTCAAATTTCTCTTATTGATTTTCTTCCTTTCAAGTAAGAATGAAGAAAAATTGTGAAGCAACTGAGAATGTGTTTTCACGCTCAATGCGCCAAGCACTCCGGTTATATCCTGCTTCGTGAGCACAGTGAGCATGCTCAAACGGCAAACGCTTGCCGCTTTTAAGCTGGATTTTTTGTAATCAGGATGTTTTTCATCAATCAGCAAATCCAAACCGGAAATGTATTGGTGCAATTGAGTTGAAATGCCGCAAACAAGAAAATCCCCATATTTTGGAAACTGTTTGAGTAAGAGGGCGAGGCGAAGTTTTTTCTGTTTATCCTGCGGGAAAACAGTGAGGATTATTTGCCCTTCTTCCATTTTTTATACTCCGGGTTGGGTTCTTTTATATCGGCTTTAGTATAGTCAGGTTCATTTGTTCCGTACCCTTTCAGGAAATTTCTTGCAGACGAATCGCGCCATGCTTGTTCATTTTTTGCCCGGGCTGCCTTTTTTTTCTTTGAAACGGTTTTCACAATTTTTTCCTGCTGCGTTTCAGGCAATGATTTGATGAGTTGAATGATTGCTTCGGTTATGTTGCTGCTTTCTTTAAGCATGGAAAATTATTTCCACCAAGTTAAGCAATCAAGGCTGCTAAATAAACGTTCACTTCTCAACCTCTTTTCTTATTCGAATGACACCGCGCTGAATAACCGAGAAGAAATTTTCCAATTGTTCGCGGTATTGGTCAACGAGACCGCAAACCCGGTTCAGCCGGAAGGCCAACTCACCGAAATCTTTATCACGGGTTATCACCTTTGCTATTTTCAAAAGGACATCATCATCAAGCGAGCGCTGGTTCTCGCAAGGAATGAGATTGCGCAAATGATCAGGTTATCCCGAAACAATTGTGAAAAACGAATCATGATCGGTCCGAAGGGCTCCGGACTCCTTCGGAGGATATACCATCGGGTGCCATTCGTTACCAATTCGGAAACCTCTTTACCGATGGTATAAAAAGTTTAGTTTAACCACAATGCCGATTTCATATCTTCAAATGAATGATACCTGCCGAGGATCTTCATATCACCGGCAAGAAGGAAGAGCGTGGGAGTCGACCGCACATTGTAGTCTTTTACCGCCTGTGTTTCCCATTTCCTGCGTTCGCTTACGTTGACCCACCCGATGTCATTTTCTGCCAGGGTTCCAACCCAATCTTCATTATTTTCATCGAGCGAGACAGCAAAAATTTCGACATTTCGCGCCTTCAGTTCCGGATATACGGATTTCAGCCTGGAAATTAATTCAAGGCAGTGCGGACACCAGCTTGCCCAAAATAAAACCACCGTGTTTTTATGGGCTTGAGCGGTTAATGACAGCACCTGGTATTTCCCTGACGGGTCTTTCATCGAAATATCCGGAGCGGTCTTGCCGGGTTGAAGTCCTGCTGACTGGGCAACGTACTGTTGCAATTCACCGCTTAACCGCGGTGCCTCGCAGGATTCGGAAGACACCAGGCTGCCGATATACTCCACCATCGCATAGTCCTTCATGTCGAAATAAATTTCCATAAGAACCTCCACCGTAAATCTTTGAACATCCTGGTTGGCTTTAGATGCTTTCACAAGCATCTGGCAGCTTTCCTGCTTGGCGGTGGAACTCCTGCCTCCGAAATAACTGATGTATTCGTTCAACTTCTTTGCGTAAAAGAAATCACCGGCAAGTTGCTTTTGGGAAAAATCAATTTTTTTGAAAAACTCATAATGCTGATAGGACCTGTCGTTATCGTATTTAACCTTATCAGCATCTTTGGTATATGATGTAAATTTCAAAAGGGGAATCAATGTTTTTAGCAGGTATTCATCAGAAGTTTGCCGGGCTAAATCATCCAGAATTGCGTTGTGTTCCTCATGGAGATTATCGTAAGCAATCCTCACCGAATCCAGTTTGGACTTATAGTGCGGGTCGAACTCAAAAATTGTTTGCGCTGCTTGGCTTAATGTATCCCGTCCCGCATGGTATTGCTCGTTTTGATGCAGGATTTCCTGAAGGACAGCGTTGGTTGGTGAATTTTGAAAAACCGGCTCTTGCAGTGAATTTTTACCCTGCTCATATTTCATGGTAATATTGTTATTGCCAAGCAGCAAGAAGACAGGCGCCTCAATCCCGGTAATATTCAACCGGTATAACCCTTGAGGATAGCCTTTACAAGTAACTGTGCAAATTCCGTTAATGAACTCACTTCTGGCAACCGTATCCATTTTCAAACCGTATGGTTTGAGGAGATACGTATAGACGCCTTTTTTAGCGCTGATGTCAGGAAAACTGATTTGTATATTTTGGGCAGGAACACCCTGCGAAGTCAAAAAGAGCCATGTGATAATCACCAATAATTTTTCAGACATGGCTCGATTTACGTAATCTGTCAATTTCAATGACAGTGAGGATTCTTTCTGTCTCAAAATCTATCGGGTGCAGACAACGCAGGTCATTTCCCGGTCTTGTACATACCCGGTAAGCGATCCAAGCTCGGTTTCCGTGGGATACAACAGGGTGCCATTACTGTTGGCATTGCTTCCTGTTGCCATTGGAGACGCATTCATGCATATATAATAACTTTTATTCTGAGTGTAATGGTTTGCCATTAAATACCCCCAATATTGACTCTGCCACCCCGAGGGGCAATTGGTAGTTCCGGGAATCATAAGAGTTTCTGAAGCCGCAGCCGCCTCACATACAGCACAAGAAACATCGTAGTCATGAAAACCTGCTAACGAGGCAAGTCCATAACCGCTGGTTTCCCATTCCATGCCATAAATCAAATTTCCATCGTTGTTACCGTCACTAAAAACAGCCCAATTCGGGCTATTGGTAAGGCAAATTGAATTGGCCCCTGAACCACCATGGTTGTAGTGCCCTCCGGCTGCATATCCTGCATACACAATTGTTGAGGTGGATGGGCAGTTATTCCTGCCCCAATTGATAAACGTAGTTGTTGCATTCGTTACATTTACCCAGGCAGAACCGTTGAAGAATTGCAGAATTCCGCTGCTATGATAACGAAAGGTTCCGGTGGTGGCGCTGCTGCCGGCAGACTCATTGCCTACTTTAATCCACCCATTTACATCTAACTTTTGCGTAGGGCTGGACTCGCCAATGCCGAGATTCTGTGAAAATGCCAGCCTGAAGCAGAAAGTGACGATTAAAAAAGCAGTTATATTTTTCATGGTTTATTGATTTATTAGTTACCTTGTACAAACAGAACAGGTAAGTTCGCGGTTTTGCACATAAGGAGCGCGAAGTGAGCATAATTCCGCTTCAGTGGGATACCAAAGATCCCCATTGCTATTAGCAGTGCTCCCATTAAATGTGGGCGTATTATTCAGGCAGACAAATTCACTGTACCTGTGAGTGTAATGGGTGGCAACAAGGTATCCCCAATATTGCTGCGACCATCCGGAAGGACAGATCGTGGTTCCCGGCACCATAAGCATTGTTGATGCGTTCTCTACCTGGCATACCGCGCACCTTGCATCATAATTCTGGTATGAAAATAAAGTGCTGACGCCATAAGAAGAATTGGTTTCAAACTCCAACCCATAAACTAAGGCTCCATTATGATTACCGTCATTATAGTCAACCCAATTTGGGGTTGATGACAGACAGAGCGTCTGATAGCCGGAGCCTACCTGATCATAACTTGTGCCTCCGGCAAATCCTGAATAGATTAGGGTTGATGAGGATGGACAATCCGTACGTCCCCAATTGATGAACTTTGTTGCCCGGATACTTAAATTTACCCAGCCCGAGCCATTATGAAGTTGCAATCTCTCGTTACTTGTATTATAACGAATGGTACCTGCAGAGCCGGTGCCAGGAGCCGATTGATTGCCGACTTCAATCCATCCGTTTACATCTAACTTTTGGTTAGCGCTTGCTTTGTCCACTCCCAGCCCTGTCTGTGAGAAAGCCGCTCCGCTTAATGAAGCGATGAGTACTACTGCTATAATCTTTTTCATTGCTTTAGATTTTAAGGTTTTTACTTGGTGCAAACTGCGCAGGTAACTTCGCGGTTTTGCACATATCCGGCAAATAAGGAACCCATTTCAGTTTCTGTCGGATACCAAAGGTTTCCGTTGCAGTCGGAGTTAACCCCGGTTTGCAGGGGCGAATTATTAACGCAAACCGTTTCATTCTTTGACTGGGTATAATGATTCCCCATTAAGTATCCCCAATATCGCAACGTCCATCCCGAAGGACAATTAGTGGTTCCCGGAACCATAAGCGTTTCGCTCGCGTCATCAACAAGGCATACGGCACATTCTGCATCATAATCCTGTAATTGTGCCGATGTCAGCCCATTGCCAAAGGTGGCAATGCCGTATCCGCTCATCTGATACTCGGTGCCGTAAATCAACGCGGCATTCTGATCAGCATCGTTGAAGGTGGCTCCTGACCAGCTTGGGCTATTGGTAAGACAAATAGTATTGGCGCCTGAACCGGAATGCTGATAATGATGGCTCGCGGTTTGGCCGGAATAGACTACTGATGAGCCGGCAGGACAATCGTTCCTTCCCCAATTAACAAAAGTAGTGGACTGGCTTCCCATATATCTCCACATTGTACCATTGAAGAATTGCAGGCTTCCGTTGCTGTTGTAACGGATGGCGCCAGCCGTAGCCGAAGAACCGGCTGATTCGTTGCCCACCTGAATCCATCCGTTCACATCCAGGCGTTCGGTAGGGCTTGCCTGGTCAATACCGACATTTTGCGCGAAAGCCGAAGCGGTAAGCGCGCTGATGGTTAAAACAGTTATTATTTTTTTCATGGATTGGAAAGTTTTACATGTTATCCCTAAGCACCTCCATCATCTAACCTCTCCCATTGGAGAGGGCAGCGTGACGCAATAGAAAAAAGCAGGTTTTTAGAGATGCCTAATCATTAAATTCTATTATCAATAGCTAAGTTCAATCTTATTCAAAAATTATTGTATCAATGGAACCCCATGAATTTCCGCAACCCCAGATGCTGGCTGAAGGGCTCCGTATGGAAATGGTATGGGTTCCGGGTCCCAGATTCCCCGACCATTGAACGTACGCATCCTCCCATTGGGCGGACGAAGTATAAGTAAGAGTTTGGTCCGCAAACCCTCCGTCCACGTAAAGCACTAAATCCGCTCTGCCGGAAGTATTCCTGATTATTGCCGAACTTGTAGATATCGCAGCGGTTGCAGTCAGCGTAAAGGTCTGACTGATCATGTCGGTATTAGCCGCCCATCCCGGAGGACATCCTCCCCTTGTATCTTCCGAATGAATGACCCGTGGCTTTTTGGTTTGAACGGAACCATCGGGAAACTTGATACCCTGGCTGGTTTTGATGAAGCCGTTCACATCCAGCTTTTCTGAAGGGCTGGGCTGGTCAATGCCGAAGTTCTGGGAAAAGGCTGATGCCGCTATTCCCAAAATGATTAGGATGATGGTTGCATTTTTCATGATTATTCTTTTAAATAGTTAAGCCATATTAAAAAATATGCATGTCAACCTCATAATAGGTGTCCTGAAAAGAAAGTGTAATTCGTGTACCATCCTCCAACATCCGTATTCCAAGTATCAACATAATCTCCGGCATTCAGAAACAGGATGGTGGTAACAGAGCTTTGTCCATAATTTGCTCCCTCCGAGGCGCGCGACTGAGGGTTGAGGACGGAGCCGTTTCTCCGCAAATCCATGCGTCCTACCTGCCCGGTGGAACCGCTGTATTTGATTCCTCCGAAAGTGAACGAGTATAATCCTGCAACGGGAGCGGTGAACCTGCCTGTTGATGTGCTGTAGTAACCTCCATTATTCAAATTAACTCCCGCATATACGATTACGGCATTCTGAGTAGTCCAATGAGATGTGAGATATACCGAGAAAGCCGGACGATTGGGTGATAATATGAAACCGGATGCTTTGATGTTCCCGTTCACATCGAGCTTTTCGGAGGGGCTGGGTTGGTCAATGCCGAAATTCTGCGCAAAAGCTAAAACAGCCCACGCGCTGATGATTAAAACGGTTACTATTTTTTTCATGGCTTGCAGTTAATATGTTTTAAAATATTACTTTGAAGAATTAATCAATTTCATAACAATTCAATAGTTCGTTACTTTTTTCGAACATCAGGGCTAAAGCCCTTGTGAACGCTCTGTTCTGCTCAAACCCCGCCTTTAAAGGCGGGGTTAATGGATAGCGCGTCACTAAAGGGCTTTAGCCCTGATGTAAAAAAACTACCGGACTATTGATCAATTTATAACTCATTAATAATAAGTTGCAATCTGCATGAAATGAAAGTTAATTTCAAACCATTACTTTGCTCCCATCCAGATAATACTCAGATGCCCCCACACCCCATTATCCATTGAGGTGATATCCGTTGATGCGCTGGCCCAATAAAAAGTCAACACATCGTTGGCAGCAACAGCATAGCTTCCTCCAATGTGCATTCCATCCCAATAACCTCCCGTGGGCGCAATAAGCGAATAAGCTTTGGCGCTGCCGTTAATCAAGGCATAAATGTACACATAGCTTCCGCCTGCCGCGACAATGTCCTGGTCGTAATTCCACATGATAATGCCGGTTTTTTTTATTTTTATTCCGAAATTTCCTGATGAAATCGCTTCGAACACATTGGCATCGGTATTTTGGGAGGCTGAAAATTGCGCGTAACCGGCATTGGAGCTAATTATGGAAGAAGCATTCGCCAGATAGCCGAAAAAATTTGCTGTTGCTACGGCAGTTGTCTGGGCGGTACCGTCAGGAAACTTATAACCCTGGCTGGTCCTGATGAACCCGTTTACATCCAATTTTTCAGCAGGGCTGGGCTGGTCAATGCCGAAGTTTTGCGCGAACGCAAGTTGAGCCGATCCTAAAATAGCGGCTATTGCGAATATGTTTCTCATGGGTGAACCGGTCATTTAAAATCTATTTTTCTATTATTTATCACTTGCCTTATCTGCTGCCGGAGCCGGGGCTTCCTTTACCGGATGCGGATCGTGCTTGGGCGCTGGATAAGTTCCCTCAGGCACAATTTTAAGTTCAGGCGCCTTTTTGGGACCAACCTTTTCAGTTTTAGCCGATTCAAGGAAAGAAGCAAACTGCGGACTTACTTTTGTAATTCCTCTTTCTGCTCCGGGTTGGGTTTTTGCCATGGCAATCCAGTTGAAGGTAACCACCTGGTTTTGAGGGCTTACTTCAACAACAAATCCTTCCTGCGATATCTGTGAGACGCTCATTGAGACCCCAAGCTGCGAAGGAGTAGCGGTAACGACCGGCTTTGCGCCATTCAATTGAGATGCAAATTCATCTGAGAAGGTGACGATAAGCCTGCCTGAAGAAACTACATCCACGCCAAAGTCGCTTATCTTGCTGCCTCCGCCATCAAGATTGTCCACCCTCTGCTTGAGGGACTTAATGGCACCGGTATTAACAAAAATCAACTGTGGGAGATCAATAGCCTCATTGTTACCGTCTGTAACAGCAGTCGGTGTTTCTTCAGCGATAAAACCAATGTGCATTTCCTTGCCTGATGCAGGGTCCTTAAGCCTGTAATAATTCAAGTCCAGATCGTCCACAAATGCAAGAGCGCTTTGATAATCTGCATCATTAAATTTTAGTATATCTTTTTTGACTTTCCTGGTGCTTATATAATTATACCCAGCGGCATAACAACTTTGATGATAGAAGTACCACAACCACCCGTAAGAGTTATTATGCACTCCGGTATATTGGGTGCCCCAGGTATACGCAGTGTTGCTCATCATCAATGACAGATTTCCTCCTTCAGCATCAAATTCCAATCCGTGCCATCCATTTCTATTACCGGCTATTCTCCATGCGCCATAGCTTCCATTGTTAACATAGAAATGTGAGCCATTAGCATAACCAGAGTATAAACCATGATAACCATACAAATTAGTCCATGTCCTGAACGTGTTGTAGGTGCCGTTTGAACCCAGGTCAGCGCCATAACTTGACCAGATACCGGAGCCCAAAGCCACTTTGGTGGAACCGTTTTCCATCACCAACAACTGGTGGGATAATCCTCCGATGGATTGTCCGCCAATATTCGAGTGCGTCCATGCAAGCCCATACAGGTTGCCCGGAGTGGTGCCGTTTGCCGGCAGGCGCCATGAGGTGCCCATTGACCAGACATTCTGATACCTTACATCGGAATAAACGCCCACCAAGCCTTCTCCATAATTATTATCACAATAAATATCTCCTCTAATGCGCGCGTGTCCGTTCACATCGAGTTTTTGAGTTGGGGAGGCGATGTCAATGCCGAAGTTTTGCGAGAATACACTGCCTGAAAAAATTAAAAAGATGATAGGGATAAGTAGTGTCTTCATAAATGTTATATTTTAAGGTTAAACAGCATATTAATTGTTCATTTAATGCGGAAAAGTTGCTTTAAATTTTATCCATTTCATTCCTTAACCGGAGCCTCTGCTTTCTCCAAGCCGGTAATTGTGCCGTTCCTTTCCAGTGTCCGGGTTAAATCAGCCAGTTGATTTTTCAAATCAGTTATTTCAGCATCTTGAATGCCTGCCTTTGCGCATTGAATTTTCAGCATGGCATTTTCCTTTTCGAGGGCTTCCACTCTGCGCGCCAGCGTTTCCTGGTTTTCAGCAAGCGCCTGAATGCCGACCAGGGCAATGCCTGCGGGGTCAATATGGGTGATCATGGAATCGGAATCGCCCAGGTGAAATTTTTCATAAAAGTCCTGAGCGATGGGACCGATATGCTTCACTTTGTCGTCTTCGGTTTTGTAGTTCCACCTGTACATCTCCAGTTTCCCGATTTTACTCAGGATGGCTTGCTTATCCAGTTCCTCGAAATTTTCTTTTTTACTGCGGGAAGAAACAGCGGTGTAACCGCCTCCGCTGCTGATATATGCAGAGTAAGCGCCTCCTACCGATATATAAAGGTATCCTCCATCCGTTTTTAATGTGGGATAGGTATTTATCGGATATCCGGGCAGGTCGCCTGTGAGCGCCAAATATCCTTGGGAGTTGTTGCTTTTCATGATATTGCCGGTGGCTTCAATTCCCATTTTTTGCCCCTGGTTGTCCCCGAATTCAATTCTGCGGAATCCGCCATTTGCCAGTCTCAGGTAACCTTCGTCAACACCGCCATTGTGGAACTCTATGGTCGCGGTTCTGCCCGTTCCGGATGTGCTCTCAGCCAATGAGAGCGTATAGTTTCCCCCGCTGCAGCATTCTCCCGCTCCATCGCGCGAGATATTCAACTGATTGAAATTGCTGTACCCGTTCGGGTTGATATAATAACCTGTATTATCCGCGTCATAATATACCCGGGCTTTTACATTCCCGTTCACGTCCAGCTTTTCCGTTGGGCTTGGATTGTCAATGCCGAAGTTTTGGGCAAATGCAAAATGCGCCAATCCTGTAATCACTGCTATTGATAATATCCTTTTCATGCTCTTCAGTTTTAATGATGTTTTACATTCACGATAATCAGTCTTCAAGAGTTAATTCGCAGGTTCTCGCGGCATTAGTATAGGCTCCGTTCCATATCAACAATCCCATCTGCCTGCCTGCCGGGTCGCCCAGTCCCGAAAATCCTGAATAATTCCCATCCGTGAAGTAACAGGCACCGCTGAAAATGCTGAGGGCATGCTCCGTTGTGCCGTTGCCGTCAACTCCGTTGGCCCCTCCCCACCTCCACCTGCCGTTTGATATGTCATAGGTGAACAGGTAAGAGCCGGTTTGACCGTTCCCATCGCTGGCGCCTTCCGATTCAACACCGCCCCAATACCGCATGATAAACCTCACCCTGCACCCGTCTTCATCACCGCACAGATCAGCGACAATATTCATATCCAGGGGGATGGTTCTGCCCCCGTCTGCTCCGTAAGTGCCCTTGATATAATATCTCCTGGTGGTTACGCTGTAAGTTGAAACCGTCCCGCTTACGTTTTTAACTCCCTCTGAAAGGACATATCCCCTTGCGCGGGCGTTTCCGTTCACGTCAAGTTTTTCAGTCGGGGAGGGGACGTCAATGCCGAAGTTTTGCGAAAAGGCAAAATGCGCCAATCCTGTAATCACTGCTATTGATAATATCCTTTTCATGCTCTTCAGTTTTAATGATGTTTTACAGTCACGATAATCAAGATCAGGATTTTCATAACGGAATATTTAGGAATTATTAAATATTCCCCTTGAACCCGTCAAACTCCCTGTAGAGATAGATCATGTAAGCCACAATCAGGGAGCACGCTACCGTGCCCATTAGGTCCAGCAACCCATTGGTTCCCACCAGCACATGAACAACGGCAAAGCCTGCAATCGCAACAAGCAGGCAAAGGCTCAATATTCCAAAATAAAGCGATCTGGAAAACGGGGCGTTTTGTATGATGGAATACAAACCCTCGTTCACACGTCCCGCACCGGCAACAGCCACTTCCCTTCTGCCCATGAACAGCATCACCAACGTCAGCGTGAGCAGCGACAGGATAATCAAGCCCCATTCGGAAAGCGTTGGAACGGTCAATGCAGCCCCGGAATCGAACAGCACAAATGGAGAGAAAGAACTGATGTCAGTCCCGATCATCCAGTTTTGGGGAAGCCCTGTCTGCGGGAAACTGGGCACTTCCTGCCATGCAGAACCATTCCATTTGGCTATGCCGGCAAATGTCCCGCCCGGAGCATCACCTGAATTATAGTAAAAGGAAACACTTGCCTCCCCTGAACCGGAAGTGCGGTCAACATGGTGGTAATAAGCAGTGTTAAAAGTGCCGATAGAGCCTATGATGCTTCCAAAAGAATAAGAGCCTCCGGCATTACCTGTTATTTCGCACACCTTGTAAGTTTGTGAAGAAGCGGACTCGGGCGTGATAATTATTTTACGCTGTCCTGAACCGCCTCCCACCGGAAACTCATAACCATCCGTTGAATTAGTCGGTCGTGACAGACCACCGGATGAGGATGAACTGGTGATGTAACCGCCTGAACTCGCTACCGCACCGGTGCTGGCGTTAGTAACCGTAGCTACAAAGCCTTGCGTATTCATCACTACGCCACCCACATCGAGATGATTGGAAATCCCGATGGCGCGGGCAAGCGTCTTAGTGCCGCTGCCCTGACAATATAAATTGTAGAAATTAGTGGTGCCGCTGCCCTGAACAGTCTGATTGCCTCCGTGTAACACAACAGCGCTGCCACTATTATTATTGATAGTGGCATTGTTGGTGTAGTGCCCGGAAACATAAAGATTGCCGCTGTTGTTGATGGTTCCGCTGTTGTTGCGCAACTCAGCTAAGGCATACACATTGCACCCGCCCTGGATGGTAATGGTAGCCCCGTTGTTGGTGTGCTGCGCATGGGCGGCCAGACCAGCTAAAGCAACCAGCAGAAAAATGATTCTTGTTGTTTTCATGACAAAGTGTTTTATGGATTACGAAAATATTTTATTGATTATTGAAAAAACCCCAGCAGAAACCGGACAAGCATCAAAGCCTAAGATTGAATCAGCGCCAGACGAAAGCAATGAAAGCGTTGCAACAAGCAGGATTTTTTTCATGACCGGTGAATTAAAATCTGATTAAGACTCTATGCAAACCTGCTAAATGCGCAGTAGAAAGTCAATCACCGAAAAGGTGATATTTTAAAAAGCAGAATGTCATACCGGAAACTACGTAAGTACGTTTTCGTACCTCCGATTCAGGGAACATGAAACCGGACCCACAAATCAACTGCTGATTAAATCATTGCGGATAGCAAATTTCACCAGGCCGGTGACATTGGAAACACCCAACTTGCTGTAGATGTGATTGCGATGGGTTTTGAAAGTGTCGTATGAAATAAAGAGTTTTTTGGTGATTTCGTAAGGATCATTGCCGTCAAGCATCAGGCTCATGACCTCTAATTCCCGCGGGGTAAGTCTGTATCTTAAAACAAATTCATCTTTGAACAGGGGTGAAGAAAACGCCTCGCTTTCAGAGTTGCTGATGATCACAAAATCTTTGTTCTGACCATTTAAAATTCGTTCCAGCCCGTCAGCCAGCAGCCTTGATGACATGTCTTTGGTTACAAATCCGTCAGCGCCTGCTTTTCTCGCTTTATCTATAATTTCTTTCGTTCCATACCCTGTCAATATCACCACTTTCATCTTCGGGTGCTTCTGCTTGACTTCGCGGCATATCGGCAAGCCGTCTTCTCCGTTAAGATTCAGGTCGAGCAATATGATCCTGCATGAATTATACAATAAATAATTCATATCCAATAAATAATTCGCAAGCTCCTGCCGCGACCGGAAAATCTCAGCCACTTCAAACAATTCAGTTGAATTGATGATTAAGCGCAAGCCCTCGGAAAACATTTCCTGATCTTCCACAATCACAATCTTCTCCTTGTTAGCAGTTTTCATTATTCAGTAAATCCATTCGTTAATCATTGCTTCTTTATTTCCTGAATCGCGGAAAGGAGAAATAAAATGTTGACCCTTCCCCCGGCTGACTGCTCACGCCAACCTGCCCTTTGTGTTCTTCAACAACCTTCTTGACGGTCGCCAGCCCCAATCCGGTTGCTTTTTCACCGGATGTTGCTTTAGCGCTCGACCGAGAGAACGGCTTGAAAAGTTTGTGTATTTCATCCTCCGGAATGCCGACACCGGCATCCATCACCTCGGTAGTTATCATGGAGGCCTTCTCCGAAATCCTTACGCGCACCGAACTTCCGGGATGCGAATATTTAACGGCATTGGACAGCAGGTTATCCATCGCTTCCCGCATGTATTCATCGTCAAACTCAGCAGTAATGCCCTTGCTGCCAGCTTCTAGTATTATTTTAATCTCCTTGCGGTCAGCGAGTATTTGGCTGAGCGTGATCGTTTGCCGCAAAAACTCAACATAATCATGCATCTGAATATTAAGGTTGATGGAGCCAGCATCTATTTTTGAAATATCGAGCAGATTGCGCACCATATTCAACGAGTTTCTGCTCGTCTTGTTGATAACACCCAGTATTTCGCGCTTGCTCTGCGTGATTTGTTTTATTTCACCATCGCTCAACAAAAATTCGGAAAAAGAATGAATAGCTCCAAGCGGTGTCATCAGGTCGTGTGCCGCAACGCCAAGATACCTGTTTTTCTCCTCGTTCAATTGTTCGAGTTTTTCATTCTTCTCTTTAAGCAATTCCTGCTGCCTTCTCAGCGAACTGACCGCCAGCGCAATTATTAAGAACATCGCAAGCCTTACAAATCCATTCCATAGCGGTATGAAAACAGTAGAGTAATCCGGACCTGAAAGGTCGTCCGCAACATAACAAATAAGTCCTGCTGTAATGGAAGCAATGCCAACGGTGCTTTTGGCAATACCCTTTATGCCTGCCAATAAAATTAACGGAATCAAATAAAAGATGGAGAAAGTCAGCTCAGAACCCGACAGCCAGTCAATAAGACCAAATAAGGCAATCAGCAGGAAGTAAAAACTGATTTGAAGGAATTGTTTCTTCCCGCCCATCATGAAGTTCCTCGTTCGTTTAAGAGTACTTCAAATATATCCATATATCCCGAAACAAGGTGAAATCGTGAACGGAAACCTGTTGCCAATGGTATAAAACACGAAAGGGGAACCAACATTATGCTGATTCCCCTTTCAGTTCCGCTGATGCCGCAGCACAGAGGAACGTCCGGATTCCTGCTGCCAGGCCTCATTCGTGTTACAACACCCTTTCGGGCCGATGTCCCAGGAATTATACCCTGCTAAGGTTTCCCTCCCAATTGCTCCGGAGTTTGTTTTCTTCAGCGGCATAGCCCTCTTAAGCCCTCTAAAAACCAAAGTCAAATTAAAGAACTCTTCAGGCTTGCCTCACAGCGTTCACCAGGATTCGGCAAAGGTATAAAACCGGAACAGCGATTTGCAAATTTTTCATCGGACATTTTTGCGCACATTCATTCAACCTAAAACTTAGGTTACCAACACGTTCTTAGTAACGCTTCCAAAATAACTTCAACAATTTACGGATAAATCCTATAATTGA
>CAZCXH010000089.1:0-19551 GCA_964502525.1 uncultured Chitinophagaceae bacterium
TTACGGGGAATTGCCTTTGAAAATTCCATCTAACTCCTGCCTTTAATCCAGCCTCACCCCCGTCCTCCGGTCAGACCGGAGGAGTCCGGGCTGATTTCTTTTTGAATGAAAAAGTTAGGCAGATTGTTTTGCCGCAGCCGCGGTCTTTGAATTTGTTCTGGATAATGCCCGCTATCAGCACTGCCTTTTTCGTTGAAAAAGCCGCCCAGAAACTAAATATCACCCTTTTGCTTTTCCCCTCTTATTCACCCAATCTGAACATCATTGAAAGGCTTTGGAAGTTTACCAAGAAAACTCCTGTACGCAAAATATTACGAATCACCGGATAAATTGCACAGAGTTTTATTCCAGGCTTTCTGTTTTATTCAGCCGCTTCCGCCTTCACTTCAGCCGCCTCAGCCTCTTTCTTTCTGCCTCTGCCCCTGCGGGTTTTCTTCGCTCCGGCAGGACGCGCCTTCTTTTCACCGAGCAGCAGCGGGTTGTAATCCACCAGCTCGATCATCGCCATCTCGGCCACATCACCCTTGCGGAAGCCGAGCTTGATGATGCGCGTGTAGCCACCGGGGCGTTGAGCAATCTTGTTGGCAACATCGCCAAAAAGCTCTTTTACCGATTGCTTGTTCTGCAGATAGCTGAACACCACCCTGCGCGAGTGCGTTGAGTCCGTTTTGCTCTTGGTAAGCAGCGGCTCGATATATCTCCTCAATGCCTTTGCCTTGGCCACCGTAGTGTTGATCCGCTTGTGGATGATCAGCGAGCTGGCAAGGTTGGAGAGCAGCGCCTTGCGGTGCTGGTAATCGCGCCCGAGTTTATTGACTGTATTTCCGTGTCTCATTTCCTTAAAAAGTTTACGGTTTACGGTTTACGGTTTACGGTTTTGTCTTTGATCTGTAAACCGTAAACAGCAAACTGCAAACTATTCTTCCGCTAATTGGTATTTCGAAATATCCATTCCGAATGTTAATCCCTTCTCGTTGATGAGCTGCTCGATTTCCACCAGCGACTTCTTTCCGAAGTTGCGGAACTTGAGCAACTCGTTGGTGTCATAGGTGACGAGGTCAGAGAGGTTGTTGATTTTTGCCGCCTTCAGGCAGTTGTACGCGCGAACCGACAAATCCAGATCTTCAAGCGGGGTGTTCAGCACTTTGCGCATGTGCAGCACATGCTCGTCAACTACGTCTTCCTTGGCGGTGTCCAGCGTATCGAAGGTGATGTGCTCATCGGAAATGAGCATCAGGTGCTGGATGAGGATTTTTGACGCTTCTTTGATGGCTTCTTCCGGGTGGATGGTGCCGTCAGTGTCCACTTCGATGATAAGTTTTTCGTAATCTGTTTTCTGCTCCACGCGCGTGTTTTCGACATGATACCTGACGTTCTTGATGGGTGTGAAGATGGCGTCAATTGAAACCACGTTAATCTGGTCGGATGACAGTTTATTTTCTTCAGCCGGCACATATCCCCTGCCCTTCCTAACAGTCAGCTCGATTTCGAGCTTAACGAATGACTCCATGTGGCAGACCACGAGGTCAGGGTTCATCACGCTGAAGGAGTTCGTGTGCTTCTCTATTTCTCCCGCCTTGAACTCTTCCTTGTCCTTCAGTGAAATGAAAATCTTTTCTTCTTCAACATCATCTCCGCGCTCCTTTTTCAGCCTGACCTGCTTGAGGTTAAGGATGATTTCGGTCATATCCTCCTTGATTCCCTTGATGGTGGAAAATTCATGCTCGACCCCTTCTATTTTCACCGAAGTGATGGCGTAGCCTTCGAGCGATGACAGGAGCACCCTGCGCAGCGCGTTGCCGATGGTGACGCCAAAACCCGGCTCAAGGGGGCGGAACTCAAACAGACCTGCAAAGTCTGTGGCTTTCTGCATGATGATTTTGTCTGGTTTTTGGAACGTTAGGATTGCCATGGAATCAAATTTTAGATTTTAGATGTTAGATGTTAGAAAGATTTATGATGACTCAATGTTACTTGGAATACAATTCAACGATCAACTGCTCCTGAATGGCTTCGGGAATATCTTCCCTCACCGGCAGGCTCACGAACTTGCCTTTCATCTCCGCTTCATCCCATACCAGCCAGTTGGTTTTTTTTGCATGTTTTGAAAGGCTGTCGGTGATGGCCGGAAGACTTTTCGACCTTTCACGGATGCTCACCGTGTCGCCCGGGCGAAGGGTGAAAGAAGGAACATTAACCACCTTATCGTTCACCATGATGTGTTTGTGCGACACCAGCTGGCGGGCAGCGCGCCTCGAAGAAGCAATGCCCAGCCTGTAAACCGTGTTGTCCAGCCTTGCTTCGAGCAGTTGCAGCAGGTTTTCACCCGTTACGCCTTTTTTGCTTGCCGCCTTTTTGAAGAGGTTGGCAAACTGCCTCTCGAGCAAGCCATAGGTGTATTTGGCTTTTTGCTTTTCCTTGAGCTGCAAGCCGAATTCAGATAATGTTTTCCTTTTGCGCGACAATCCGTGCTGCCCCGGAGGGTGACTCTTCTTTTCAAACGCCTTGTCGAAACCGAAGATGGCTTCTCCGAACTTGCGCGCTATTCTTGTTTCTGGACCTTTGTACCTTGCCATGTTTTTCTATGATGAATTTATACTCTGCGTCTTTTCGGTGGGCGGCAACCGTTATGAGGAATCGGTGTTAAATCGCGGATGATCGTCACATCAATGCCTGCAGCATTGATGTTGCGGATTGCCGATTCCCTTCCCGCTCCTGGCCCTTTCACCAGCACCGCTACCCTGCGCAAGCCCGCCTCATGCGCCTTCCTTGCAGCATCATCAGCCGCCACCTGCGCGGCATACGGGGTGTTCTTCTTTGAACCCTTGAAGCCGCATTTTCCCGCTGACGACCACGAAATCGTTTGCCCCTGCAAGTTGGTGAAGGTGATGATGATATTATTGAAACTTGCCTGGATATAAACTTTTCCTTCCGGGTCAACTTTCGGTCCTTTCTTTTTTGTTTTTGCCATGTTTCTTTTTAGTTGATAGTTGATAGTTGATAGTTGATAGTTCACGAACAACTACCAACGGACAACTATCAACGAGTTGCCTATTTGCCGCTCGGTGCTTTTTTCTTTCCTGCCACCGTTTTTCTCTTTCCTTTTCTTGTTCTTGCGTTTGTTCTTGTCCTCTGTCCGCGCACAGGCAATCCTTTGCGGTGCCTCATGCCGCGGTAGGTGCCGATGTCGAGCAGCCGCTTGATGCTCATCTGCACTTCCGAGCGCAATGATCCTTCCACCTTGAAATCTTCATTGATCACTTTGCGAACGTTGTTGATGTTATCGTCCGTCCAGCTTTCCACCTTGATGTTTTCATCAACTCCCGCTTTGGAGCATATCTTGCGGGCAGAGCTTCTGCCAATACCGTAGATGTAGGTAAGGGCAATAGCGCCCCGCTTGTGCCTTGGTAAATCAACTCCTGCTATGCGTGCCATGCTTCAGTTAATTGGTTTATTGGTTCATTGGTTTATTGGTCAACCGGTTTTTCCTGATTAACAGATTAACCAAATCAACCAATTAACCTTGCCTCTGTTTATAACGAGGATTTTTTTTGTTAATAATATAAAGCCTTCCCTTCCGCTTCACGATTTTGCAATCGGGACTCCTCTTTTTTATGGATGCTCTTACTTTCATTTTATTTATACCTGTATGTTATTCTTCCCTTTGATAAATCATAAGGCGACATTTCCACCGCCACCTTATCGCCCGGCAGGATTTTGATGTAATGCATCCTCATCTTGCCGGAAATATGCGCAACTATCTCATGTCCGTTTTCCAACTGCACACGGAACATTGCGTTTGACAATGCCTCCGTTATTGTTCCATCCTGTTTTATCAGTTCCTGCTTAGCCATCAATTAGCTAAAATTTCCCGTTGAGTTATTACCGGTTTCAGGCATGGGTTTCTCGTCACCTCCGCCTCGATAAACGAGAACGTTGACAACAAATCAGCCTCTCTGTTTTTTCTCACGGCCACCATCAACTCATAATGCGCAGAAAGCGACTTGTCGTGAGTTCGTATCGTCCAGCCATCATCTTCCTGAACCACTTTCTGAGTGCCGATGTTCACCATCGGCTCAATGGCAATGACCAAGCCCTCCCTCATCAATGCTCCGGAGCCGCGCCTGCCGTAGTTGGGCACTTCCGGGTCTTCGTGCAACGTTTTTCCGATGCCATGACCCACCAACTCGCGCACCACATGATACTTCCGCTCAAACTCAAGGTAGTGCTGAATGGCATAGCTGATATCGCCCACGCGGTTGCCTGCAACGGCTTTGTCAATGCCGGTGAACAACGCCTCCTTTGAAGCAATCAGCAGCTTCTCCGCCTCAGCGCTTGCACCCTCAAGCATCACCGTATAAGCCGTGTCGCTGAAGAAGCCGTTCTTTTTCACACCACAGTCAAGGGACACCACATCGCCTTCTTTCAATTCCTTGCTTGAAGGAAGCCCATGCACCACCTGCTCATTCACCGAAACGCAAAGGGTATAATTGTAGTTCTTATAACCTTTGAAAGCCGATTCGCCACCGTGGCTGTAAATAAATTCCTCAACCGCTTTATCAAGCGCCATAGTTGTGACTCCCGGCCTGATCAGCTTTGCCGCTTCCGCCAGAGCTTTTGAAACAAGTAAAGAACAATCTCTGATCAGCTCGATCTCCTCATTCGTCTTATAGTATATCATGCGTCAGTAGGAGCTTCTGGCGCCCACTGCCTGCCTGCCTTTTATTCGTCCGGATTTCATCAACCCATCATAGTGACGCATCAACAGATGGCTTTCGATTTGCTGCAAAGTATCCAGTATCACTGAAACAAGAATGAGCAATGACGTGCCGCCAAAGAAAATCGCAAACTGGCTGTTCACTCCTGATATTTGCGCAAAGGCAGGCAGTATCGCCACAAACGCCAGGAAGATAGCTCCGGGCAGGGTGATCCTTGACATGACGGAATCAATGAACTCGGCAGTTTTCTTGCCCGGCTGCACTCCCGGAATAAATCCGTTGTTCTTCTTCAAATCATCAGCCCATTGCATCGGATTGACGATGATAGCTGTATAGAAATAGGTGAACAACACAACCAGAAAGAAATAAATGACATTGTACTGCCATGAATCATACCTGTTGAAATGGGCAAAAAATCCTGAAGCATCAGCCCCGGGGAAAAACTGCGCTACCGTTGCCGGCAAAAACATCAGCGCCTGCGCGAAGATGATGGGCATGACGCCTGCCGCATTCACCTTCAAAGGAAGGTACTGGCGAACACCGCCATATTGCTTGTTGCCGATAATTCTTTTCGCGTATTGCACCGGGATTTTCCGTGTTGCCTGAACCAGCGCAATTACACCAATTACGATAGCGACAAGAATAGCAATTTCCATGAGAAAGGGGACGAATCCGCTGCCTTCCTGGCGGGAAATGAATTCGGCTGATAAGGCAAAAGGGAGATTTGCTATGATTCCAATCATGATAATGAGTGAAATCCCATTTCCTATTCCCTTGTCAGTGATCCTTTCCCCCAGCCACATCACAAAAATAGTTCCGGCTGTAAGCACCACCACCGTTGACAACCAGAACAGCGTCTGCGGGATGACGATGGCATCGCTGGCGATGTACTTCAGATTGATGACATAGCCGGAAGCCTGAGCCGCTGTGATGATCACCGTGAGATAGCGGGTGATTTGATTGATCTGCCTTCTTCCGCTTTCGCCTTCTTTCTGCAGTTTCTGAAAATAGGGGATGGCCAGTGTCAGCAACTGAATTGCGATGGATGCCGAGATATAGGGCATGATGCCGAGCGCAAAGACCGAAGCGCGGGAAAACGCGCCACCGGCAAAAAGATTCACCAGCCCGAGTATTCCGCCAGATCCCTGCTCCTCAAGGGCGGCAAGGCTTTGCGGGTTGATGCCGGGCAGCACGATATAGGATCCCACCCGGTACATCAGGATGAATCCGAGCGTGGACAGAATCCTAAGACGGAGGTCTTCAATCTGCCATATGTTTTTCAGTGTCGTGATAAATCCTTTCATTACTTAGCTAAGTTGACTTTGCCTCCTGATTTTTCGATGGCTTCCTTTGCCGAAGCGCTGAAGGCATGCGCCTCAAACTCCAATTTAGATTTTAATTCACCCCTGCCGAGAATCTTGAGCCGGGACGAGTTGCTGATGATACCCAGTTTCTTCAATGTTTCCAAATCTACCTTCTTCATTTTATGCTTATCAATCAGCTTTTGCAAGCTGTCGAGGTTAATAACCTTGTACTCCACCCTGAAAATATTTTTGAATCCCGTCTTTGGAATCCTTCTCTGCAAAGGCATCTGACCGCCTTCGTAACCAATCTTCCGCTTGTAGCCAGAGCGTGATTGCGCTCCTTTATGCCCCTTGGTGGACGTGCCGCCCCTTCCGGAGCCTTGCCCTCTTCCGAGGCGCTTCACATTGCGCTTCACCGAGCCGGGTGCCGGCTTTAAGTTTGACAAATCCATCTTTCTTTAATTGGAATTAGTACTTGTTTTTTGAGAAAAAGGCAAAATGCAATAGGCAAAGGGCAAATTTTTATTCCGTATTTGCTCTTTATATTTCACTTCTTTCATTATCAACTTCATTTGCCTTTTGCTTTTTGCCATTTGCCTTTTCAACAAGAGCATCATGCTTTTTCTACTTTAACCAAATGACTGACCTTGCGAATCATTCCATCCACTTGTGGCGACTGATTCACCTCAACCGTTTGTTGCATTCTCGTTATGCCCAGCGCTTTCAAGGTCGCCTTCTGCTTCGGCAGGCTCTTGATGCTGCTTTTAACCTGTGTTACTTTCAGCTTCGCCATTTTCTATCCGTTGAAAATCCTTTTCATTGAAACCCTCCGCTGGTTGGACACCGTTGCGGCATCACGCAGCGTGGCAAGCCCGTTTATAGTGGCTTTTATCACATTATGCGGATTGGATGAGCCGAGCGATTTTGCCAGGCAGTTGTGCACGCCAGCGCTTTCCAGCACTGCGCGCATGGCGCCTCCCGCGATAACGCCCGTACCGTCCGTAGCGGGTTTGATCCATACCTTACCTGCCCCGAACTTGCCGCGTACCTCATGCGGAATAGTCCCCTTGTACACCGGCACCTTCACCAGATTCTTCTTGGCATCATCAATACCCTTGGAAATGGCTTCGGTCACTTCACGGGCTTTTCCCAGCCCGTGCCCGACAATGCCATTGCCATCACCCACCACCACGATTGCCGAAAAACCGAATGTCCTGCCGCCCTTCGTCACCTTAGCCACCCTGCGGATGTTCACGACTTTTTCCTTGAGATCAAGTTCGCTCGCCTTTACTCTTTGCAAATCACCTTTTGACATGTATTCTGACTTTAAACTTTAAACTCAAAACTTTAAACCACCCTCCCTGGCTCCATCCGCCAATGCTTTCACGCGACCATGATACAAATATCCGCCCCTGTCGAACACCACCTGGCTGATACCTTTTTCAATAGCACGTTTCGCCAATTCCATCCCGACAGATTTCGATTTTTCAATTTTTGTTCCCTTTGAGGCAACGCCTTTTTCCCTGGAAGATGCAGCAACAAGCGTTTGCCCTCCCAAATCATCAATCACCTGAACATAAATATCCTTGTTGCTTCTGAAAACGGAAAGACGGGGGCGTTCAGATGTGCCTTTCACCCGTTTGCGGATGCTTTTTCTGATCTTGTTCCTTCGAAGTGTTTTTTGCGCTATCATGTTAATTTAAATTACTTAGCTCCGCCTCCCGCAGCGGCTCCCGTAGAAGCTGCTGTTTTGCCGGCTTTTCTTCGGATATATTCCTCAGAATATTTAATCCCCTTTCCTTTGTATGGCTCCGGAGGCCTGATGGACCTGATCTTTGCCGCCACTTCCCCAATCAGTTGCTTGTCGCTGCTTTGGAGAATCACGGTAGGATTCTGGCCTTTTTCCTGTTGTGCCGTTACCTTCACTTCAGCCGGAAGCATCACCAGCACCGGGTGGCTGTAGCCCACGCTCAATTCGAGGTTTTGCCCCCTCGCATTAGCGCGAAATCCAACGCCCACCAGTTCCAGCTTTTGCTCATATCCTTTCGAAACTCCAACAACCATATTGTTTATCAGCGTTCTGTAAAGTCCGTGCAATGCTTTGTGCCGCTTCTGGTCGGTAGGCCTGCCCACCACCACCTTTCCATCTTCCAATTTGATCGTTATGTCGCGGTCAATCCGCTCAAAGAGTTCCCCTTTCGGACCTTTCACTTTAACGATATTGTTAGGCTCGACCTTCACTTCAACGCCCTTCGGCAATACTATCGGGGATTTTCCTATGCGCGACATTTTTCCTGTTTTAATAAACCTGACATAAAACTTCACCTCCAACATTATTCTGCTTCGCCTGCTTATCGGTCATCAATCCTTTGGAGGTGGAGATAATCGCAATGCCCAAGCCGTTGATTACCCTCGGCATTTCATCCACGGAAACATACCTTCTGATGCCCGGGGTGCTGACACGGCTGATTTCTTTTATCACCGGGTCATTATTATTATCATACTTCAATGCCACTTTAATCACGCCCTGCTTGCCGGCTTCATCATCGAACTTGTATTTCTCAATGTAACCCTGCTGGTACAGAATCTCGGTAATGCGCTTTTTCAGGTTGGATGATGGAATCTCAACAATCCGGTGGCGCGTCATCAATCCGTTTCTGATTCGCGTTAAGTAATCTGCTATGGGATCGGTCATTTTGATTTACGATTTACGAATGACGATTTACGAATTTAAATTCATGTTTTTAGTCATTGACTAATAACTGATAACTGTTCTACCAGCTTGCTTTTTTAATACCGGGAATTTTGCCATCATTGGCAAGCTCCCTGAATTTTATCCTGGACAATCCGAAAATGCGGATGTACCCTCTCGGTCTTCCGGTGAGCTTGCACCTGTTGCGCAAGCGCACAGGTGACGCATTTTTAGGAAGCTTATCAAGCGCTTTGTAGTCACCGGCTTTTTTCAAAGCCTTTCTCTTTTCTGCGTACTTGCTTACAAGCCGTTCCCTTTTCTGGTTTCTTGCTACTACTGATGTTTTCGCCATCGTTATTTTTTAAACGGTAATCCAAGTTCAGTCAGCAATGCAAGAGCTTCGTCATTGTTTTGCGCTGACGTGACGAACGTAATATCCATGCCGCTGATCTTGCTTACCTTGTCAATGTCAATTTCCGGGAAAATGATTTGTTCCGTAATGCCAAGCGTGTAATTGCCGCGCCCGTCAAAACTTTTGTTGTTCACACCGCGAAAGTCGCGCACACGCGGCAACGCAACGGCAATGAGCCTTTCGAGAAACTCATACATGCGGTCGCCTCTCAAAGTGACGCGGCAGCCGATAGGCATGTTTTCCCTCAATTTGAAATTGGATATAGCCTTTTTTGCCTTGGTGGAAACCGCCTTTTGTCCGGTGATTGCCGTAATTTCATCAACCGCCACATCAACGGTCTTTTTATCCTGGGTTGCCGTGTTGACGCCTTTGTTCACGCAAATTTTCTTCAGCCTCGGCACACGCATCACCGTAGAGAAGCCAAACTGCTTCGTAAGGGCAGGCACTACGCTCTCCGAATAATGCTTTCTGAGCCTGGGCACGTATTTAGATTCCTGTTTCATTACTTGATGACTTCACCTGATTTTTTTGCATAACGCACCAATTTTCCATTCACCTCTTTCCTGCCAATCCTTGTCGGCTTGCCCGTTTTGGGATCGGCAACCATGAGGTTGGAAATGTGTATGGGCGCCTCTTTCTTCACAATGCCTCCATCCGGGTATTGGGCGGTGGGCCGTGTATGCCTGCTGATAATCCGCACCCCTTCCACCAGCGCGCGATTCTTGTCCGGAAACACCTCAATCACGCGGCCTTTCTTGCCCTTGTCCTCACCGGCAATCACAATCACCTGGTCGTTTTTCTTGACGTGTAATTTGGGCTGATACCTTGTTTTCACCACTTTTATTTTACAGTTTCTGACATCTGTTACCTTTCATCCAACATCCGCTATAGCACCTCAGGCGCCAACGAAATAATCTTCATCTGCTCTCTTTCCCTCAACTCCCTTGCAACGGGTCCAAAAATACGAGTGCCTCTCGGCTCATCCTGAGGGGTGAGCAACACCGCTGCGTTATCATCGAAGCGGATATAAGATCCATCTTTTCTCCTGATCGGCTTTCTTGTTCTCACCACCACCGCTCTTGACACGGCCCCCTTCTTGATACCGCCCGCAGGCAACGCATCCTTCACGCTGACAATAATCTTATCGCCAATGCTCGCATAGCGCCTGTAGGGCGATCCTCCTAACACGCGGATGCAAAGCACTTCCCTTGCACCGCTGTTGTCAGCCACTTTCAATCTTGTTTCCTGCTGTATCATTTCTTCGTTGTTAGTTGCTTAGTTGTTTGTTGTTTGTTGTTCGCAGCTCGATAAACTACCAACGACCAACTACTTTGCTTTTTCAATAATCTCCACCAGCCTCCATCGTTTCGTTTTGCTCAAAGGCCTTGTTTCCGCTATGCGCACTTTATCGCCAATGCCGCTCTCGTTCTTTTCGTCATGCGCCACCAATTTTTTCGAGCGCTTCATATATTTTCCATAAAGCGGATGCTCAAGGCTTCTTTCTATCTTAACGGTAATGGATTTTTGCATTTTATTGCTCACCACTATCCCGACCCTTTGCTTTCTGCGTTTTCTCTGCTGTTCCATTATTTCCCGGTCTTTGCCGCCTCCATTTCCCTTCTTTTCAACTCGGTTTTCAGCCGCGCAATGTCCCTTCTCTGCCAGCGGATGGATAAAGGATTATCAACAGGCGAAACGGCATGGTTGAATTTCATCTTCCTGTACCGAAGCTGCCCCTCCTTTATCTTTTCCGCCAATTCATCGTTGGCGAATTCCTTAATATCTTCTTTTTTGATTTTTGCCATTTTATAATGAGCTTATCCCAATGAATAATCATAGTCCCTGCGAACAATGAATTTGGTTTTTACCGGAAGCTTGGCTGCCGCAAGCATCAGCGCATGTTTTGCCACTTTAGAAGGGACGCCATCGGCTTCAAACAGAATCCTGCCCGGTTTCACCACCGCCACCCATCCTTCGGGGGCTCCTTTGCCTTTGCCCATCCGCACTTCAGCAGGCTTCTTTGTTATAGGCTTATCCGGGAAAATTTTAATCCATACTTTGCCTTCCCTTTTCATTTCCCTCGTTAAAGCAACGCGCGCTGCTTCAATTTGCCTGTCGGTTACCCACGCCAGTTCCAGCGACTTTAGCGCGAACGAGCCGGTAGAAATGACGCTCCCGCGCTTGGCATTACCCTTTAGCTGCCCCTTGCCCTTCTGCTGTTTTCTATATTTTGTTCTCTTCGGCTGTAACATGATTCAATTTTTATTCACCTTCCGGCTCCGGTTTTGGCGCCCTTCTTCCCCTGCCTGATTTCGGCTTTGATTCCTTCTTATCGCCAATATTGGGGGAAAGGTCGCGTTTGCCGAACACTTCTCCTTTGCAAATCCAAACCTTAACGCCAATCTTGCCATACACTGTTTGCGCTTCCTTAATCGCGAAATCAATATCCGCGCGCAACGTGTGCAAAGGCGTTCTTCCTTCCTTGAACTCTTCCGAGCGCGCTATTTCCGCGCCATTCAGCCTTCCCGAACACCTCACCTTGATCCCTTCCGCGCCCATCCTCATGGTGGATGCTATCGCCATCTTCACGGCACGTTTGTAGCTGATTCTAGCCTTGATCTGGTTGGCGATGGTTTCGCCTACGATGTTTGCGTCCAGTTCCGGCCTCCTGATTTCAACGATATTCACCTGCACCTCTTTATTCGTGAGCTGCTTCAGTTCTTCTTTTATCCTGTCAACCTCGCCACCGCCTTTTCCGATGATGATGCCCGGACGGGAAGTGTGTATCGTGATCGTGAGCCTTTTCAGCGTCCGCTCGATAACAATGCGCGCTATTCCGCCTTTGTTGATGCGCGCATTGAGGTACTCGCGAATCTTCTCGTCTTCAAAGAGCTTTTCCGAGTAATCGTCACCCCCGAACCAATTAGAATCCCACCCCCGGATGATTCCAACCCTATTTCCAATAGGATTTGCTTTTTGTCCCATTACTTCTTTTTTGTGCTTTTTTTAGCCGCTGGCTTCTTTTCCGTCTTTTCTTCTTTCGCTGCTTTCGCCTCAGTTTTCTTCTTTTTCACCGGCTTAGCCGCTGCTTTTGCCTTTGCTTCTTTCTTTGCCTTTGGCGCTTCCTCCTTTGTTGCGGATTCATCTGCAGTTTCTACTGCAACATCTTCCTGCTTCACTTCTTCTTGCGCCTCCTCTTCCACCACCGGCTTCGGAATTCTGCTGTCCACGATTATCGTAACGTGGTTTGACCTTTTCCTGAGCCTGTAGGCGCGACCTTGAGGCGCAGGCAAAAACCTCTTTAATGTGACACCCGGATCAACAAAAACCGTCTTCACATACAGGTCACTGTCCTCAACACGCTGACCTTCGTTCTTCATCTCCCAGTTTTTAATAGCCGAGCGCAACAACTTCTCCATGTCACGGGCTGAATGTCTTTTGCTGTATGTAAGTATATTCAGCGCCTGCTCCACCGACTTCCCCCTGATTGTGTCGCTTGTGACGCGCATCCTGCGCGTGGAGGTCGGAGTGGAGTTCAGGCTCGCGATGGCAACGGATTTCATTGCCTCCTTGCGGGCCTCAGCCGCTAATCTTTTGCGTTTACCCATGTTATGCTGCGCCTGGCGCTGTTTCAATTTTCTTTGATGAGTGCGCCTTAAACTGGCGGGTAGGCGCGAACTCGCCCAATTTATGACCCACCATATTTTCGGTGACATACACCGGGATGAATTTATTCCCGTTGTGCACTGCGAAAGTATGCCCAACAAAATCCGGTATTATCGTTGACCTCCGCGACCACGTTTTGATCACCGTTTTCTTATTGCCCTTGTTCAAAGCGGCAATCTTTTCCTCAAGATTGTGGTCAACGTAAGGACCTTTTTTAATTGATCTTGCCATTATTTCTTCTTCCTCCTGCTTACAATGAATTGATTACTTAGTTTCTTTCTCTTTCTTGTCTTCAATCCCTTGGCATATAAGCCTTTGCGTGAACGAGGATGACCTCCTGATGCCTTTCCTTCACCGCCTCCCATGGGATGGTCCACTGGATTCATGGCTACGGCACGGCTTCTTGGCCTTTTTCCCAGCCATCGGTTTCTTCCTGCTTTGCCGAGCGACTCCAGGTTGTGGTCCGGATTGGAAACCTTGCCTATTGTTGCTTTGCAGGCATTCAATATCATGCGCGTTTCACCCGATGGCATCTTGAGAATCGCATACTTGCCATCGCGCGCATCAAGAATCGCGTGAGAGCCGGCACTTCTGGCGAGAGATCCTCCCTGCCCCGGATGCAACTCTATATTATGCACCTCCTGTCCAAAGGGAATATCTTTCAGGAACATGGCGTTTCCGATTTCCGGTGCCGCTTTTTCGCCTGACATCAGCCTTTTCCCAACTTCCAAACCCTGCGGGGCAAGAATGTACCTTTTCTCACCGTCCTTATATTGAACCAAAGCGATGAATGCCGTTCTGTTCGGATCATATTCGATGGTCTTGACTATTGCCGGAACTCCGTCTTTATCGCGCTTGAAGTCAATGATGCGGAAGCGCCTCTTGTGACCACCCCCGATGTAGCGCATGGAACGATGCCCCAGATTATTCCTCCCCCCCGTACTCTTATAAGGAGCAAGCAAACTTTTCTCAGGAGAGCCTGTCGTCAACTCTTCGTAGCTGTTGCCTATCCTGAGCCTTGTGCCTGCCGTAACCGGCTTGAATTTTTTCAGTCCCATTGTTCCTTACACATTGCTATAAAAATCAATCGTTTCACCCTCATTCAGAGTGACGATGGCTTTTTTGAAAGCGCTTTTTTGTCCCTTAGCGATACCTGTCTTGGTATAGCGCGAACGGCTTTTTCCGGGAATAACCATCGTGTTCACGCCTTTTACGGTGACGCCATACATCTTTTCCACAGCCTGCTTCACCTGCAGCTTGTTTGCCTTCCTGTCAACCACAAAGCCATACCTGTTGAGCTTTTCGCCCATCTTGGTCATCTTCTCGGTTATGATCGGTCGCTTTAAAATATCCATTTCAAAAAGGTTTAACTGCCCTTGAAAAGAGGCAATATTTTACCCTCCAAATTTTTTGGAGGGGCAAAGTTATGGAATGGGCTTCAGATAAACAAATGAAGAAGGAGGAAAAAGTTTAGGAAGATGCTGATGAGGGGCTAAAAGTCCAAAATCATGACAAAATCCTCTCCAATCCCAACCTCCTCGACCCTTTCAGCAGGAAGGCAGTGTTCTCAAAATGCTGCTTCCCGAACCATTCCTTAGCCTCTTCGGTGGTTTTGAAATGAACGCAGTCAGTTTTGCCGCTCACTTTGCCAAATTCTTCTCCTATCAACACCACTTTTTGCAGGTGCAGCGTCTGGATGAATTTTGCCATTGCGAAATGCTCTTCAAAGCTGGCATCGCCCAGTTCGAGCATGTCGCCAACGATGGCTATTCTGTTTTCCGCCTTTATCCCGGCAAGGTTTTCCAGCGCTTCTTTCATGCTCGATGGATTGGCATTATAGGCATCGAGGATGAAGGTGTTGGTACCTCTTTTCAGCAGTTGCGAGCGGTTGTTTATGGGCTGATAGCTCTCAATGGCTTTCCTGATGTTTTCATCGGTCACTTTAAAATGCTTTCCGATCGCAACGGCCGCCATGATGTTTTCAAAGTTGTATTTGCCTGTAAGCTGTGAATTAATCGTTATGAAACCTGACAGGTTTTTAAAACCTGTCAGGTTTAAGCTTCTATAACTGACCGAAAGCAAAGGATAAAATGATTCGATTTTTCCGAAGTAATCCGCAATTTCAAGTTTTCCGTAGGTGACATTGTTTTTCACGATAGCCGCCTCATGCAACAAATCACTATCCGCAGCATTGACGAATGCAGTGCCGCCAACTTTGGAGAGGTGCTCATACAACTCAGCGTTTGTCTTGCGCGTGTTCTCCAGAGTTTTAAAAGTCTCCAGATGGTCTTTACCGGTATTGGTGATGATGCCGTGAGTAGGGTTAGCTATTTCACAGAGCAATTTGATGTCGCCCCTTTGCCGCGCGCCCATCTCGATAACCGCCATGCGGGTTTTATCCGTCATTCGCAACAGGGACAGGGGCACTCCGATTTCATTATTCAGATTTCCCTCTGTTGCGAATGTGTTGAAGCTGGTTTGCAGCACCACTTTAACCAGCTCTTTGGTGGTGGTTTTTCCGTTGCTGCCCGCGACTGCGATCACAGGAATTGCCAGTTGCCTGCGGTGATGATTGGCAAGCTGCTGCAGCGCTGCGAGTGAATTTTCAACTAACAAACATTTTTCATCCTTTTCAAATTCGGGATCGTCAATCACTGCCGCAATGGCGCCATTTTTCAGAGCGTCTGCGGCATATTTGTTTCCGTTGAAGCTGGGTCCTTTCAACGCAAAAAATAAATCACCTTTTTCGATGGTGCGCGTGTCGGTGGAAACCTGGCGGCAACCGTTATACAGGCGGTATAGTTCCTCAACAGTCTTCACAATTCGTTGATTCAATTTTCAAAGTAACCATTAATTCACTTCATCCTCTCCAACACTTGACGGATTCATTATTTTTGTCCAAACGATCATCATGCCTGACAGAAATCTATTCACGCAGAAAATTCAGCAATCCTATTCATCAGCCGAGCCGCACATCTATCTCGGGGCGGGAGTGTTGGAACAAGAGATAATCGCTGACGCCAGGGTTAATCTCCCATTGCGCATGATGAACCGGCACGGGCTGGTGGCAGGCGCAACAGGCACCGGCAAGACGAGGACGCTGCAACTCATTTCGGAACAATTATCCAATGCCGGAGTGCCTGCGTTTTTGCTTGATGTGAAAGGCGACCTGTCCGGGTTGAACACACCGGGCATTACTAATCCTAAGCTGGAGGAACGCGCTCAAAAACTTGGCATCAGCTATCAGCCTTCAGGGTTTCCTGTGGAATTGTATTCACTGAGCGGGTATCTTGGCGCTCCCATGCGCGCAACGGTGATCGAATTCGGACCGATTTTGCTGTCCAAGATTTTTGAGCTGAACGACATCCAGCAGGGAACGCTCGCGGTGCTGTTCAAATACGCGGATGACAAGAAACTGCCGCTGGTGGATTTGAATGATCTGAAGAAAACGCTCACGTATCTTGCCGATGGCCCCGGAAAAGATGAGATAAAAGATTCATACGGAAAAATCTCAACGGCCACATCGGGCACCATTCTCCGCAAGATTGCCGCGCTCGAGCAGCAGGGGATAGGAAATATTTTTGGAGAACCGTCATTCGACATTGGCGATTTGTTTGAAAAAGTTGACGGCAGGGGCGTGATAAGCCTTCTGAATATTTCCGATGTTCAGAACCAGCCTGCGCTCTATTCCACATTCCTGCTGAGCCTGCTTGTTGAGATTTTTAACAAGATGCCGGAGGCAGGCGATCTGGACAAGCCGAAGCTTGTTTTCTTCTTTGATGAAGCGCACCTGCTTTTCAAGGATGCCTCCAAGGCATTCCTCGAGCAGATAGAGCAGGTGGTGAGGCTGATTCGCTCGAAGGGAATCGGGGTTTTCTTCTGCACACAATCACCGATGGACATCCCGGAATCGGTTTTAGCGCAGCTTGGAAACCGCGTTCAACATGCACTGCGCGCATTCACTCCCAATGATGCGGAGAACCTCCGCAAGACGGTGAAGACGTATCCGCGTTCCGAGTTTTATGAGATTGACCGGGCGCTCACCTCGATGGGCATCGGGCAGGCGCTCATCACGGTGCTGAACGAGAAAGGAATTCCGACAGAAGTGGCGGTAACACACCTCACGCCACCGCGCTCCGTGATGGGACCGATGCCGGAAAATGAGTATCACGCGTTGTGCCGGTCATCTGAAATCTACCGTAAATATGAAAAAACCGTTGACCCGATGAGCGCGCACGAAATCCTGACAGAACGATTGAATAACCAGCGGATGGAAGACGTTCCTCCAGTTGTTAATACGACTTCGAGAAAAGTGAAAGAGGAAAAAGGAATGGTGGAAACGGTTCTCTCAAGCTCCGTTGGCAGGCAGATCGGGCGGGAGTTGGTGAGGGGGATGTTCGGGATGCTGTTTGGAAAAAGAAGGAGATGAGATCGGATGGCGGTTAGTTGTTGATTGGCTGCAATAATCTGGGGCTACTCTCTACCTTTCGGGCATCATCTTTCTTGCCGACAACAAACAGCACCCCATCGTCCATAAAGCGTCTTGAATATTTGAGCCACCTGCCCCTTAATTCCAACCACAACACACATAGCTCCATACAAAAGCTGCCGCAGGTTTTGTGTAACAGCGCTTTCATTGACGATACGATCCAACGAACGCTTATTTATTAGTCGCCTGCTATTATGTAGTTTTGAGGTCCAATGTTTTCACCTGCGTTGAGTTACTGAGGTTGTTACTTCATCTCTGTCTGTCAGGGAATGATAGATTCGATGATTCGATGTATTAACTGTTCGTTGAAACGCTTGTCAACCGGGTGCTTGCTTTCTGCTTTATTGAGCATTTCTTCCATCTCGCTCAATCCCGCTTTTTCAAACAAAGCATCCTGCTGTTTTCCAATCGCAAGCGCTTTTGAATAGGGCATATCGCTGAATGTTACCATTGCATAGAGCGGCAAATATTTATCCGGGTATCGCTCGTGCATCAGCTTTTCAATTTTTTTGCGCAGCATGAATTTTTTATCGGCAACCAAATCGCGCATCTCGATGAAGTTGCGCAGCGCCAGTTCACCCACCGCATCTGTGTCAGGTTTTCTTGTTTTTTGAAATGCGGGAATGATTTTCGCCCAGTCATCATTCAACTCATTCATCAGGTTGTTCAGAATCGTACAGTCTTCAAAGCCTGCGTTCATGCCTTGCCCATAGAAGGGGACGATGCCGTGCGCAGCATCACCAATCAGCAACACTTTGTTATCATGCGACCACGGGTAACAACGGAAAGTTGCCAATGAAGAAGTCAAATTGCTGAAAAATACTTCCGCTAAATCAGGCATCAGCGCAACCACATCAGGGAAATGCTGATTAAAAAAATCAAGAACAGATTTTTTATCGGTGAGATTGGTGAAAGAATATTCTCCTTCAAACGCGAGGAAGAGTGTAACTGTGAAACTGCCATCTAGATTTGGCAGCGCAATAAGCATAAAACTTTTACGGGGCCAGATGTGCAGTGCGTTTTTCTCCATTTTGAAACTGCCATTTGTATTTGGCGGAATGTGCAGCTCCTTATAGCCGTGTTCAAGATACGTTTGCGAATAATTGAAGCGGTCGGTTTTTTCCAGCGAACCGCGGAGAGCGGAAAACGCACCGTCTGTTCCAAAGAGCAAATCGGATTGTGTGAAACCGTTTTTTAGGATGGCTTCTTTTTTCTGAAAATCATAGCCGAAACACGGCTGCTCAAATTCAATCACCGCGCCTGCCTCTTCCGCTTTTGTCATCAGCAGTTGATTCAGCCCTCCGCGTGAAATGGAATTGATGTATTGACCTTTTTCACCGTAAGGCTGCAACTCGATTTTTCCGTCAAGGTAATGAACCATTCTTCCGTGCATCGGAATCGCCATTTTTCGGATTTCATCTTCCAGCCCAACAGTATGCAACGCTTTCAATCCTCTGTCGCTCATTGCGAGGTTAATCGAGCGACCGCCTCCGATTTCATGTCTGCGCATGTCGGGGCGCTTTTCATATACGCGCACTTTATAGCCGCGCTGCGAAAGAAAAATCGCCCACAGCGAGCCGACCAAACCTGAACCGATGATAGATGCGGATTTCATAGAATTAAATTTCCTTTGCTTCTTTCAAAATTTCATTTCTAATAGCTGTTGAAAATCGAAATCCATTACTGTTGAGTTCATTAAGAACTTCTCTCACGGAAGCGATAGCTTTTTTTTCTTTAGCAAGGAGTAGCACTTTAAAAGTACCTATTATTTCAATTTCAAGTTGGCGGGCAATCCTTCTGCCTTTCTTCTCATCAATTACCAATAAGCAGTTCTTTGTTTCAACCGCTAACGCGATTGCGCTCGCTTCACCGGCATCAACGACTGCTTCAAGTTCTTTCTTCCGGAACTCGTTTTTTACCTTCTCAATAATTATCCCGGAGGGAAATTCTTTTCCAAATTCTCTTTGAACTTCTTTAGTGGTGAGAAGGACGGGAAATGTATCCTTTAGAATTTTCAGACGGTTGATTTTGTCAAGTGCGAATCAGGCAACTGGTGTCTGAAATAACGACTTTCTCCATTTTATTTTTGCCTTCAGGTCCTCTGCTGTTTCTCCAAAAATGGATACTCCATACTTTCCCGCATTTTCGAGGAACTCCCTTTTAGTAATTCCGGCAAAATCGGCTGCCTGACCTGATGATAGAATTCCCTTTTCAAAAAGCACCACTGCTACAAGCATCTTCACTTCCTTCTCATTTACGTCTTCAGGCAG
>CAZCXH010000090.1:0-19128 GCA_964502525.1 uncultured Chitinophagaceae bacterium
GTCCTTCCACCGGCTTTTGCCTTTCCTGAGTCATGAAAAGGATGTAAACCAACGGGAGCATAGTTAAGCCGGAAAGTTCACCATGTGATGTATGCTTTTCCACTTGAATAATAAGGAATGTTCATAATCGTGGACGCTCTGGAGCAAAGAAGCCGTTGCGCGTAAGAGCAACGGCTTCTTTGAATAAGTGAGAAAACCTAAAGGTAATTACCTGTTCAGCGAAAGTTTCTTCACAGCCACAGCGCTTTCAAGCTGTATCTTCACGAAGTAAACGCCTTCCGCAACATTGCTGAGGCTGAATGTTTTCTGCGAACCGCTTGCCGCTGACACGAGCTGTTCAGCGATGAGCGCTCCTCTTATGTCATATATCCCGATAACGCCATTGCCGTCAACATCTTCAAAACTTACTGTAAACAATCCCTCGGTTGGGTTAGGATAAATTTCAATCTTATCATTCAATGAAGGATTGGAAATTCCCGTGCAAGCAGCATTGATGGTGACGGAATCTTTTACTGCGGCAAAATTGCAGGTTTTGCCTCCGCTCACGGTTGAAGCCGACAGGGAAACTTGGTATTCGCCTGCCGCAGCATAGGTATATGTGGGGCTTTCACCGGTTGAGATGTTGGTATCGCCAAAGTTCCATGACCAGCTCCATCCCGCGCTTTTGTCTGATGACGTGTTGTTGAATGTTATCGGCTGGTTAACACAACCAATGTTATTGGCAGCGCTGGTTGTAAACGAAAGCGACTGGCTCACTCCCGGAAATGACACCACCACCTCGTCTGTGGAAGTGCATCCGTAGCTGTTCATAGCCGTGATGCCGTAAGTGCCCGCTTCCTGCACAGAGTTGTTCAGCGTAACCACACCGTTTGACCACTTGTATGTTGAAGGAACATATACTCCGCCCGGGGTGGCGACAAGGTTGGCTGAGGCATCACATGCAATGGACTGGTCAGTGCCTGCATTGATGGTAATTGCATTCACAACAATTGTCACATCAACCGTTATGTCAGCCGTGCCGGTATCCGAATCGGTGATGGTGGCAGTATAAGTGGTGGTGGCGTCAACCGTAGCATTGGTAGCAGCGGTGAAGGGGCTGGTCAGGCCTGTGGTGGGATTCCAGGTGACGGTGTAGGGCCCGGTTCCGCCAACGGGAACCGCGCTGATGCTCACCGTTTCACCCGGGCAAATCGGTGATTTGCTGACGGACGTTGACGCGCTCAAAGGCACATTGATGGTGACATAAGAGGTGATTCCCCAGTTCTGGAAATAAAACTGGTTGCATGTTGTATCAACATTCGGTCCGCCAAGGACCAAAGGTGCGAGTCCGCTCAAATTACCTACGGCAGAATTATAATAATTAAGATATCTCCAGGTATTAGCAGGGATAAATGCTTCGGATGAGTTAACGAATTTTCCAGGAGGTGGACCCGCAGGCGTTAAACAGTCGTCTCTGTTATAATCCGCAAGGTTAAAAGTATCAATATTCGGACCTTTATAATCAAGCTTTATGATGAATGGGGTTCCTGTAGGAACCTGATATCCGCAGGGTAAAACAATTTCGGTTTGGTTGTTGCTTGGAATACCAGGGGTAAGAGATGTTTTAGTAACGATCATCGTATCCCATAGAAGGGTGTTAGTAACCGTTACCCCATTGTTATTGCTGGTGAACCCTGATCCTGTGGCTTCTCTTTCTAAAACGCTTACAATGAGCGTATCACTGAATGTTGTATCAGTAAGCTTTTTGTGATTGCAGTTGATTCCTATTGAGTCAATGAGAATGTCTGTGCCCGGATAAGGGTACCCTTGATACGTTATATAATCATATAGCGTATCAAACCTAACTGCCGCCCATTTGCAAGTACCGGTACCCAGGGTATCAGCTCCTGGTCCTGCTTTAAACGCATTATTAATAGGCCAGAAAAGGAAATAGAAGAAGGTGCCATTCATTTGGGCATAATCAAACTCTGCGGATACGTAATCGAGTGGGAAGGTGTGCTCTCCTCGTTGACTTCCTTGGCTAAAATGTTGCCGGCTAAACGTTGACGGATCAGCGATTATATAATCATGCCGCGCGTCTATGGAAGCGGGCGTATAATTCTGTCCCCAACCTATGCTGAGTTGGATCAACAGAAGTGATAAAACGAATGAGAATCTTTTCATTTTGATGGGCGGTTTGTTGGTTAAAAAAAGTGCACGAAGATAACAATTTTGTTCAATTGCGCTCTCGTTTTTCAAAATATTGGCGGGTAATATTACACTTGGCTGACACTACGTGATTACCGCCTCACCCCCGACCCTCTCCATTTGGAGAAGGGAGTCGGACTTTGATTCATTGATGCAAATCTTCAATCATTGCATCTGCTAATCCGCTAATCAACACATCCACTCATCATTTCCCGCCCATCCCCTCCTCAAAGCACACCCTGCACCTCGGCTCGTAGATGTTCATCTCGCCAATCATCACGCGGTCGCCTGACGGCACTTTGCGGAACGAGCGCGAGGCAATGTTGCCGCACACCACGCATATCGCGTGCAGCTTGGTGATGTATTCCGCTATAGCGAGCAGTTGCGGCATCGGTCCGAACGGATGTCCTTTGAAGTCGAGGTCAAGCCCTGCGATGATCACGCGCGCGCCTTTCAGCGCAAGTTGCTCGCACACTGCCACAAGCTGCTCGTCAAAAAATTGCGCCTCGTCAATCGCAATCACTTCAGCATCTCCCGCCAGCGGCAAAATATCCGGTGCGCTGCGGACGGTGATTGCCTGTATGGCATTCTGGTCGTGGGACGTGATTTGCACTTCGCTGTACCGCTTGTCAACATCAGGCTTGAAGATCCTCACCGACTTGTTGGCGATGGTCGCCCTGCGTATCCTGCGGAGCAGCTCCTCCGTTTTTCCCGAAAACATCGAGCCGCAGATCACCTCCACCCATCCTTTTTTTGCGGCTTCAATATGCGGTTCGATGAACATTGTGCGTTTACTGTTTACATGTTACACCAGGAGTAGTCGAATTTCCGAAGGAAAGAGACGTACTCTTGGTTAATACCGAACATTCTACACTTCAATTGTTCGAGAACCTGAGTTGTTTCGGTATAAGATAAACAAACGGACAAAACCGTAACCGTAAACATGTAAACCGTAAACCGACTTAAATTTGATTTCAAATATAACCACGATGGAAAGAAACGCCATTCACGCACAGATTACCACCCTCGCTGAAAAAATCAGGCACCTTAATGAGTTGCTTGCGAAAGAGGACTCACTTCATCCGGTGGAATTAGAACTGATGCACTGGTATGCCCGGAAAATCAAAAGCAGGGTAGAGCAGCTTACAGCTTTCAAAAGTGATTTGGAAACGGAAAACGGAGAATCGCAGGCTGCCCCTGCGTCAGTTTCACCTGCTCCTGCTGAACCGGTGAAAGAGCAAGTCATTGTACCCGATGTGGTCTTGATTGAAGCTGAAGAAAAACCAGAAATAGCCGGAGAAAAGGAAAATGAAACAGCCGAAAACGTAACGGTGCAGGTGGTGGAAGAAACCACAGTTAAGAGGGAAACGACCATCGCGCGCAAGGCGGGCGGTGAGAAGAACGCAGTTTCCCTCAATGAGAAATTTAAAAAAGATTTCACCGTGCTGTCCGACAGGCTGAAAAAAGCGAAGAAGAAAAACATCAAGGAGCTTTTCGACCTGAACGAACGCTACAAGTTCATCGAAGACCTGTTTGGCGGCAGCGTTGACATATTTAATAAAACGATGAATGATTTGGAAAAAATTAAAAACCGGGGCGAAGCCGAACTCTACATTGAAAACGTCCGGTCAAAATATGCATGGGAAAAAAAGCAGGAGCTTGCCGGGCGCTTCACCGGACAGGTGCTCGGGTTTTTGGGATGAGTTTAATATGGAATGTCTGTCTGCCGGCAGAAAGGTCTATGGTTTATACTGCGAACGGGATAGATGTGTACATTTTTTAAGCTAATACTACCAAAATATCGTGCCTGTGGCACTAATTATTTAAGTAATAAATGTATGGTTTTATCCCGTTTTGTAATAGAGCTGACCGCTGAGATGCGTGGATGATCACTCAACGATAAACCACGGGTTCTTCAGGTCTTCCTTGTTATAGGCGAGAGGCTGGCGGGTTTTTACATCCAAAACTTTTCTACCCGCTTCGCACGCAATCGCATGCGCTGCGGCTGTATCCCATTCCATCGTGGGTCCGAAACGCGGATAGACATCGGCATTGCCTTCAGCAACAAGACAGAATTTCAAAGAACTGCCCGCTGATTTGAACTCAACCGCTTTGCTCTGCTTTTTTAATTCTTCCACAAATCCCTGCACTTCTGTTGTGTTGTGTGAACGGCTTCCAATAACAACCACATTTTTCCTGCCTGCATAATGCAGGTATTTGGCGCTTAGCTTCACAATTTTTCCTTCAGGAAAAATTTTATGCGCACCGGAGTTTTTTGAGGCGTAATAAACAGTGCTTGCAACGGGAATATAAACCACGCCCAGCACCGGCTCTCCATCCTGAATCAAGGCGATATTGACCGTAAACTCTCCGTTTTTGTTGATGAACTCTTTGGTGCCATCAAGCGGGTCAACAAGCCAAAAGTATTTCCATTGCTTCCGCTCTTCAAATGGAATTTGCCTGCTCTCCTCAGAAAGTATCGGAATATCGGGATAAAGCTGCTTCAGGGATGTCGTGATAATATCGTTAGAGCGTTTGTCCGCAAGGGTGATGGGGGAATGATCCTGTTTTTGTTCCACTTCTATCGGCTGGCTGTAAACTTCGAGAATTGCCCTGCCCGCTTCTTTTGCAATCGCGATAATTTTCTGTATTTCAATTTTTTCAAGCATTGTTAATTCTTTCTATGCATTTTCTCAGACTTTCGCGCCAATGAGGAATTGAAAGCCCGAACGCCAGTTTTATTTTCTTTTTGTTGAGCACTGAATAATGACCGCGCCTTGCCGGTGTCGGATACTCGGAGGTTTCAAGCGGTTTTACCTTGCATTCAAGGCTGCTCAAATCCATCACGGCAACTGCGAAATCATACCAACTGCAGACACCTTCATTGCTGTAATGAAAAATTCCGCTTGCTTTTTCGGCATCTGGGTGTGAAATTATTTTCAATATGGCATGTGCCAGATCCCAAGCGTAAGTTGGAGTGCCCACCTGATCGTAAATCACCCCCACTTCCTTTCGGCCGCTTCCTAACCGCTGCATGGTTTTGACGAAATTGTTGCCAAAGGGAGAATGCAGCCATGCGGTCCTGATGACGATGCTTTGAGGATCGTCCCGAAGGCAGTATTCTTCCCCGCGCAATTTGGATTTTCCGTAAACATTGGGTGGCGCGGGGCGATCATCTTCAACGTAAGGCTCTGATTTTCTTCCGTCAAAAACGAAATCAGTTGAGATATGGATGAGCTTAACATTGTGCCGTGAAGTTGCGCGGGCAACATTGGCAACTGCGTCTGCATTGAGCCTGAAAGCGCTTTCCATTTCACTTTCCGCTTTATCAACTGCTGTATAGGCAGCGCAATTGATGCAGAAATCGAATTTGGCCGAGCTTAAAAAATCCTCAACGGATTTTTCGCTGGCAATATCCAGTTCATCGAAATCTGTGAATGCAAATTGACATTGAGGATATTCCTCCGTTATCAGACTCAACTCCCTTCCGAGTTGTCCTTTAGAACCGGTTACAAGGATGTTTGGCACTTCAGAATGAAAAGACAAAATTCTTCACCGCATCGCGAAGGCAAGGCAGCTTGTTGTCTTTTTCGGATAAGATTAATTTTTCAAGCGGCAGTTTCCAGTCAATGTTCAGCTCGGGATCATTGTAACGAATCCCGGCATCGTGTTCCCTTGAATAGAAATTATCGCACTTGTAAAAAAATTCAGCGGTTTCGCTCAGCACCACAAACCCGTGCGCAAAGCCGCGAGGGATGAACATTTGCTTGCGGTTTTCCGCAGAAAGAATTTCTCCCTGCCATTGCAGGTAGGTCGGGCTTTCCTTTCGCAGGTCAACGGCAACATCATACACTTCGCCCTGCAACACTCTGACCAGTTTGGCTTGAGCGAAGGGATCTACCTGATAATGAAGTCCGCGCAATACGCCATAGCCCGATTTCGATTGGTTGTCCTGAACAAAATTATCCGGGATGCCGGCTTCATGCAGGGCGCGCTGATTGTAGCTTTCAAAGAAATAACCTCGGCTGTCCCCAAAAACTTTAGGCTCGATTATGAGTAATCCAGGTATATGCGTTTTGGTAACTGTCATCCGTTTCAAGAGACTTTATTTAACAGGCGTCTTTTGCTTAAAATACTCTATCGTTTTTTTCAATCCGTCTTTAAACCTGACTCTGGGCTCATATCCAAGAAGCCGGGAAGCCTTTGAAATGTCCGCCAGTGAATTTAAAATTTCCCCCTTTCGCGAGTCGCGATGAACAGGTTTCCGGTTTTCTCCCATGGTTTCGCAAAGGAATTTATACAACTGGCCCACCGAATAACTGTCTCCTACGGCTACATTAAAAACCTGGTTGACCGCTTTTTTACCGGCAGTGAATGCAGCAAGGATATTGGCCTGCACCGCATTCTCCACAAAAGTGAAATCCCGCGTTTGCGTGCCATCGCCATTGATGTAAACTTCCCTTCCGTTCAGCAAGCCGTCAATGAACAGCGGTATCACCGCAGCATATGCACCCTTGGGGCTTTGGCGCGGGCCGAAAACATTGAAGTAGCGCAAGCCAATCACCTCGATCCCAAAATTGTCATAAAAAACTTTTGCATACAATTCATTGACGTATTTGCTGACCGCATAAGGCGAAAGCGGTTTTCCGATGCGGTCTTCAATTTGCGGAAGGTCAAGGCTGTCGCCATAAACTGAGGAGGAAGATGCGTAAACAAACCGCTTCACTTTTTCATCTTTAGACGCAATCAGCATGTTGAGAAAGCCATCAACATTAACAGAATTGGTAGTCTCCGGCTCCTTCAATGAGCGCGGTACGGAGCCAAGAGCAGCCTGGTGTAGCACGTAGTCAATATCCTGGCAAACTTCTTTGCAGACGATGAGGTCGCGGATGTCGCCTTCAATGAATTCAAAAGCGGGATATTCCTTGAATTCTTCCACATTCGCGATAGAGCCGGTTGACAGATTGTCAATTACCCGAACTTTTTCCGCTCCATGCCTTAAAAGATATTCAACTATATTAGAGCCGATGAAACCAGCGCCTCCTGTAATGAGGAAGGATTTGTCGCTGAGGGCTTCGGTGTGGTATATGGTTTCGTACATCTGGAGGCTTTAAACCTGTCAGGTCTTAAAGACCTGTCAGGTTGTTTTTCAGCGTTCGTGATATTGCTTCTGATAATATTTTTGGTATTCACCGCTTGTAACGTGCGCGAGCCATTCTCCATTGCTCAAATACCAGTCAACGGTTTTTTCCAAACCTTCTTCAAAAGTGACCGAAGGTTTCCATCCTAATTCCTTGTTGAGTTTTGTCGCATCAATAGCATAGCGCAAATCATGCCCGGGGCGGTCCTTCACGAAGGTGATTAATTTTTCAGATGTTCCCGGTGTTCTGCCAATCTTTTTGTCCATCACCTTGCACAACAGTTTCACAAGGTCAAGGTTTTTCCATTCGTTGAAACCACCGATATTATAGGTTTCGCCCAATTTTCCATTATGGTATATTTCATCAATCGCGCGCGCATGATCCACCACATAAAGCCAGTCGCGGGTGTTGGCGCCCCGCCCGTAAACGGGAAGCGGTTTGTTGTTAATGATGTTATTGATGAAAAGCGGAATCAATTTTTCCGGAAAATGATGAGAACCGTAGTTGTTAGAACAGTTTGAAATTTTTACGGGCAGACCGTAAGTGTCTGCATACGCTCTGACAAAATGGTCGGAACTCGCCTTTGAAGCAGAGTAGGGAGAGTGGGGATCGTAAGGTGTTTCTTCCGTGAAGAACCCCTTTTCCCCCAGCGTTCCGTAAACCTCATCGGTGGAAACATGATAGAAAACCTTTCCCTCAAAATCCCCTTTCCATGAATTTTTAGCCGCATTCAGCAAATTCACAGTGCCAATGACGTTGGTCTTCACAAACTCCAGCGGATCGCTGATGGAGCGGTCAACATGCGATTCTGCGGCAAGATGGATCACACCGTCAAAATGAAATTCAGAAAAAAGCTTATTGATGAAATCGCCATCAACGATGTCCCCCCTGATGAAGGTGTAGTTCTCTTTATCCTCAATATCCTTCAGGTTTTCAAGATTGCCGGCATAGGTGAGCTTGTCAAGATTGACGATGCGACAGCCCGGATATTTGCTTACAAACAGCCTCGCCACGTGGGAGCCTATGAAGCCAGCGCCACCGGTGATCAGGATGGTCTTGCCTATGTTTGACATGCTTTGGTGAGTTTTGCGTATTGCGTTTTGCGTGGCGTGTTTGCGCTTATTCTAATCCAGCAAGCAACACACAACACCCCAACACTTGTTTACAATGACCAATATTCCAGCGATTTAATTTTTCCCCGATACATTCCCTTCAGATCAACCACGATTCCGTCTTTCGACAATATGCTTTTGAAATATTTTTCATCCAGATCCCAATATTCCCTGTGTGAAACCGAGATAATGACCACGTCATACCCCTTGCCGATTTTTTTCGTCAGTTCAAAGCCATACTCGCGCTTCAACTCTGCAGCATCCGCATAAGGATCGGTTACATCAACATTGATGGAGTATGACTTCAATTCCTCAATCACATCCGCAACCTTTGAATTTCTGATATCGCTAACATTCTCCTTGAAGGTCGCCCCCATTACCAGCGCTCTGGATTTGCCAATCACCTTCCCTTTTTTGATCAGGCGCTGAACGACATTTTTGGCAACATACTCTCCCATGCTGTCGTTGATCCTGCGCCCGCTGAGGATCACTTCCGGTTTGTAGCCCAATCCGATGGCCTTGTAAGTGAGGTAATACGGGTCAACGCCTATGCAATGGCCGCCAACCAGGCCGGGAGAGAATTTCAGGAAGTTCCACTTGGTCGCTGCGGCATCCAGAACATCCCATGTATTGATATCCATTTTATCGAATATCTTTGAGAGTTCATTCATCAATGCGATGTTCAAATCACGCTGGGTATTCTCGATAATTTTTGCCGCTTCCGCCACTTTGATGGATTGCGCCTTGTAAACACCGGCCTTCACAACGATCTCATAAACTTTCGCAATCATTTCCGCAGATTCTTTATCGCAGCCCGCAACCACCTTTTTGATTTTTGCGAGTGTGTGTTCCTTGTCACCGGGATTGATTCTTTCCGGACTGTAACCAAGTTTGAAATCCTTCCCCGCTTTTAATCCCGATAGTTCTTCCAAAATCGGAAGGCAATCTTCTTCGGTGCATCCCGGATAAACCGTTGATTCATACACCACATAGTCGCCTCTCTTCAAAACCCGTCCTATGGAACGCGAGGCGCTTATCACCGGCTTAAGGTCGGGCACCTTATGAACATCAACTGGCGTGGGAACGGCAACGATGTAAAATTTCGCTTTTTTCAAATCATTCAGCGAGTTGGTGAACAGGATATCCGTTCCTGCAAAATCTTCCTTGACCAATTCATTGCTCGGGTCAATCCCTTTCTTCATCATCCTGATGCGCTCCTCGTTAATGTCAAACCCGATAACGGGTATTCTCTTTGCAAATTCCAAAGCAATCGGCAGGCCTACATAGCCTAAACCAATAACGGCAAGCTTCGTTTTGCCTTCAATGAGGTCGTTGTACATGGTGAGCGGGTGCAATAATAATATTAACTGATTTGACAACCTTTTTAAAAACGGCCAAATCTCAACAACTTACTTCCTGATATATTCCTCAAACTGGTGCTCTTTCTTAAACAATTCATCCTGCGGCAATGTTTTGAAGTATTCATACGTAACCTTCAATCCTTGCTGCCTGCTGACTTTCGGTTCCCATCCCAGTAATTTTTTTGCAAGAGTGATATCGGGCTGCCGCTGCTTGGGATCATCCGTTGGCAGCTCCCTGTAAACCAATTTCTGCTTTGTTCCCGTCAGTTTGATGATTTCCTCGCCAAATTCCCTGATGGTGATTTCAGCAGGATTGCCAACATTCACCGGGTAAACATAATCGCTCATCAGCAGGCGGTAAATGCCTTCCACCAAATCATCAACGTAGCAGAAAGAGCGTGTTTGGCTGCCGTCACCGAATACCGTCAGATCTTCCCCGCGCAACGCCTGTCCGATAAAAGCAGGAAGAACCCGGCCATCGTTGAGCCTCATGCGCGGGCCGTAAGTATTAAAAATGCGAACAATGCGTGTCTCCAATCCGTGAAAGCGGTGATATGCCATCGTGATGGCTTCCTGAAAGCGCTTGGCTTCATCATAAACCCCGCGTGGACCGATGGGATTCACATGCCCCCAGTAATCTTCCGTCTGCGGATGAACAAGCGGATCACCGTAAACTTCGGAAGTTGACGCAACAATGATTCTGGCGCCCTTGGCTTTCGCCAAGCCAAGCATGTTATGCGTTCCAAGCGAGCCTACTTTCAGAGTCTGAATCGGAATTTTTAAATAATCAATGGGGCTTGCCGGAGAAGCGAAGTGGACGATGTAATCCAATTTTCCAGGAACGAAAACGAACCTGGAAACATCGTGATGATAAAACTCGAACTCTTTGAGTTTAAAAAGATGCTCTATGTTTCGGAGACTGCCGGTTATCAGGTTATCCATTCCGATCACCGAAAATCCTTCTTTGACAAAGCGGTCGCAGAGGTGGGAGCCGAGGAAACCTGCTGCGCCTGTAACCAGGACGTTTTTCATTCTTTAGTTTGCCATTTCCCTCCCGATGCTCTTATAATTGAATCCCTTTGCTTTCATATCAGCCGGCTCGAAGAGGTTTCTTCCGTCAAAAATAACCTTCTGTTTCATGAGCGAAGCCATCTTCTCGAAATCAGGCGAACGGAACTCCGACCATTCTGTGGCAATGATGAGCGCATCCGCGTCTTTCAATGCTGAGTAGCGATCTTCTGCATATTGAATTTTATCGCCAATTTTTTTCTTTACATTAGTCATCGCTTCGGGGTCAAATGCCGTTACCTGAATGCCCATCTTCACCAATTCCTCAATTATGTACAGTGCCGGTGCTTCACGTATGTCATCCGTGTCGGGTTTGAATGCCAGCCCCCACAAAGCAAATTTCCTTCCCTTCAGGCTGCCATTGGTTCCAAATATCTGCTTGATCTTTGGAATAATGACGGTTTTCTGCTGTTCATTTACTTCCATCACGCTGTCGAGAATCTTGAACGTGTATCCGTAGTCCTTGCCCGATTTTGCAAGCGCCTGAACATCTTTAGGGAAGCAGCTTCCACCGTAGCCTATGCCGGGGAATAAAAACCTCTTTCCTATCCTGCTGTCCGATCCGATTCCGATTCGCACCATGTCAACGTTGGCTCCCACTTTTTCGCAGAAGTTTGCGACTTCATTCATGAAAGTGATCTTCGTGGCAAGGAACGCGTTGGCTGCGTATTTGGTCAGTTCGGCAGACCGTTCGTCCATGAAAATAATGGGGTTGCCCTGGCGAACATAAGGCCTGTAAAGCTCTTCCATAAGCTTCTTTGCTCTTTCAGAGCTTGTGCCAACAACCACCCGGTCGGGTTTCATGAAATCATCCACGGCAAATCCTTCGCGCAAAAACTCCGGATTGGAAACAACGTCAAATTCAACTTTTGCATTTTTCTTAATGGCTGCCGTCACTTTATCAGCCGTTCCAACCGGAACCGTGCTCTTGTCAACTATCACTTTGTATTCATCCATGATTTTGCCCAACTGATCGGCAACACCCAGAACGTATGACAGGTCTGCCGAACCGTCTTCATCGGGAGGTGTCGGAAGCGCAAGGAAAATAATTTTTGCCTGCTTCACGGCCGAAGCGAGGTCAGTCGTGAAAGTCAGCCGCCCTTCGCGGATATTCCTTTCAAATAGGACATCGAGATGAGGTTCATAAATCGGCACGATGCCGTTCTGCATTTTTTGCACCTTCTCCTTGTCAATGTCAACGCAAATAACATTGTTGCCCGTTTCGGCAAGACAAGTGCCGGTAACCAATCCTACGTAGCCGCTTCCGATAATTGAAATGTTCATGAGACTTAAGTTTTTATTGTTTCTTTTTATGTTTTATGCAATCAATAATCTGCGTTGTTATAAATTCCAGTTGTTCATCATCCAACTCCGTGTGCATCGGCAAGGATAACACGTTCCTGCTCAAATTCACCGCAACCGGAAAGTGATGATCAGAATAACCTAACGCTTTATACGCAGGATGCGCATGCAAAGGTTTCGGGTAATAAACCATTGCCGGAATCCCTTTGACAGCAAGGGTTTCCTTGAGATGATCACGGTTAATTCCGTTCAATGTTAAAGTATATTGATGAAAAACGTGAGTTGATTTCGGGTCGCGGAAGGGGATTTTCACCTGCTTCAAATTGAAAAAGGCGCGGTCATAATAATCCGCTGCCTGCCGTCTTGCTTTGGCATATTCATCGAGATGCTGCAGTTTCACCCTCAGAATTGCCGCCTGCAAAGTATCCAAACGCGAATTCACGCCCACCATCTCATATTCATAACGCACCTTTTGCCCGTGATTGACAATGCCGCGCAACTCATAAGCCAGTTCATCATCGTTGGCAAATATCGCTCCTCCGTCACCGAAGCAGCCGAGATTTTTTGACGGAAAAAATGATGTTGTTCCGATATTCCCGATGGTGCCGGCTTTTTTCACGGTGCCGTTTGAAAACTTGCAATCTGCGCCAATAGCCTGTGCCGTGTCCTCAATCACAAAGAGGTCGCGCTTTTTTGCCAATGCCATGACAGCCTCCATGTCAGCGCACTGTCCGTAGAGATGCACAGGGATGATGGCTTTGGTTTTGGAAGTGATATGCTTCTCCGCCTGCTTAACGTCCATGTTGAATGTGTCTGCGTCAATATCAACAAGCACGGGCTTCAATCCAAGCAGGCAAAGCACCTCCACCGTGGAAACGAAAGTGAAGTTGGTGGTGATGACTTCGTCACCGGGCTTCAATCCGAGCGCCATGCAGGCAATCTGCAAGGCATCTGTTCCATTTGCGCAGGCAATGACGTGTTTGCAGCCAGCGTATTCTGCCAGTTCAGCCTCCAATTTTTTGACGGCAGGACCATTAATATATGCAGATGAATTGATGACTTCAAGGATAGCCGCATCAATCTCAGGCTTGATTTTCTCATATTGAGACCGCAAATCAACCATCTGGATTTCTTTCATCGAAACCATATCTTGAAGAAGCGGTGCAAATATAGGATATAGATTTTCAGGGTTTTCAGGCGAGTATGCGCATTAGCCGCTTTTTTATCGCCAGATATGCGAGATCAATTATATGCCTTTATGACCAGTTTTCGGTTTTACGGTTTGGGACAACAACAGAATTTGTAAACCGTGAACTTGTAAACCTTAAACCGAATGCGATAACCCGTTTTCAGTATAAATCGCTGTTATCCCGAAACAAGTTTAAAAAACGAACTGTGATCGGTCCGAAGGACTCCGGACTCCTTCGGAGGATATGCTATTGGGTACAAGTTCGGAAACCTGTTTGCCAATGGTGTATCTTTAGGCATCGTGATACTTACTTCCCGTTTTTTACCCTATCGGGCAATGGCGCTTTATCCGTTCATATTATTGAATCGCGATGAACTGCGTCATGATGCTGCGCTTATTCATCATGAGCGAATTCATCATCGTCAGCAGTTGGAACTGTTGCTTGCCGCTTTCTATTTTTTATATGGCATCAACTACCTGTTCAACCTTTTCAAATACCGCAATCATGATAAAGCTTACCGGGAAATTATTTTTGAACGCGAGGCGTATGCCATGGACAAAGACCCTCTGTATTTGAAAAAAAGAAAATCCTTTGCCTTCCTGAATTATTGGAGCAAACAGCAGCGGACGACCCGCTGCGCAATTACTGAGCCGTTGCCGTTTTCATCGCGGCAAAATGATTCTGCGCCTGACCGATGAAATCATTGAATTTCTGCAATTCATCGGGTTTGATTTTTCCAGCGAGTTCGCCAGCCCTATTCGCCCAATCGGTGAACTTTTTCTCCAATTCCGCCTCTTTTGCCGCATCGCCTGTGCCTTTCAGCGAAGCATATTCGCTCATCAGGTTTTTAAAATCCAGGCAGAATTGGTTCACGTCAGCATTTTCAAAGGCAGGAACATTTATCGCGCTTGCAACATCCCGGGCTTTTTCAATCACAGTCTCAGCCGGTGTTGCCTCCTGTGCGGGAGCAGCAGTGGTTTCCGGAGCGGTTTGATTGCTTTTGCAGGAATAAAAGTGAGCCAGAGCGAAGCAGCAAAAAATAACAAGCAATAAGGAATGTTTTTTCATAACGATTTTTTTAGTAACGGATTTATCCGCCAAATTAATCAAAAAAAATTTGCAAACCGGTTATTAGGAAATCGGAAGTTTGCTACTTTTGAACCGACATAATTTTCTTCCATCACAAAACCAATCACCTATGGGACTGCTCTCTTTTGTTAAAAATGCCGGAACGAAGCTTTTCGGATTAAAAGATTCGCCTGAGGAAAAACAGAAAAAGATAATCGCCCACCTTAACTCTTTCAACCTGGACACCTCCCGCTTGCAGGTAACAGTAGCGGATGAAACCGTGCATTTAAGCGGCAATGTGAAGTCCATTTTCGATAAGATAAGAATTGTCGCCACTGCAGGCAACGTGGAAGGCATCTTCTCTGTGAACGATGATCGCCTCGCGGTAGGTGAACGCGTGGATGTCAATATCGCACCGGAGCAACCTCAAAAGCAATACTATACAGTTGCAAAGGGGGATACGCTATCGAAAATATCCAAGAATTTTTATGGAGACGTGAAACTCTACAACAAGATATTCGAGGCGAACAGACCCATGCTGAAAAATCCCGACTTAATTTACCCGGGACAAATGCTCGTAATTCCGGAATAAGATTAATCGGTTTCTTCCTGCTTCACAAACATTATCCTTGCGGCTACTTCGTTCCACCTGAACGCCTCCTGTATCGAGCATGCAGGAACAGCAGCAATAGGGAACCTGTAACAGCCAGCAGCAGGCTTAAGGTTGAATCCGGTAATATCTCCAAAGCCAACAAGGCTTCCGATGAATCCGCCTACGAATGCACCGGCAATCCTAATGAGAATGGTCACAATCCACACACCCGTGTCATCATCACCGTGGGTGGATTATCTTGGCTTGCCACTCATCTCCACGCTGCAAGGATGCCGCCCATAAGCGAGAGGCAGACCAGCCAATAGCCTGCATTCACTACGATATATTTGAAGCCTTTCCCCTCAAAGAGGGCGTTGGTGGCAAACAAGGGCAGCGCGATGAACAAACCTGTAAGAAATAAACCATGAAAAGCCCCATGGGGAAAGGTGTGGTTGGATGCAGCCAGCCTGGTATTATAATAGTCAAGCCATTGTGCCGCTTCCGATCCCGGCTGCGGCTTCATAGTGCGGTTGGTTTCGTAATACAGCGCTCCTTTCACGAAGGTGTCATGCACGGCAAGCTCGCTGAGCCCAAAGGAAAGCATCACGCTAAACAGGAATGACAATCCGAATTTGACAGCCATGCTGCCTTGCTTTGCTTTTTCTTCCGTCATGCCGGTTTGCTGCATCCAGATGGTGCCGAACAATTTGGGATGATACCAGATGAACCCCAGCGCCATAGGCACAAAGGCGGTGACAATGATTGCGATGAAGTTCATAAAACAAAATTTTTAATAGGTCAAATGTAAGAAGAAATTTTTTTTTATCTTGTTGAAAAACCCGAGTTATGAGTCCCGCAGCAAAATCCGTTTTCATTTTCGGCATCTATCTTTCCGCGCTCGGCACCGCGCTGATGGCGGTTCCCAATTTGCTGCTTGCCCTGTTCGGCATTCCCGCTACGGATGAGGTGTGGATACGCATCATTGGCATGCTGATACTTTTTCTTTCCATTTATTATTACCGGTTTGCGAGGGCGGAAGCGGTTGATTTTTTCTGGATCAGCGTTTACCTGCGCGCCAGCGTCATCATTTTTCTCACCGTCTTTGTGCTGGCGGGCTATGTGAAATCCACGATTGTCCTCTTTGGCGTGATTGACCTTGCAGGCGCCATCTGGACATGGAGCGCGTTGAAGCAAGGCTGATTGCCCGGTTCAGCAGCAATAAAGCAAAGGGTTGGCAGCAGGCTTCGATGCCCGCTGGAGGCGCCCTATTTCAGCGCCCTGAGCCGCTGCAGCAACGGTGGATGCGAATAATGGAAAAAGACATAAACGGGATGGGGACGGAGGTTGCTGAGATTGTGAACAGATAGCTTTTTCAGGGCTTCCCGTAAATGAAAGCCGCTCGATGTTTCTTTTGCAAAAGCATCGGCTTCAAACTCGTTTTTCCTTGAATACATATTCATCAATATGCCGATCACGAGCGAGATGGGGTTCAGCAAAAGCGAGAACGCCAGCATCCCGATGTGAAAGCTTGGTTCCTGGGATCCCATCATGACTGACAAGGTTGGGTTGCCAACAAATTTGCCGAACACGAAAAGAAGAAATCCTGTTTGGATGGCGGATAATATCAAACTGTTGCGTATGTGTTTCTTCTTGTAGTGTCCCACTTCATGGGCAAGGATGGCAACCAGCTCATCTTGATTGTGATTTTTAATGAGCGTATCGTACAACACGATGGTTTTTTTCGGGCCTATGCCGCTGAAATACGCGTTTGACTTTGCCGAGCGCTTTGAACCGTCAATCACGAAAATGTTTTTCAGCGGAAATTGCACCTTCTCCGCGTAACGGTTGATGGCATCGCGGAGGTCACCGCCATCGAGAGGTGTCAGTTTGTTGAAAATGGGAACGAGCAATGTGGTGTAGAACACGGTCATGAACAGCGAAAACAGCGTGACCACTGCCCAAGCCAGCAGCCAAAACCATTCTCCAGCGGCTTGATAAATAAATATAATTAGTGAAAGCAGCCCTCCGCCTATCAGCGCTGAAAGGAGAAGCCCCTTGATTTTGTCCTTGACAAAAAGCGCAGGCGTGGTTTTGTTGAATCCAAACTTTGCCTCGATGACGAAAGTGTTGTAAACAGCAAATGGCAGGGAAATCAAATCGTAGGCAAGAAATAATGCACCGAAGTAAATCAGCGCCAGCGGGATGGGCGATTCAGCAAACCTTCTTGTCCACGCATCGAGCATTCCAAATCCCCCTGACAGCAGCATGGCGATGACAAGGACCACACCGAATGTTGCCGTCACCAGTACGAAGCGCTGGTGAGCCAGACCATATTGCCTCGCCTCTTCATATTTTATTTCGTCAATATGACCTCTCATCTCCTCCGGAATCTCAGGCGCCCAGTTTTTGGTGTTCAGATAATCAAGAACGCGCGCAAGCAAGTATTCCAGCAGGATAAAGGCGATGACGAGGTAAAGCAGCATGGAAGGTGAGAACATAGCGCAGTTCAGGCTTTCACCAATTCAACAACGGTAATTTCCGGCAGTATTCCGATTCTGCCGTGGTAGCCGATAAAACCAAACCCCCGGTTGACATAAAGGTATTGTTTGCCTTCCTGGTAAAGTCCGGCCCATTGCTTGTAGAGGTACTTCACAGGACTCCATTTGACATATCCGGGAATCTCCACGCCAAACTGGGCGCCATGGGTATGACCCGAAAAGGTGATGTCAATATCCCCGTATTTTTTTCTGATCTCCGCGTCCCAGTGAGTAGGATCATGGGAGAGCAGAATTCTGACGTCCGCTTTTTCAGCGCCCCTGTATGCCTGCGCCATATCCCCGTAAGTGTGAAAGCTCCTGCGCGCGCTCCAGTTCTCGCATCCGATGACGGCAAGGCTGTCGTTGCCCCTGCGCAGAATCCTGTTTTCATTCAACAAAATATCCCAGCCCAGCGAGCGGTGCATCTCAATCATTCGCTGGCGGTTGGCTTTCTTGCCGGCTATCCTCGCTTCATTGCCGGGAAAGCGCACGTAGTCCGCATAATCGTGGTTGCCGAAGATGGAAAACACGCCTTCCTTCGCTTTCACCCGCCTGAACACATCCGCGAATTCCTCCATCTCGTTGGCAAGGTAGTTCACCATGTCGCCCGTGAAGAACACGAGATCGGGCTTTTCATTCAAAATCATTTCCACTCCTTTTTCCACCGGAGAACCGGAAACGAAACTTCCCGAATGAATATCAGATATTTGAACGATTTTCAATCCGTTGAAAGATTCCGGCAGATTCGGAAGCGCGATTCTCTCGCGGTGAATTTTATAGTTGTAGGCGTTCTTCACCATGCCGTGAATGCCGAGCGCTATGGGAATCCCTCCCAGCGCCACCGCCACCTGTCCCAGAAATTTAGAGCGCGAAATGGACGGCATGCCGGATGACGCTTGCTGCCCGCCTGAAACAAGCTCTGCAATCCACCGAACGGCTCTCGTAACATCCTCAGCAAAAAGAACAGCTATGATTAATAATTTCCCCAGGATAACTATCATGATGGTGGAGAACAGGTAAGCGCGCAGCGGGCGCGGCCATGTTTCGAATTGCCAGATGAAAGCGGCAAAAAATGTGAGCAGTGAAAAGGCGGTAAATCCCCAAAACAGCAATCGGGAAATTTTCCTGACGCCCTCCGATGAACTGGCAACAGCAGACCGCACAGCCTGGTAGGAATAAAAGTCAATCAGGAGCAGGGCGGCCGATACGATGGAGATGAAAATAAAAGCCCGTATCATGCTATGTTCCGGCAAAATTACCTTGCTCCTCATTATGAATTATGGGCTGTTCTAAAAATTGCTCTTTTTATCGCCTCACTCCTTGAGGTTGTCTCAAAAGCCCATAGAGCCGTCATATTGAGCGAAGCGAAATATCTCAACCATTGAGTATGAGATTTCTTCTCTATCGCTCGAATGACTATAGGGCAGTTCTAAAAATTCTACCACTTACTCCCTCTCCTTCTGGAGCTTGTTTGTGCACACATTTAATTATGGAGTAATATGAGTAATAGTAGCTCTCATCCTTGCCGGGCAAGCCTCATCCCGCCCTTCTCCAAAGGAGAAGGTGTCCG
>CAZCXH010000091.1:0-19055 GCA_964502525.1 uncultured Chitinophagaceae bacterium
AATTTTTTTTGCGGGATAAGGAAATCAGTCCGGACACCTTCTCCTTTGGAGAAGGGCGGGATGAGGCTTGCCCGGCAAGGATGAGGGCTATTATTACTCCAAAATTAAATGTGTGCATAGACAAGCCTCCGAAGGAAGGGAATTTCCCACGCTCAAAGCAGATTTCTAACACGGGTTTGAAATAAAACACTCCATTATTCCCCTCCTTGGGGCTGGGGTGGGGCGCTGATATATAAAAATGATGATGCGAAAATTTGTCGTGCACCGTGTGCCAAGAAAGCTGTAACAACGATGGTGGGAGAGAGCCACCGCTGAGGACTGGCAAGCAGACTCAGCAAACGCTTGCAAAGGTGCTGTGGTCAAAAGCTATGGTGCTGAACGTTTGCAAAGCGTAGGTAAAGCAGAGTTGAACGCAAGTGAACCTTCGATGACATGTCGAGACAAATTACGCGGGTGTGAAAACCAAAGGGAGGGTGTACTCATTGGGACAAGCTGCGCGGACGAACTTGAAAACAGGCGCAGCCACCTCCGGCATAGAGAAGGCAAGACTGCATTACGGGCGTTGTTACGGAACTTGGGAAACTGCTTTGCTGATGCGCGGAAAGCCCTGCGGGAAATCCCGAAAAAAAATCGGGATGATCCTTCGGCAACGACCATAGGATACAGACCGCAGTTCAATTCTCCGCAAAGCGGGGGAGAAGCAGCAAAGAGTGACGGATGCGCTCATAGTAGCGAAGACGCTCCGGGAAACCGGAGAACAGCGAAGGGGCGCAGTTAATCAGTCTGGAATTATAGAACAACCACGAAAAGAAAGTGGGATGATGAAAGTAATGCAGACAAAATCAGTACTACACGATTTAAGATTAACAAGAGCCGTATGACGAGAGATTGTCACGTACGGTTCTGTGAGAGGGTAGGAGTGAAACTCCCCCGCTCTAATCGACCTTGTAAAAAGGAAACACAACACTATTACCGGCAAACCTTAAATTTGAAGTTGGAATACCAACTCGCAATGAACGGGTTGTAGCGCATGGAAAAAATATGATCAACATCATCTTTCCTGACGGTTCCGTCCGTCAATATGAAAACGGCACCACATCATTAGACATTGCAAAATCCATCAGCAACAGCCTTGCGAAAAAGGTGTTGTCGGCAGAAGTGAATGGCGAAGTATGGGATGCAACGCGCCCCATCAATCAGGATGCAAAACTCAAGCTGTTAACATGGGATGATGAAGGCGGCAAGTATGCTTTCTGGCATTCATCCGCACATTTGATGGCGGAAGCGCTGGAAGCAACTTTCCCCGGAGTGAAGTTCGGAATAGGACCTCCCATCGAAACCGGTTTTTACTACGATGTTGATCTCGGTGACCGGCAGATTTCCGACAAAGATTTGGAAGCGCTGGAGAAAAAGATGAAAGAGCTTTCCGGAAAAAACAGCCAGTACAAACGCAAGGAAGTTCCCAAAAATGATGCAATAGAATATTTTAAAAGGAAAGGCGATGAATACAAGCTGGAATTGCTGGAGGAATTGAAAGATGGCGAAATCACTTTTTATGAACAGGGAAATTTCGTTGACTTGTGCCGAGGTCCGCATCTGCCTGATACCTCGCCTATCAAAGCCATCAAGCTGCTAACAATAGCAGGCGCATACTGGAGGGGCGATGAAAAGCGCAAGCAGTTGACGCGCATTTACGGAGTCACTTATCCGAAACAGGAACAGTTAGATGAATATTTAAAACTCCTCGAAGAAGCCAAAAAACGTGACCACCGTAAGCTCGGAAAGGAGCTGGAAATTTTCACTTTTGATGATGACGTGGGAAGTGGCTTGCCGTTATGGTTGCCCAACGGAGCATTTTTAATCGAGCAGCTGGAATCGCTTGCAAAGAAAACCGAATCCGATGCAGGCTACTCGCGCGTGAGGACACCGCACATAGCAAAAGAATCGCTTTATCTCACCAGCGGTCATCTCCCTTACTACCAAGACAGCATGTTCCCTCCCATGGAAATTGACGAGCACAAGTATTATTTAAAGGCGATGAACTGCCCTCATCACCACAAGATTTATGCAAGCATCCCCAAGAGTTACAAGGACTTGCCGTTGCGACTCGCGGAATACGGCACCTGCTACCGCTATGAAAAATCCGGAGAGTTGTTCGGACTGATGCGTGTGCGCTCGCTGCAAATGAATGACGCGCACATCTATTGCAGGCGCGATCAGTTCGAGCAGGAATTCAAGGCGGTGAATGACATGTATCTCAAATATTTCAGGATTTTCGGCATAGAAAAATACCTCATGCGTTTCTCCACGCATGACCCCGCGAAGCTGGGCAAGAAATATGTTGACGAACCTGAGTTGTGGATTGAGTCTGAAATAATGGTGCGTGACGTATTGAATCGTTCCGGAATTCCCTATAAAGAAGTGGCTGATGAAGCGGCATTCTACGGTCCCAAGATTGATGTACAAGTGTGGAGTGCGATTGGGAGAGAGTTTACGCTGGCAACAAATCAGGTTGATTTCGCACAAGCTCTGCGATTCAATCTCACTTACACCAACGCCAATAACCAACCGGAGCGCCCTATCATCATTCATCGCGCCCCTCTAGGAACACATGAGCGATTCATCGGATTTTTGATAGAACACTATGCCGGCAACTTCCCGCTATGGCTCGCCCCCGTGCAGGCAGCTATTCTGCCAATCAGCGACAAGTTCATGGATTATGCGTTGAAAGTTTCTAACTTGCTGAAAAAATCCGATATTCGTGCCACCATTGACGAACGCAGTGAAAAAATCGGCAAGAAAATCAGGGACGCTGAAGTAAAGAAAATACCCTACATGCTCATCGTAGGCGAAAAAGAACAATCCACCGAATCAATTTCCGTCAGGCGGCATGGCGAAGGCGACAAAGGCAGCCTCACACTTGAACAATTTACGGCATCTGTCCGTAGTGAAGTAGAGTCCGTTTTCAATTGACTCCAATGATTTCCTAACCAAACTATATATATTTTGCGACAACCATTCAGAAGACCTTTCTTCAAGCCCGCCAAGAAGCGGAACCCCCACAATATCAACGAAGAAATAAGAGCGCCAAGGATCAGACTCGTAGGCGACAACGTGACGATGGGCGTTTATGACACCCGTGAAGCGTTGCGCATTGCCGAAGCGCAAGAGCTTGACCTGGTTGAGATTTCACCGACCGCAGACCCCCCGGTTTGCAAGGTAATTGACTACCAGAAGTTCCTTTACGAGCAGAAGAAAAAGCAAAAGGAACTAAAAGCGAAAACTGCAAAACAGCATGTGATCAAGGAAGTCCGTTTCACGCCCAACACGGATGAACATGATTTTGATTTCAAATCAAAACACGCGGAAAAATTTCTTCAGGAAGGCGCGAAAGTGAAGGCGTATGTTCAATTCAGAGGCAGGGGCATTCTTTTCCGCGAGCGTGGCGAACTGATGCTGCTCAAACTTGCAGAAAAGCTTAAAGAGGTTGGCGCGCTCGAGCAAATGCCGCAGTTGGAAGGCAAGCGCATGTTTGCAACGTTTGCGCCTAAAGGGAAAAAGTAGGCTCCTTTTTCTGCTGTCGTTTTTTTTACCAATTCACGCCCACTCCCATGCCACCAGCGTTGCCGCGCTCATGATCGCGCTCATCGGATTCACGCCAATGTTGGTTGGAAAAAATGATGAATCGGCAACCACCAACCCATCCACGCCTTCTGCCTGGAATTTTTCGCGTACGGCAACTCCGCAGAACAAATGCGTGGCAGCCATCGGTGACATGCCCGGCTGTGGTTTTATCCGAGCTATTGTGCGAGCTTGTTCTACGGTGGTGATTACTTCGGGTACTCCATGAACAGATGGCCAAATTTCTTTTGCTCCGATATTCAGCATTGCTTCTGCCATGATTGACAATCCTCGCAAAATGTTTTTCCGATCGTTGTCGGTTGGTGAATAAAATACCAATGGTCCAAACGGTCCGCGCATCACTTTGCCGCGAGCTTCAGCTTTGCAGGCAACCTGCCAATGCGCGGTCCGGTTGATTTTCTCCAAGCGGCTTTGCAACAGTTTTCCCGTTCCCGGCACTCGCGCTGCCTTCAGATCTTTCGGAAGAATCATCGTTTCAAACTTGATGTTCTCCCTGCACCAATGCAGCACCTCGGCTGATTGCGTGGCTTCCGGCATTCCTGCAATATCCCTGTCGAACAGTCCCATGATGGACGAACCGGGATGGCACATGAATCCATTTCCCGTCAGCGGAACACCACTCTTCAGCAACAGCCACGGAGTTTGAATCGCGCTTGCCGCAAGAATCACAGCGCGTTTAGCGCGGGCGGTCATCGCAGCGCCAGACGCAAATTTTCCTTTCACGCCAATTGCCCGTCCGTTTTTAATCAGCACTTTCTTCACCGAACAGCTTGCATAAACGCGCGCACCGTTGGCAATGGCCAACGGAATATAATTTTTGTCAACGCTCTCCTTTCCGTCATTCGGGCAACTCAAAATGCACCTGCCGGAGCCTTTGCATCCGGGCGTACTCCTGCGAATCGGATGCGCTTTGCCGCCAAACGCCTGCAACATGGCGCCACCATTTCCGCCCAGCAGATGCGGTGGCGTTTCAGCGATTTGCAGGTCTTTGTCGAGAATGTCATTTGCCTCCATCATTTCATTCCACGGCAAGAGCCTCTCCCACTTTTTATCCATCGCCACCCACTGCCGCCACACCCATTCCGGAAAACGTATCTGTATCGCGGCATTGACGACCGAACCACCACCGAGGCATTTTCCCTGCAGCAGCGGCATAGCGTCAGCACCGAGTGAAACCAGTGTTCCCGCATCGCGGTACAGCTTTGTCATCGCCTCAAGCGCATCACCCCGTATTGGCTGCGGAGGCGCGCCTTCTTCAATCAATATCACGCTTTTGCCAACTGCTGAAAGCCAGCGCGCGCACGTTGCGCCCGCAGGCCCCGATCCGACTATCACAAAGTCGGCATCATCTTCAATATGCTGATTGGAATTATTGGTAAGCACAAACTCTGATGCCCATGGCATGGCCGGAGCTTAATTGCGATGCGAATAATCAGCCCGCGCTTGCTTGTTCAATTCTCCGCCATTTAAAAGGAGACGCAATCTGGCCGATGTAGTCCTGCGGAAATTTATCCAACCCGGTTAACCCCACTGTTTCAGACGCAGCCTTTTCCCGGGGAAGGAACCGCGTTCCGAATATAATATCCCATAATATGATATTTTCTCCATAATTTGTATTAGACTCTTCTTCTTTGGTTGAATGATGCCACCGGTGCAATTCTGCCGTGCTGAATATCCAGTTTAACCACCCGAATCGCAAACGAATGTTGCTGTGCTGAAACATGCCGTCTGCGCTCACCCAGGCAGTTACCAGCAACAGCGCCTCCACGTTAATGCCCATTAAAATAAGCGGACCAAAACCAACGACATGGGAAACCAGGGCATCAATCGGATGAAACCTTCCGGTATTCACCCAATAAAGCCTTTGCGAACTGTGGTGAGTAGCATGGAACCTCCAGAAAAACGGAATTTCGTGAGCCCAACGATGCCACCAGTATTGGAAGAAATCCAGCACCACCAGTGCCAGAATGAACTGAAGAAACAATGGCCATGTGTCGGGCCAGAAAGACATCCCCGCAGCCTGGGATATTCGCGCTGACAGTGAAAATAAAGAGATTCTGTACAGGTATTCCATCACTTTTTTCAAAAGAATGACTGAAACAATAATGTGCATGATGTCAGTCTTAAGATCATTCCTTGGTTGATTCCAAATGGCGTGTTCGGGATTGATTCTTTCACATATTGTAACAACCACAAGCGAAAAAAAGAAAATAGAAGCCAGGATCATCTCATGGTTCCATCCTTGGGAAATTCCATAAGAAACAAAAAGCATAACTCCCAAAAAATAGGACGGAAACAATCCATAGGTTATCAGTTTCTTCAGAAAAGACATCAGGGAAAATTCAAGACTTACCAAAGTTAATGAACTCTTTGGTCTGATTCTGCTTGTTCAGCACGTGTCATGAACGCGGTTAGCTTCCAGAATTGCACGATATTCCGGATGGCGCCAATGTGGTGATAATAAAGATGCTCCATAATATTTTCCCGCTTCTCTTCGCTCACCATGCTAAATGGAAGCCCATAGTGTGCGATGGAAAATATGTGAGCGACTATCACCGATGCGCGCAAGCCAAATCGAATGTGAGGTGGAAATTCACCTGGAAGTCCGCTGCCCTTCCAACCGGGAACAATAGCTTGAAATATTTTTTTCATCAAAACAAAAATAATCAAGCATCACTTACAGCCTTCGATCTCCTCTAATTTGACAACATAGTTCACAGCATTGCGCTATGTTGTCACGGTGAGTCCACCATCCCTTTCCTTTCTGTGACAAATCATTGGACTCTCATCACCCGGCAAATCTCTAAGCCGCAGGTGAATTTGCTGCGCGCGTTTGCTTCCCTCTTGAGGGGATACAGAGGGTGAAAACCCTGCGCTGTCATTAGCAGCGAGGTCGAATCGAGTTTTGGATTTTTAAGGTTAAGTACCTTTGTTTTACAGAAATAGAATTATGGTGAAGAAAATAGAATTCAACGAACTGCTGCAGATGAACTGCAGGCAGGTGGCGGAAGCGTTTTGGAACGGTCATCCGATTAATCATGATGAACTGCACAACACAAAGTATATGGGCGTTGATTTGTGCTTGCCGAAGTGGATGAATAAACTTCTCTGGAAAACGTTTCGCAAAACATTCTACCGCGATCCGAAAACCGGGATAATGCGCGGCTGGAATGTAAAGATCGAACAAACCGGATACGACTTCCCCACCGTTGCTAAAAGAAACAGCAAAGGAGAAGAACTTGCCTTCGGTCATTATCATCTTTGCTCCGCTAAAGGAAAAAAGTTTCCGGGAGGCTGGCAGGGCGCTGATTATCTTGATTATGGAATTGCAGGAAATTTAACAGTTGATATAGCGCGTCTTGGTTATTGCCCGCTTGTTGCTGTGAATGAAGGCTCAATGGATTTGTTGCTGGGGTGGGAAATTTTCAAGGTCGGAAGTCTTTTTATTCCGCTGAATGATTATTGGGCGCTGAAACGCGAGGGAAAATTAGAAGTCATTCAAATTCCTATGAAAGGTTGATCCCATATAACCGTGCCATTTGTACGTGATGAACTAAAGTCAGTAATTTGATGACGCGTTGAAAAAGAAGGACGACTAATGCTTTACCTGTCAGGCATCATCCTCGCATTCTTCCTGTCTTTTGTATTGATTACAAAACGAAACAAGTCGGATGCGGACTATATCCTCATGGCGTGGCTGGCGGTTACCGGATTTCATTTGCTCACGTTTTACCTGCGTTTCACCGACCAGCATTTATATTATCCGGGATTGATTGGGCTGGGCTTGCCGCTGCCGCTGGCGCAGGGTCCTTTTTTATTTTTATACACGCGGCAGCAAACCTCGCCTTTCAGGTTTGACAGGCGGCAGTTGCTGCACTTTCTCCCGGTTGCATTGTCTTATCTGCTGTTTGCAAAGTTTTACCTTCTGCCCTTTGAGCAAAAAGTGGAAGTGTTCAGGCATGCGGGGCAGGGTTTTAAGCTGCAAATCACGATTAACCTTTATGCGCTTTATGTTTCGGGAGTGGTTTACACCATCCTTTCACTCATCCGGCTGCTGCGCCACCGGAAAAATATGGTTCACCAGTTTTCCAACCTCGATAAGGTGAATTTCAACTGGCTGTTGTATTTAATCATCTGGCTGATGGTCATCTGGCTGGTGATTCTGATTGTGAAGGAAGATACATGGATATTCGGGGCGGCTTCGCTGTTTGTGCTTTGGCTGGGATATTTCGGAATCAGGCAGGCGCAGGTGTTCAGCCAGAACCCGATACCTCCTCCTGTGGCGGAAGCTTCTGCAAACGATATTCCGCGTGATGAAGAAAACACCGGCAGCGATGCGGAAAAACCTGCTGAAACCAATGAGGAAGAATTCACTGAACCGGTTGCCAGCCTGAAATATCAGAAATCATCGCTAAACGAAAATGATGCGGCCCTGATTCAGCAGCGGCTTCATGAATTGATGGCTGAACAAAAACCGTTTACCAATCCGGATTTGACGCTGAATGAACTCGCGAAAATGCTGGCTGTTCATCCGAACAACCTGTCGCAGGTCATCAATTCGCTGGAAAACAAGAACTTCAACGACTTCATCAATGAAAAGCGGGTGGAGGAATTCATCCAGCGCGTTTCAGACCCCGGCAACAGGCAGTTCACGCTGCTGGCGTTAGCTTTTGATTGCGGGTTCAACTCGAAGGCTTCCTTCAACAGGAATTTCAAAAAATACACCAGCCTTTCCCCGCGCGAATATCTGAAACAGGTGACGGAGGAGGTGATTTGATTGAGTATGTTTCTTTTTAAAAAGCCTCTCGCAAAATAATTTTATTGCCAACGCACAAATAGCACCGTAGGTCTTACCCCACGCAAAAACCATCCGTAGCAAAATCCAATGCGCCATTTTTTGTCACGCTTTATTGTAGTGAGGACATGTGGAAAACTATTTTCATTGCATGACATAATATAATTTTTTAAATAGGATAACTAAATCTGACACAGATTGTCAAGACAAACATTTCAAATTGAAAACTACAGGAGAAATAATCAGGCAGCAGCGAGAGAGGAAAGGGCTGCTTCTCAGGCAGCTTGCATCGCATTAGGCATTGATACTGCCATCCTCAGCAAGATTGAACGAGGAGAGCGAAAAGCCACCAAAGAACAAATCATTAAAGCGGCTGACATACTTGAACTGGACAAGAACGAACTTCTTGTTCATTATCTCAGTGACAGAATTGCCTATGAACTTTTGGATGAAGAAACTGCAAAACAAACATTAAGAGCAGCATCCTTTCACGGGTTGCTTACCTTTATGTGCAACAAATTGTAAATGCCTCTTACAATTCCATCCAACCCCTGCCTTTATTTCGGTCTCATCCCTTGCGGTTTCCCCTATGCTTGCCGCAGGCGCAGTCTTTGAATTTACCCAAGACTTATCTGCTCAAATACATTGACTTCTGGCTGTACAGCTTGCGGAAGTATTCATCCTTCAAATCTTTGATGAACCGGATCGCTTCCCCCGTTGATTTCATTTCAGGACCAAGTTCCACCGTCACTTCCGGGAATTTGTTGAAGGAGAACACAGGCTCTTTAATGGCATAGCCTTCCAACTGCGGATTAAAAGTGAAGTCACTCAACTTCTTTTCACCCAGCATCACCTTTGTTGCGATGTTGAGATACGGAACCTTGTAGGCTTTGCAGATGAAAGGAGTGGTGCGTGATGCGCGGGGGTTCGCTTCAATCACATACACCTTGTTGTCTTTGATGGCGAACTGGATATTGATGAGCCCTTTTATTTTCAGCGCGTTCGCCAATTGCCGCGTGTGGGCTTTCATTGTTTCAATCACTTCATCCGGAAGATTGAAAGGCGGCAGCACCGCGCTCGAATCGCCCGAATGGATTCCGGCAGGCTCGATGTGTTCCATGATGCCCATGATGTGCACCTGCTCGCCATCGCAAATCGCATCAATCTCGGCTTCCTCAGCTCTGTCGAGGAAGTGGTCAATCAAAATTTTGTTATCGGGAAGATGCTTCAGCAGATTCAAAACCGTGCGCTCGAGTTCTTCATCATTAATCACGATTCTCATGCGCTGTCCGCCCAGCACGTAAGACGGACGAACGAGCACCGGGTAGCCAACTTGCTTTGCCGCTGCCAACGCTTCTTCCGCATTGTGTGCCACTCCAAATCGAGGATAGGGAATGTCAAGCTTTGCAAGCAACTCGGAGAATGCTCCGCGATCTTCTGCCAAATCCATATCCGAAAATGAAGTGCCTATAATCTTGATTCCTTTTTCGTGCAACTTTTGAGAAAGCTTCAAAGCTGTCTGTCCTCCCAACTGCACAATCACTCCTTCAGGCTGTTCATGATCAATGATTTCGCGGAGATGTTCCCAGAACACCGGCTCGAAATAAAGTTTATCTGCAATATCAAAATCAGTTGAAACGGTTTCGGGATTGCAGTTAATCATGATGGCTTCATAGCCGCTCTCGCGGATTGCCAGCACGCCATGTACGCAGCAATAGTCAAACTCAATGCCCTGCCCGATGCGGTTAGGACCGGAACCAAGCACAATCACTTTCTTTTTATTGGAGCGAATGCTTTCATTTTCTGAATCAAACGTGGAATAGTAGTAGGGGGTTTTAGCTTCAAACTCCGCTGCGCATGTATCCACCAATTTATAAACACGCTTGATTCCCAGTTTTTTTCTGCGCTCATAAACTTCATCCTCAGTTACATCATCCGCAACGAGAATTGCAATCTGCTCATCGGAATATCCGAGTTGTTTGATTTCCTTGAAAAAATCTCCGGAGATTTCGTTCAGCTCCAGCTTTTTTATTTCCTGTTCCACATTCACCAGCTTCTGAATCTGTTGCAAAAACCAGGGGTCAATTTTCGTGAGGTTCTGAACGGTCTTCAGTGGAACACCCAGCGTAAACGCCTCTTTGATTTTGAAAATGCGGTCGTGTGAGGGATGTTCCAAACCGCTCACAATCGCTTCAATCTTGGGAGTCTGTTTTTTATCAGCGCCCAAGCCAATACGGTTATTTTCCAGCGACTGACACGCCTTCTGCACCGCTTCGATAAAACTTCTTCCAATCGCCATCACTTCGCCCACTGATTTCATCTGCAAGCCGAGCGTCTCATCTGCGCCATGAAACTTGTCGAAGTTCCAGCGGGGAACTTTCACAACGGTGTAATCCAGCGCAGGCTCAAAAAATGCGGAGGTTGTTCCCGTGATTTGATTTCTTAATTCATCGAGAGAATAACCAATGGCAAGCTTCGCGGCAATCTTCGCAATCGGATACCCGGTTGCTTTTGACGCAAGCGCAGACGAGCGCGACACGCGCGGGTTGATTTCAACGGCAATCAATTCTTCCGATTCAGGATGAAGCGCGAACTGTACATTGCATCCTCCGGCAAAATTTCCGAGGGAGCGCATCATCTGTTTCGCCATGTTGCGCATGCGTTGGAATGCAGTATCGGAGAGCGTCATCGCAGGAGCAACAGTAATCGAGTCGCCCGTGTGTATGCCCATCGGGTCCATATTCTCCACGGTGCAGATAATGACGATGTTATCGTTGCAGTCGCGCAGCAATTCCAACTCAAATTCTTTCCAGCCAAATACGGCTTGCTCAACAAGAACTTCGTGCGTTGGTGACGCGGAAAGTCCGCGCTGTAATTTTTCTTCGAGTTCTTCTTTCTTTAAAACAAAACTTCCACCCGTACCTCCAAGCGTATATGACGGGCGAATCACCAGCGGATAGCCGATTTCCTGTGCAATTTCTTTTCCTTCCAAAAAGGAATTCGCGATTTTCGATTTCGCCACACCGATTCCCAAATCAATCATCAACTGTCGGAACTTCTCGCGGTTCTCGGTGCGGTCAATCGCATCAATGTCAACTCCGATCAGCCTCACGCCAAACTCTTTCCATAAGCCAATTTCATCCGCTTCCTTGCAAAGGTTGAGCGCTGTTTGTCCTCCCATTGTTGGGAGAACGGCATCAATCTTTTGTTCGGTAAGAATTTGCCGCAGCGAATCCACCTCAAGCGGCAGCAGGTAAATGTGATCAGCCGTTACATTATCGGTCATGATGGTAGCAGGGTTGCTGTTGACCAGCGTCACCTCGATTCCTTCTTCGCGCAGCGAGCGCGAAGCCTGAGAGCCTGAGTAATCAAACTCGCAAGCCTGACCTATGATGATGGGACCGCTCCCGATAATCAGGACGGATTTGATGGATTTGTCTTTGGGCATGTTGGTTTTACAAAAAGTTCGGGCAAAATTAGGGGTTTTGAAACAGCGTTAAAGGTCTATTTAGGTCTATTTCAGTTTGTAAAAACTGACTGTTTCAATAAACCCGAAGTCTTCAACATTGTCGGTGTGTAACTGCAATCCGTTATGAATAGCAGTAGCCGCTATTAAACAATCAGGCGGCAGCAAGGAATAACAGAAAGATGAATACTTTCTCAAACATAACTGCCCTTAAAAAGGAGCAGAATCTTCTTAGAGGCTGTATAAATTCACGAAATATCATAATCCGGATAAGAAATGGAATACTGATAACGCAGATTAGCTGATAACGTGAGTTCGGGATAGGGATTTTCTTTTTTTTAAAAAGGTCGCCCCGCTGGGGCTTTGCACAATGTTCGAAGTTAATTTTCTACCAAAAGATCGTTCCTGACGGAACTCTGAAAGCCCTGTAAGGATGACCTTTGGTAGAAAATATGCTTATCCCGAACCCAGTTGATAATCAGCTATTTCCGTCCGGGTAAATCATATTAATCAGCGTCATCTGTGTTCTATTCCTAATTTTAATTTTAAACAGTATCTAAGGACTTGGGGATAAAAAATAAGCTGCGTGAACCGTACAGCCACACAGCTTACTTATGATAAAAATTTAATACTGACCTATTGCAGAACCACCTTCCGAATGTCAATGACATTGGATGAAGGGTCAATCACTTTTACGAAGTACAGTCCGTTGCCGCCCCACGTTGTCAAGTCGAGGTTAAAAGTCTGTTGGTTGACGAGCGAAGAGAAGACCTGCTGACCGAGTGAGTTCTCAATCGTCAGCGTGAATCCACCCATCGTGGCGTAGTTGCCGTTGTCAATGATGAGGTGGTCGGATGCAGGATTGGGATAGCACTTGAGCGTGTTGTACGTTGTCGGGTTGATGCCCACAGGGATATCAATAACAAGGGTGTCGGTGACGGTGATTGCAGTGGTGTCATACACATAGACAGGGACGGTCACGGTGTCGTATATCGTCTCGGTGCAGGTGGTTGACGAGGGGGAGATGGCGAAGCAGAGGTCGTTCCACACTGCGCCTGCGTTGGTGGGCAGGAATACACGGATGACACCGACCGAGAGGTAGTTGAACGAGGTGAGGTCAATCCATCTGTCATAGAGCGAGGTGGATTCAGTCATATAGTCGAAGGGCATGGTTGCAATGTTCTGGTCATAGACATCAACGCCACCGCAATAGTGGAGGGCGAAATCATGTTCATTGACAGGATAGCCTGAGCGGTCGAAATCGCCATACACGGAGTCAACTCTAAACCCTGCGGGGATGACATAATCCTTGTAGCTCCAACCGGCAGTCTGCACGTATTCAATGCCGTCAGGCGAACTAAAGCACTCATCATCGCTGACGTTGGAAACATATTTTGCGACATATCCCACAGTGGTTGTTCCCGCCTGAGTGAATGTACCGCCAGCGATTAGTGAATTCCCATAGGCTGACAAAGCCGCAACGATGCCATTTGTGCCACCTCCCACCGAAGACCAGTCGGAACCATCCCACTGGCTTATATATAGAGAAGAGGAACCGTCAGCAGTAGTGAACTCACCGCCTGCGAAAATTTTTTGATTGTAATAAGTCAGTTCCGAAATCCAATCATTCATTCCGCTACCGAGCGTACTCCATGTTGAACCATCATAGCTCGCAATGTAGTTTGCGGTGCTTCCTCCCGCAGTGGTGAAGTTTCCACCGACAATCAGATTGCCATTATTTACCAGGAACTTTCCCGCCCAGTCGTTCAAGCCTGAGCCGACAGCCGACCATGTTGTGCCGTTGTATTTTGCGATGTAGCTTGCGGATACTCCATTCACAGCATCGAAAATGCCTCCCACGTATAATTCGTTGTTGTAAACTATCATGTCATTCAGGTATTTGGTGGCAGAGGAATTGGAGATGCCTGAGCCGACTGCTACCCATGCGCTGCCGTCCCACTTCGCGATGTGGTTGACCGTGGTGCCGCCTGCATCGAGGAAGTCACCACCTGCATAGAGTTCACCATTGTAAACGGCAAAGCAAGTGACGACTGCACCACCCGGTACGGTACTGCCGGAAAAGCCCGAACCTACCGCCTGCCAATTACTGCCGTCCCACTTCGCCACACCATTCGCGCTTGCACCACTGGCTTGAGTGAATTGACCTCCTGCAATGAGTTCGCCCTGGTAGAATGCAAGGGCTTCAACATAGTTGTTCATGCCGGTTCCGAGTGGAGACCATGCTATGCCGTCCCATACCGCCACGTAATTAACGGAGGTGGTTCCGCTCATAGTGAAGCTGCCCCCCGCATACAGCTTGTTGTTAGCGGGGTCAGCGAGAAAAACTCTGACCTGACCATTGAAGCCTAATCCGACATTGGTCCAAGTGTTTTGTGCAACGACACTCAATGAGAATGCCATGATTGCGATTGTGATGATTTTTTTCATGATGTAAAGTTTTTGGGTTAGTGAATACGACTTAGTACCACAAAACTTCAAAAGGTTACTATGAAGGATAAATTTCTATGTTTGTCCCCATCTTTCATAATGAGGTTAAGCGGTAACGATATTCAATCTATAAAAGCGGGCAATCAGGATTTCCTCCTTCGTGTCTATGCTGAATACCGCAACGAGTTTATCAAATGGGCGGAATTTCAATATGATTGCGATGAGGACGATGCCAAGGATATTTTTCAGGAGGCTGTCATCGCGTTCTATCTCAATGTGATGAATGGCAGGCTCACCCAACTGAACAGCGACCTCAAGACGTACCTGTTTTCAATCGGAAAATACCTGTTGCTGAATTTCAAAAGAAAGCACGACCGCACCAGTAACCTTGACGAGACCAATGTTATCAATATGGGTTCAACAAACCCTATTGAAGACATGGAAGAAACAGAACACAACCAGGAACTCATCCGTAAGGCTCTTGAGCAGATGCCTGAGAAATGCCGTGAGATACTCCGGCTTTATTACTTCAAGAACAAAAATCTTGAATCAATTGCAAAAGAACTGGGCTACAAGAATGCCAACGTCATCAAGAAAACGAAGTCGGAGTGCATGAAGAAAATGGCAGTGGTGATGCGTGAACTCAGGAAGAACATGAGCATTTTTATTTTTTAGAAGTATGAGCGAGGAACCGAAATATTTTGACCGAATAGAGGAGTACCTTGAGGGCGACATGAGCCATGAGGAGCGGGAACGCTTTGAGCAGGAATTGAAGAGCAATCCTGTGCTTGCGGAGGAGTTTGAACTGTACAAATCAATAGGCAAGGGCATCAGCGAACACTACGCCAGCGATGAACTGAAACAGAAGCTCAAAAACCTTGATGAGGAGTTAGACCGTGGCGACAGAAAGAAGCAACCAGTTCCGCTTTTCCCGTACAGATGGCTGGCTGCTGCGGCAGTGGTCATCGTGTTGCTGATTTCGGGAATCGTCATTTACAAAACATATTACGCTACATCGCTGGATAAAATCGCATTGCAATATTGGGAGGAGGACCGGGGACTGCCTGTGCTGATGGGTTCGCAGAATGCTCTTGACAATGCGATGAACCTGTACAAGGAGAAGCAGTATAGTGAATCGCTCAGGGAATTGGAACACCTGCTTGCGAATCACTCCGGCAACGACACGCTGAACTACTATGCGGGTGTCGTCAGCTTCAAACTAGGTCAATATTCTGATGCTGAGAAATATTTCAGCGTTGTAGCAAACATAACTGGAAAAAGGGCGGAGCCTATTGAAGAAGAGGATAGCATCATCGGGAAAATTCCACCGGATTCGGCAAACTCAGCATTCAAGGAGAGTGCGGAATACCGCGAAGCATTGAGCAATCTCCTATTAGGGAACAAGGATACCGCAAGCGGAATTTTACGAAGAATTGCATCGAATAACTCCCACCTCTATCATAAGCAAGCGAAGGAGATTTTGCAGTCAGTCAACTCCTGATTCGCTTCCTCACCACCACTCCGCCAACAATCACTACACCAAAGACAAGCACAACAACCAACCATCGTGATGCGCTATGCTTTTCATTCAGCTTGACGGATGAGGTGTCGCCAATCAGCGTAACGCCCGCCCAATAAAACGGGTTGGCATCCTGTGAAGATTTCGCCTGTTTCAGGAATAGGATTTTCGATTGGTGAAGCGCATCATCTTTCCGAATACCGTCAGCGAGGTGGTGATAAAAGTTTTCAATGAGAGATGCGCTTGCCTGGTCATCCACTGGCCACAACGTAGAGACCGTAGCAGGACAGCCGGCAAACATGAATGCCCGTGCCATGCTTATCATTCCCTCCCCACGGTCATAACGACCCACGGCTGTTTCGCAACTGGTCAGCACGGTCAACTGTGCATTCAGCTTCTGACGATAGATGTCAGCAGGCGTTAAGCAGGCTGGTGTTGACGACCCGAGCTGAAAGTAGAGCTTGCTGTTAAGAGGTTCCGATTCATCCGCTATGCTATGCGTGGCGATGTGGATGATGCTGTAACCTCCTGCATTGGCGGTAAAATTTGCGGATGTGGCGTCAACATCAAAAAAGAACTTGCCCTTGTATTCCCCAGACAGTTTGCGGACGGATTTTCCATTGAAGGGAAGCTGACTGAGGCTGTCACCAAATTCATTAGGGGCGAAGCCGAGCATTTCACTGACCGAATGATAATCCGAGTTAGCCTGTCGGGAAAGGATGCGGCACGACAACGCCAACGAGGTGGTGTATCTGCTGATAAGGTAGTTCAGCTTTCTGTAATCACGGTTATCGGTAGCGGGTGGTTCAATCGGCAGGGCATCGAAGGGAATGAGCGCAATAGCTCCTTCAGGGATGATGACGAGCTTTTTGATGTCCAGAGAATTTTCTTTCAATACAGGGTCCAAGAGGGTCTGGTACAGCCAGAACCGGTGGTGGAGTATTGCGGGATGTCGTTTTTAGCTATGGCTTGCCTCAACAGGCGAATGGAATTGACGATGGAGTCAGATGATACCTCAGTCTGAAAAACGAGGTGACTGCTTTTAGTGATGAAGTTGATGATTACGCTGTTTTCGCCCGACCGTTCAGAGGCGAAGGCATACTCGATGATGGCGGAACTGTCAGACAGCAGATGTGCCTGCACCGCATCCGATAAAATCTGAACCCTATCGAATGCCTGACGGGTGTCACTGGGAGAGGTGGTCAGGATGTTTTTCAAGAGTATGGAGTATTTCGATTTTTCGGAATACTCGAATACCTTTTCCTTGTAACGGTTGTCGCCCGTTAGCAGCCACAGCTTGTACGAGGTGGAGACGCCACGCTCGAATGGAAGCAAGCTGTATGTGTTGAGGATGGCATTTGGATTTTCCGACCTAAATTTTTCGATGATGGTTTCCCACGTCTCCAAATTGACATTGTAATCGTCATACGCTGCCGTGAGGTATTGCACTTCTCCCTGCTTTTTGTAGAGTGACAGGTGCGTTTCCGCACGATAATGCAGGAGGAACATCAGGGAGGGCAAATCGAATATGCGGTACTCTTTCAATCTCATGCTAATGCCTTCCGCATCAACAACTCCAATAAGCGAATGCAGGGATTGATTGTAATAGGAGATTGCCTTCGGAAAATCAGTAAGGTACATGTTCATCAACCCCCGCACGAAATAGACATTGCTTATCCGCTTTCCATACTCACCTATTAGTTTTTTCAGAACGCTGATGGCAACATCGTAATTGATGTTCGCTTCATGAACGGTGGTCAGCATGTTGGCGGTATTGCCGTGGTGCACCCAGAAGAATAGCTCATCGTGATAGGAATTTCCCAGGAGGTGGTACATATTGGCAAGTGCGAGTGTGGGCTTTTTGTATCGCAGGTTCAGCAGACGAATGGCTTCCCTATACAGTTGGCGAACGGTGTCGTAGGTGGAGAGGTATGTGATGCTGTCGCCATACCCGACCTGTATCTTGCGGGCGTAGCCAAGCTCGGAGAGGATTTCCGACTGCGAGATGGTGTCAATGGTAGAAGGATGCGCCTTCATGATTTCATAGGCTTTCTCGGCATAGTAAAGCGCACTGTCCTTCGTGATAGCATTGTTGTGGTAGCGGGCGAGATTCTTGTTGGCGACAGCAAGGCTACATGGGTTTGCGCTGGTCACAGAAAGCGAGAGTGCTTCATGCCAATAGCGATGCGCCACTTCAACGTCATTCCTGTCGAGGTAGATTTCACCTGCGATGGCGCAGAGATTGGCGATGGCATCTTTACTGCTCTTATCTGACAACTTCTCCGCCTGCGTGATGTAATCGAGCGCAATGTGGTCGGAATCCATCTCGTGATAAAGCTTTGCGAGCAGAGTGTATGTCGCTATCAGCGAGGTGGTGTCGTTGCTCACGGCAATCTTTGTCCTGAGCAGAATGGGATCAGCCTCGCTGAATTCCGCATGGGTGATGTGGTTGCGGACGATGTTGAGGAAGGAGTCAATCACTTCCGAACGGGTGGTGCTTGCGGATGCTGGTACAGTGCAGGATAGAAGGAAAAACACGATGTATCGGTAGTAAATCGGCATCAGTGCTAAGGTAGAGATTTGGCGTCAACCATCCGGCATTCCCGATTCCTTCAGCCGGTAACAGCGTGAAATTTACTCGGACGCGATTTACGTCCGATCGTACTCGGGCCCAGGCTATCTGCCAAACAGCAAAGCTGCAAAGAGGCGGCAACTGTCGGGGAACTCGTATTGACGCGAATTGTGCAGATAATCGCTGATTGTTTTATCTATGGCCATCCTATTCTTCTGCGGCATCAGCGTTCTATTTTTAATTTTAAACAGCTTCTTTACTGAAATGTTCAAGAAGCGAAATGAGTTGTCTTTCAAATGCGAGATGGCTCTTGAATTACTTGAACATGACAGTACCCCTGAGAGGAAGAAATCCAAAGCAATTTGGAAGAAGTTAAGAATGAGCTTGTAGTTTCGGATTAAGACTTCTATGATTTTGTAATGAACTATGACTTTGCCAAAAGAGGTTTCATTTGATGAAAGGGTAAAAGTCCATTGCCAGTTGGTCTCCCAAGATGAAACCAATTTGAACATCCTGATAATTACGAGACAAAAGAAGAGATTGAATTCGCAATGGTTATCCTAAGCCGGACAAGCCGGAACCAAACAGGTGAAACAAAAAATTCCGTTCTTTA
>CAZCXH010000092.1:0-19018 GCA_964502525.1 uncultured Chitinophagaceae bacterium
CCGATAAGGAGCCGTCCGGGGAACCGGAGCAGCCTTATCCCAAAGTACCTCAAAGTCCGCCACAGGCGGATGAAAAGAGCGGTCATGGTATGCTTAACGAACCGCTCCGGTCAGACCGGAGTGGTGTGAGAGGACTGGTAACGGGCAGACATGCCCGTTACCTTCCTACTCGATTAGCGGTTCGCCCTTCTTTTCTGTCAGTTGTTTTAGTTGTTAACTGCATTGAAAAATTCTTTCAGTTTTTGCTGGTCAAGTTTTCCGTCAGTCCGCACACTACTGCAAAGGTCAAGTCCAAAAGGTTTAACTGTTTCAATGGCTTGTCTTACATTGTCTTTGTTTAGTCCACCAGCAAGAAACAAAGGAATTGGAATTGATTTTCTAATTTCTCGGCTTAACTCCCAATTGTGTGTTCGTCCTGTTCCGCCTAATTCCTTAACCGATAAGTTTGGATTTCCGCTGTCCAATAAAATTGCATCAACGTAATTTGAAACTTCAATGGCTTCATTTACCGAACTGTCGTCAATGACGTGAATTACTTGCACCAATTTTACATTTGGCAATTCTTTACGAAGCAATTCATATTCTCGTTTTTCTAACTCGTCCACGATTTGAATTGTCGTGGTAAAAACTCGTTTATAATGAGAAATAATTTCTTGCGGTTTTGTTTCGCTTGTTAACAAAAACGTTGAAATCGGTGGTGGAACCGTCTTGGCGATTTGATAAATGAGTTCATCTCCGATTACACCTGGTCCGCTCGGCATATGTCCAACCAAACCCAATGCAGAAGCACCGTGCTCAATGGCAATCCTTGCTTCGTCAATACTGCTTATACAACAAATTTTTACTCTTGGTCGTGTCATTCTGTTTCTGCTTACTGTGTCGTCAAAGGGTGACCGCTAACAAAGTCATTTCACATTGAATGGTTTCGGAAATCTGCTCCTACCGCATCACGCAAACTTTCCTGAAAGCCTTTCCGGTATTGTTTTTTAGAGACAGATAATAAACTCCCGGAGTAATGCCGGTGCCATGTATCGGTATCTGCACACCGGCAGACGGCTGTAGTTGCATCACGTATAGGAGTTTCCCCTTTGAATCGGTTAATTCCAGCGCTACAGGGCTTTCTGCAGCGCAGCGGATGAAGAAATCTCCGGTATTCGGATTGGGGAAAACTTCAAAATGCAGAAGCGGTTCCATTGCGACTCCGTTTACGATAGGCGCAGCAACGTAAGCTGATGTGCTGTCGCTGCAGCCCAACACATCTGTTGCAATCACCGTGTACAATCCGGAATCAGCGGTAGTCAGAAATGAATCCTGCTCTCCGGCAAGCGGAGTTCCGTTCAGCAGCCATGCATAATGCAATCCGCCCTGACTTGCAAAGAGCGTGTCGCCTGCAACGGCTGAATCAGGAGAAAGCGTGATTTCAAATTCCGCCAGTATCTCTACGCGGGTGATTTCAGATGTGTCCGAATTTCCGGCAAAACAATCGCTGCGCCCGACAACCAACTGATAATTCCCACTCTGGTCAATCTCCAGTTGGCGCTGTGTTTCGCCCTGCAATTCATTTCCATCCTGAAGCCACCGGTAGGTGTAGGCGGCATTGGATGGCGCATTCAGAGAAATATTCCCTCCGTAACAAAGTGTGACGGAATCAGCAGGCAGAATAGTTGCGTTGACCAACCCGGTCATCGCCAGAATTTCAGAAGTGAAAGGCGCAAGCGTGATGCTTGTTATCACTGTTTCGTCATTTATGTCAAGCATAGGCTCTGTGAGCGCGATGGTTTGCGTGTCGGCAGTTTCATTCACCACAATAGGGAACATCTGCGTGTCAGGAATCAGACAGACATTTGCCTGGCGCAGCACAACGTTGTCAAGCCAAAGCGAAAGACCGTTGGGCGCGTCCGGAATGTTGAAGGAAAGAAAGCCGGTAGCAGCCGCCCGCGCTGGCTGAAAGTGAAAAGTGAAATGCTGCGGCTGCGTCTTTGATTTAATGAGTTTGGTGAAAAGATTAATCGTGTTGGTGTATTGTACATTGACGTTTACGGTTTTTTCAGCGGATGATGCAATGTCAAATGAAAGCTCATAATATGAGGTGCTGTCGAGGTTTACAGTGGCGCTTGCGGCTGACGAATCATACAACGCACTGCTGACAAACGCCTGAATATTATTGCAGCCGCCCGCAAACGGATTCTGATATTTCAGGCTGCTGCCGCCCAGCGGTGAGTTGTTGTCCATCGCCAGCGGAGTGTTGTTGACGCACAGAATGCCGCCATAAAAATTAGAATTCCAGTAAGTGATTCCGGAATCAAATGAAGCGTTGCGGAGCAAATTTCCCTGCGGTGTGTAATTCACAATCTTGTAGTTGTCATAATATGGCCGGTAGAAGGTGCCGCTCGTATCGTTGCCTGCGGTTTGCCAGTCGCTGAAATCTCGGTAATCATAACGGAGCGGTGTGAGCAGGTTGTTGTCGTGGTCATAACCCCGGTTGAAATTCAGAAAATAGTAAGGCGAGATATAATGATTTTCCTCCGAAACACCGTAATCGGTGCGCGAAGAAAATTTCTCTCCCCACCACATCAAACCGCTGCCCTGCGTGAATTGCGCCATCGTGTTTCCCGTGAGTTGAATGGGTGCAAGGTAGGCGGGCGTTCCGACCTCCAAGACAATCGTTCCGATGCCTATGGATTTTTCCCGCGAAGCGTAAATATTATTACCGGTAATCGTCATGGGCGGGGAGATGGAATTAACTCCAATGGTGCTGTTGGAAGTGGTAAGAATGCCGATTCCCGCTGCCGCATTCATAATGGTGTTTCCGCGAACAGTAATTTGGTTGTGCGTGATGTCGCCATTGAAATCGAGATAGATTCCGTTTCCGCAGTCGCAGGCTGCAGACGTGCCGAGGTCATTGCCTTTCACACCGTCAATAATATTATTCTCCACCAGCGCGGGTGAATGATACACCACGTAAATCGCCCCGCAGTCTTTGTAGTTGAGGCAGGTGTTTTTCACGATGTTATTGCGCGCCACGCTGCTGTCGCCCAGCACGATACCGTAATGTCCGCAACTGTCAACCGTGTTGCGCTCGACTATCGTTCCCAAGCCGATGAGGATCGCAGTGCCGCCACCGTTGATGGAGTATTCATAAGGCGATTGATATTGATTCAGCCATTCGGCTTCATTCATCCTGATGCCCACCCGCCTGATGGAGTTTCCCGCAACAACTGAATGCGTAAGATTCAAATCCACCGCGCCCCGCAGCATGTCGGTGAAAGAGTTGTTCATTACCGTAACGCTGTCAATTTCTTTTTTGCGAACGCTGCAGTCCGCATCAAGTTGCAGCAGGGAATGGATGCCAAACGGATGATTGCGGAAAGTGCAATTTTTTATCGTGATATGGCTGCCGTATTTCGGCAACAGGATTCCGCCAATTTTCTGTTTTTCAATGGTGACCCCGTCAATGATAATATCGTGCATGCCGTCAGGGGAAATCGCAATCCCGTAATCGTAATTGGAATACTCAAAAGCCAGCGGAGGAAATCCCGTTGGCGAAACGACAAAGAGTTGCTGCGCGATGGAATCGAAATAAAATTCATACGGAACACTCAGGTAATTTTTCTTTCCGGAAAGAATGAAACCGTGATCCTGCTTGAACTGCAGGCTGCCATTCCACGCATAGCTGGGCAGGTCGAGGGTAACGACTCCAGCATTGTAAGCGGCAATTTTACGCGTGCACACTTCCCACCCATCTGTCCGGAGGCTTATCCAGGAGCCTGTGAAATCCTGAAATGGAAGCGTGGCGAGCGTGTCGCTGCGGAAAATGCCATCCTGAAAAAATGTTGTGAACGTAACGCCCGGGCAGACTTGCGTTGCACCGCCATAGTTGAGCTGCGAGATGTAGAAATAATTATTGTCATCCGGGATGCGCGCGTTATGATATCTGCGCCCGCTGATGTAAACGAAAGCAGGGATGGTTGAAAACGAGGTTCTATAGACTTCCGTCCCGTTCACCGAATCGCGTGTCCATGCTGCCGAAGAAATTTCTTCCGCGCCTGAAATCACAGGTGCGTCACCGCTGCCATACGCACCGATATAAATTGGGAGGGCGGATGTTCCTGAAGTGGTGATGAGAAGTGTTTGCCTAAAAATTCCGCTGCGTTCCAGCAATACCGAATCACCGGGTTGCAACTGCGCCAACCCTGCATGATTCAGCGACCGCCATGGCTGCTGCAGCGTGCCCGCCTGCGTGTCATCACCGCTGGGACTGAGGTGGTAAGCGCGCTGGGGATAGGAACTGAAAGAAAAGATGAAAAGCGTAAGAAAAGGAAGAAAGATTTTCATTTTGAATCTCTCAAGGATGAAGCAATGGTAGATTAAAGAAACAAAAAACCTGCGGGCTTTCAAAATTCTTCTTAGAGGCTGTTTAAATTTAAATTAAATCATAACATCATAATGATAATAGAACGCTGATGACGCGGATTATGCAGATAATCGCTGATTGTTATCTGTGGTCATCCTATTTTTCTGCGTCATCTGCGTTCTATTTTTAATTTTAAACAGTCTCTTAAGATTCAAATTGATTTCAGATACGCACTCGTGGCTCTGACTACCGCTCGCAGTTTATGCAGCACATTTTAGACTCCGAAGTATGCGCGGTTGAAACAGAATGATAATTCAGCCGCATTATTGTTTCAACTAATTTCGTACGCTGAGCAAAAAAAATAGCGAAGCATCATCAACCTTATGAGATGAGATTCTTCACAAGGTCTTCTGCCGGAATAGCGAATTTAAAGCAAAACGCTAACCATGAAAACAACATCACACGAAATTGACTACCAGATCATCGGTGACGACATGCAGATCGTTGAAATCGAGTTGGATCCTGGCGAAGCCGTGAGGGCTGAAGTGGGCACCATGCTCTGCATGGAAGACGGCATCGAGATGGAGACATCCACCGGTGGGGGGGCGTTCAAGGGTTTCAAGCGCCTCGTGACAGGCGACAGCTTTTTCATCTCCAACTTCCTGAACAGCGGCAGGGGTAAAAAGCGCGTTTCATTTGCCGCTCCCTATCCCGGTAAAATCATTCCCATTGACCTTTCGGAGCATAACGGCTCGTTCCTTTGCCAGAAAGACGGCTTCCTGTGCGCTGCCAAAGGCATTGACATCAACATTGCATTCACCAAACGGATGGGCGCGGGGCTGTTCGGGGGCGAAGGCTTCATCCTGCAGCGGCTCGAAGGCGATGGGCTGGCGTTTGTCCACGCTGGAGGCACGGTGATAAAGAAAGATCTTGCCGAACGCGAAACGCTGCGCGTTGATACGGGCTGCCTTGTTGCCTTTGAGACGACCGTTGACTACGACATCAAATTCGTGGGCGGTTTCAAGAATGCGCTTTTTGGCGGTGAGGGATTGTTTCTCGCGCACCTCACCGGCCCCGGCATCGTTTATTTGCAGAGCCTGCCGTTCTCGCGCCTTGCCGACCGCGTGGTGGCGTCATCGCGCTCGTTCGGCAGGAAGGAACAATCGGGAATGTTCGGCAGCTTCGTGAGCGGAGAATAACTAATTTCTTATTGATATATTAAAATGAAAACAAGCGAGTTGCAACGCGCCAGGCGGGAGCCGGCAGCGATTGACGTGAAATATGAGGCGCAGAAAATCGCTTTCTCCCCTATTTTTTTCCAGGCTTTCGTTGCCTTGCGCGACCTCGGCATACTGGAATTCATCTGCAAGCAGCGCAGCGGTGCGGAAATCGGCCGCATGTGCCAAACGCTCGGAATATCGGAGTATGGCGTGAGGGTGTTGCTGGAAGCGGCTTCCATCTCCGATGTGGTGGAATATATCACTCCCGGCAAGGTGAAGATCACCAAACTCGGCTTTTTCCTCATTAAAGACCGCATGACCAACGTGAACATCAACTTTGTGAATGACGTGTGCTATGCGGGGGCGAAGAATCTCAAGGAAAGCATCAAAAGCGGCAAGCCGGAGGGACTGAAGGTATTCGGCAACTGGAAAACGGTTTATGAAGGACTTTCGCAGCTTCCCGATAAAGTGAAGAAATCATGGTTTGAGTTTGACCACTATTATTCCGATGGCGCTTTCCAGACGGCTCTTGAAATCGTGTTTCAGCATCCGCACCAATACCTCTTTGATGTGGGTGGCAACACGGGCAGGTGGGCTTTCGCCTGCTGCGAATACAATGCCGATGTGAAAGTTAAAATACTCGACTTGCCGGGGCAACTGAACGTGGCGAAGAAAAATGCCGAAGAGAAAAAACTGCTCGGCAGAATTGACTTCCACGAAATTGACATCCTCGATGCCGCGCAAAAAATTCCCAAAGGCGCTGATGCCATCTGGATGAGCCAATTCCTCGACTGCTTCAGCGAAGATGAGATAAGGCTGATATTGCAAAAGGCGCGGGAGGCGAGCGGCAGCAACACCATTCTATACATCCTCGAGCCGTTTTTTGACAACCAGAAATACCGCGCCTCAGAGCATTGCCTCACGGGCACTTCGCTCTACTTCACCATCATCGCCAACGGCAACAGCAAGATGTACAGCATCCACCGCATGAACGATCTGGTGAGGGAATGCGGCTTTACGGTAACGGAAACCTTCCCGCTTATCGGAGACAGTTACCACACGATAATGAAGTGCAGGAAGAGATGATTCAGCGCCAACAAATCCTGGTGAGTTTGTGATTCTTCATCAAGCCGCTAAGATCAGTTGGTCGTTGAATTTGGCATGCCCCTTTCAATTCCGTCATTCCATCATCATCATAAATGTGGCCGATAAATGATATTTTAGCGCATCATGAAAATCGGCAATAAAAACTACCGCTCCATCTGGGTAAATCCCGCCAACCCTCTGGAAATCCAAACCATTGACCAACGCATGCTTCCGCATGAGCTCGTCATCCGTGATTTGAAGCATCCCGATGATTTTGTACATGCCATTAAGGATATGTCCGTGCGAGGCGCCCCGCTCATCGGCATCACGGCTGCTTATGGCTTGTACTCTGCTTTGCTTCACTCCACAGCGCATGATGCTGACGATCATCTGCAAAAGATTTTTGACAGGCTGCTCGCCACCCGACCCACGGCAAGCAACCTCAGGTGGGCTTTGACCAAACAAATGCACGCCATTAAAGCCGGAAAAAATCTGGGAGAAAAAATCAGGATAGCTCTGGAAAATGCCAACCACCTTGCAGAGGAAGACGTGAAAACATGCAGGCAAATCGGCAACCACGGACTGGCTTTGATTGACGCCATCAGCAAAAAGAAAAATGGCGCGCCCGTGAACATCCTTACGCATTGCAATGCAGGCTGGCTTGCCACCATTGATTATGGAACCGCCACCGCACCTATTTACATGGCGCATGACAAAGGCATCCCCCTTCACGTATGGGTGGACGAAACGCGCCCCCGCAACCAGGGGGCAAACCTCACCGCTTATGAACTCGGCAAGCATGGTGTGCCTCACACCGTCATCGTTGACAATGCCGGAGGCCACCTGATGCAGCGAGCCATGGTGGATATATGTATTGTCGGCACCGACCGTACGCTCGCCAATGGTGACGTATGCAATAAAATCGGCACATACCTTAAAGCCCTTGCCGCGTTTGACAACAAGGTTCCCTTTTATGTCGCCTTGCCTTCTTCCTCCATTGATTGGGAAACGAAAGATGCCTCCGAAATTCCAATTGAGGAGCGCAGCGAACATGAGGTGAGCCACATACAGGGTTTTGACGGAAATAAAATCATGTCGGTGCTGGTGATGCCTTCTCACAGCAAAGCTTCCAACTACGGGTTCGATGTCACCCCGGCAAGGCTCATCACCGGGCTAATCACCGAGCGCGGCATCTGTAGCCCTGACAGAAAGGATCTTTCGCTGATGTTTTACGATGGATAACTATGTGGATTTGAAGGAGAATTGCATTTTTGTTTTGCGAGGAATCAGAATTTCTGAGATGGTAAAGCATAGGCTCAAAGAGGATTATACCCTACATTTTCATAGCAGGTAATCAGTAATCAGCAAACGGTTATCGGGACAGAATGTAACCCACAAACCGAACAGAAATTTATCCCGCTTTCAGTATAAAATTTATCCCACTTTGAGAATAAAAGCACATCACTTCTCTCCACCGGCCGGTTTTGCTCCGATATTCTTGCTTCGCTCGATAGACTGAAGCGCCAGGTAATTTGAACCGAATTTGGCTATGTTTTCCAATTCGATATCATACTGGTCGTAATGAGTTTCTTCATCAGCTACCAGGCTCTCAAAAAGCTGCTTGGAAATGGCATCTGCATTGGCTGAGCATTCGACTGCCCATTGATTGTAGTCTTTCGCGCTGTCTTCCTCCATCTGTCTTGCGAGTTCGAGCATCTCCTTCACGTTTTTCACCGGTTTCACCTGTTGTGCGGCATTCATCTTCACATCACCTTTTAAAAAGAGGATGCGTTCCGCAATCTTCTCGATGTGCATCATTTCCGTGATGGCGGTTTTTTTGAACAAATTGGCAAGAAGGTCAAATCCCTGGTCATCGCAATGAAAATGAAAATACATGTATTGGTGGATGGCGCTGAGTTCATCGGCAACTGCTTTGTTCAGCAGTTCAATGCTTTTTTTGTGCATGGTTTTTTGATTTTTTAAAACGTGACGCAAAAATAAGGGTATCCTTCAAAATGCCTTGGGAGTTTCTATTTGCCCTCCAACGGCACACCGACCGGGTTGCATTTATTCTGATATTCCTGTCAGGAGCATCACTCTCCGCAACCTTGCCCGCACATTTTCGTATAGCCTAAGTATTCTTTCGTACTGCGAAGGATAATTAGGGATTAAAACAGCAATTAAACCCTAATCGGAAAACGAAATGAAACCCTACTTACAACCTATCCTTAGGACTCTGGCTGCCATTGCTGCGCTTGGAGTTTTCACTTCCGTAACAGCATTCGCGCAAACCACGTTATATTCCGAAAATTTTACCTATTCCAACGGCACCACTTCAGGCTCGGGCAATCCTGCGAAGTGGACTACTGATGTTTCCGGTACAAGTCCCAATCCCTTCAGTGTGCAAAGCAACATTTTCACCTGCACGGATATTGACGGTGAGGCGGAATGGTATTCGCAGGTGATTTACATCCAGGGATGGTCAAGCGTGAGCGCGTCAGTTTATCTCCCTGCCGTTGTCAACATGGGTTCCACGGATTACATGAAAGTTTATTACAAGCTGGATGGAGGCGCTGAAACTTTTTTTCCGACCAATGGAAATTTAGCAAATAATTATACCAACCTGACAGCATCGGTCAGCGGACTGACGGGTTCAACGCTGCAAATTGTAATCAAGGTTACCAACCAGGATGCCGATGAAACCCACTACTTTGACAACGTCACCGTTACCGGAACAGGCAGCGGCAGCCTCTATTCGGAAGATTTCAGCAGTTACTCCAGCGGTACCACCACATCTTCCAAATGGACCATTTCTTCTTCCGGTGCATCGCCCACCGTGTTCAGTGTGCAAAGCGGGCGGTTCCAGCAGACCGATGCGGATGGCGAGGTAAACTGGACTTCATCAGTGATTGACATTTCAGGCTGCACGAGTGCGAGCGCATCCGTTTATTTGCAGGAATCCGGAACATTGGAGAGCACCGATTATATCAGGGTTTATTACAAATTGAATGGCGGCTCCGAAACTTACTTCACCACAAATGGGAACAACTCTGACGATTTCGGTTCCAGAACTGCTTCCGTCAGCGGGCTGTCAGGCTCCACCCTGCAAATTGTCATCCGGACAACCAACAGTTATACAGACGAATATCATTATTGGGATGATATAACCGTAACCGGCACGGGCTGCACCGTCAGCGCCCTGTCGCTTTCCACAACCGGTACCAATATTGATTGCTCGAATCCCTCCGGTGCGGTGAACCTTACTGTAACAGGGGGGCAGGCGCCCTTCACCTTCAGTTGGTCGAACAGCGCAACCACCGAAGATCTCTCCTCCCTCTCAGCCGGAACCTATGCGGTAACAGTAACCGGCAACACCGGAGCTACTGCAACCACTTCGCGTGTCATCACCAATGCAGGAACAATGTCGGCAAACGCTGTCGTTACTTCAAATTATAATGGCGCTCATGTAAGCTGCCCCGGCTCCGCCAACGGTGCCATTGATTTGAGCGTATCAGGTGGAACTTCCCCATACACCTATAGCTGGACAGACGGGACAACAACACAAGACCTTTCAAACAAGGCTGCGAACGCTTACAACGTAACGGTTACTGATGCTCAGGGATGCACCGCAACCACGGGCGCCACAATTAACAACCCCACTGCATTAAATCCCTCTACATCTGTTACGAATGCAACCTGCCCCACTTCAAGCAATGGCGCGCTCAATCTCACCGTAACAGGCGGCACCGGAAGTAAAACTTACCAATGGAGTTCAGGGCAAACAACTGAAGATGTCTCCAGCCTGATTGTGGATGATTACAGCGTAACCGTCACCGATGCCAACGGATGCACGGCTTCAACTACGGGTGTTGTGGGTTCCGCGAGCACGTTGAGTTCTTCCATGTCCATCACGCATGTCAGCACACCGGGAGGAACGAATGGCGCAATTACGCAAACTGTAACAGGCGGCAGCAGCCCATATACTTATCTGTGGTCAAACGGTGCGACAACGAAGGACATATCCAGCCTTGCAGCCGATGTGTATGTAGTAACAATCACGGATAATGCCAGTTGCCAGTTGGTGACCAGCGGTGCCGTTACCGAAAAGGCCACGCTTTTCTGTGAAAACTTCAGCTATGCGGATGGAACAACTACCTCGGCAAACTGGACTCAAAGTTGCGGTTCATGCAGCGTTGGCGCAGACGGAGATTGGGAAGTGATTTCAAACGAATGGCGCGCTGCTGACCTTGATGCAAAAGGAACATGGACTTCAAAAACCATTGATATATCAGGATATGCGAATGTTACTGCAACAGTGGATGTCTCAGAAACAGGAACACAGGGCGGTGATGATTACATCCGGGTGTATTACAAGCTGAATGGTGGCTCCAACACTTACTTCAGCACGAACGGCAATAATACTGATGACATTCCCAGCAGTTCGAGAACAGCAACACAATCAGGATTGAAAGGACTAACGCTTCAAATTGTGATTGAGGTTGATGTTGACAATGGAGCCGCCAACTACTACAAGTTCGATAACGTTTGCGTAACCGGTGAAGCGGTTTTGGGAGTTGCCTTCTCTCAAGCCAATGTTACGTGCAACGGTAGCTCCAACGGCAGCATTGACATGACGGTGCACAGCTATGGCGGCATGCCGCCTTATACTTACAGTTGGTCAAATGGCGCTGCTACACAGGATTTATCCGGTCTTGCCGCGGGAACATACACGGTGACGGTTACGGATAATTCCGGCACGGGAACCTACAGCCAGGAGGTAAGCTCAAGCAGTAACGATGCCGACCAGGATAATTTCACCGGGCTGATGAACACAGGCGGTTCAAATCTGAACCTCGTTTCATCACGAACATCAGGCATTCGGTTCACATCGGTTTCTGTTCCCAAGGACGCCACTATTAACAGCGCCTATCTCACGTTTATGGCGGAGGCAAACAATTCCGGAAGCGCCAGTTTTACGATTAAGGGCGAAGCGACAGATGACGCGTCTTCGTTTTCAATTATCAACTGGAATATCACAGGAAGAGGAACCACGTCAGCTTCGGTAACATGGTCGGGAGTTCCCGACTGGACCGCAGGCTCGTCCTACCAAAGCCCGAACATCGCTTCCATCATCAGTGAACTCACCAGCCGTTCGGGATGGGCAAGCGGCAACGATATTGCGATAATAGTTACCGCCAGCGGCACGCGCAAAGTCGCAACACAGAATCACGCTTCATACAATGCGCCAACTTTGGTAATCAATTATTCAGAACCTTATTCCAAGACCGGCTCAGTCACCATTACGGAACCCACAGCAATGTCGGCTAATATCACACCGACAAACACCTCTTGTCCCGGTTCCTCAAATGGCGCTGCAAATCTTACGGTAACCGGTGGCTCCACTCCCCGCACTTATTTATGGAGCAACGGCATCACGCTGGAAGATTTGAGCGGCTTGAAAACGGGTACGTATTCGGTCACCGTTACAGGAGCGATGGGTTGCACGGCAACAGCAAGCACAACAATCAGTTCAACGTCAAACATCAGCACGTCTTTCAGCATCACCGATGCAACCAGCCTGGGCGGTACGGATGGCGCAATCAACCAGACGGTGTCTGGCGGAGTCGGTCCCTATTCATACAGTTGGTCGAATGGCGCAACCTCTGAAGATATTTCAAACGTGGCGGCAGGAGTTTACACGGTTACCATCACCGATGCGAGCGGTTGCACCTTCACAAAGACCGGCACCATCCATCAATTGGCAACCATCAGTTGCCAGGATTTCAGCGCTTACTCAAACGGAACCACATCTGGCTCGTGGACGCAATCCTGCTCGGGCTGCACACAAATCAACTGGGATGTGCAAAGCGCCCAGTGGGCTGCGTATGACATTGACGCACAGGGCGTGTGGACTTCAAGCGTCATCAATATTTCCGGTTACGGAAACGTGCGCCTCAGCGTTGACCTTTCGGAACCGGATGTTTTGGAAAGCAATGATTACATCCGGGTTTATTACAAGCTGGATGGAGGAGCGGAAACGCAGTTCGCCACCAACGGCAACATGACCGATGACTTCGGCACTGCCACAGCCCTGCAAACCGGTTTGTCAGGCTCCACCGTGCAAATCGTCATCCGGGTTTGGAACGATGCCGAGCATCATTATTTTGATAATGTGTGCGTAACGGGCTACTCCCCTTTTTATACCAGCTTAACTACCACCAACGTCAGTTGCTTTGGCGCTGCCAGCGGAGAGGTTGACCTCACGGTCACCAACAACTCGGGCACGCTGCCGTTCTCTTACAATTGGTCGAATGGCGCAACATCGGAAGACCTTACGGGAGTGGGCGCGGGCGCCTACACTGTTACCGTAACGGATGCGGGCGGTCTCACTGCAACGGGTTCCGCAACGGTTACGCAGCCAGCTTCCGGCATCACGGTGAACAATACGATTGTAAACGTAACCTGCCATGGCGGAAGCGATGCTACGATTATCCTTGCCGTGAGCGGGGGAACATCGCCTTACAGCTTCCTGTGGTCAAACGGCTCCACGTCAATGAACCCATCGGGACTGACAGCCGGAACTTACACGGTTACCATCACGCAGGGGAACGGCTGCACCACATCAAACAACTATGTGGTAACGTCACCTTCCCTTCCGCTTGACATGACATATACCGGAACCGCCAGCTTCTGCTCAGGCGGAAGCACACAGCTTGTAGCATCAGGCGCGCAAAGTTTCTCGTGGACTCCGTCAACGGGATTGAGCGCAGCCAACATTGCAAACCCTGTGATTAATCCGGGTTCCACCACTACGTATTATGTAACGGCAAGCAGCCCGGGCGCATCGAATCTCGTTGCCAACGGAAATTTTGAATCGGGCAACATCGGTTTCACCACGCAATATGCCTACACCACCAACAACCTTGTCCCTGAAGGGCGCTATGGTATTGGCACCAATGCAAATACGTATCATTCCAACTTCTTCAGTTCAGGCGACCATACGTCAGGCTCCGGAAAATTCATGATTATCAACGGAGCCGTAACAATGAATATGAAGGTGTGGTGCCAGAATCTGAATGTGCAGCAGGGCGCATCTTATGCCTTCTCCACGTGGATTTCATCCGTTCATCCGAGCAATCCCGCGCAGTTGGAATTTTCCATCAACGGCTCGCTCCTTGGAACAGCCATCACCGCGCCCAGCGTGCGTTACCAGTGGAATCAATTCACCGCCAACTGGACTTCAAACACTACTTCCGCAGATTTCTGCATCGTGAATAGGAACACGGTTGCGGGCGGTAATGACTTCGCGCTGGATGACATCGTGATTACACCGACTTGTTCTGACGTTGACACCATCACAGTAACGGTGAATACTGTTCCAACCGCTGTTGGTGATGCCGATGGCGGAGCGAATCAAAGTATTTGCTATGGCGGCACCGCTCAATTGGAAGCAAGCGGTGGAGGAACTTACTCGTGGTCGAATGGCGCAACTACCGCTGCGAACAATGTTTCGCCAACTTCAAATACAACCTACACCGTTACTGTCACCAGCGCGCAGGGATGTTCCGCTACCGACAATGTGAACGTTACGGTGCATCCGCAACTGACGCTCACGGTTGATTCCGTGAAGAACACCGTTTGTGTTGGCGGCAACTCCGGATACATCTCTATAAGCGTAAGCGGTGGTGGCGGTGGATATAATTACTCCTGGTCAAACGGAGCAACATCCCAGGACGTTACGGGGCTATCAGTCGGAACTTATACAGTAACGGTAACCGATGCCAACAACTGCACGGTTTCAACCTCGCGAACCATAACCGATGTTTCCATTGACGTGACGCTGAACAAAACAGATATTTCATGCAACAATGCCGGTGACGGCTCAATAAGCGTTTCCGCAAGCGGAGGCGCACCGCCTTACAGCTACTTGTGGTCAACAGGGGCTGGCGCCCAGAGCATTGCCGGATTATCAGCAGGAAATTTCTCGGTGACTGTTACCGGCAGCAACAGTTGCACCGCATCAGGTTCGGCTGCCATTATTAATCCTGCAGCGCTGACGCCTTCTGCAGCAGTAACGGATATCACCTGCAGCGGTCTGACAAATGGCGCAATTGACGCAAGTGTTTCCGGAGGTTGGACGCCCTATTCCTACAACTGGGGCGGTGGTATTACCACGCAAGACAGAAATGCGCTGGCACCGGGCTTATATACGGTGACCGTCACTGACGCACGCTCCTGCACTGCAACGCTGCCCAAATTAGTGATGAATGCGGGCAAGGCTTTCAGCGTACTCGCGCTGACGGGAGCCGCCAGTTCAACTTTCCCGACAGGAACTATCAGCGGAGGGTTTTATCAAACCCTGCCTGCCAGCGGCTCTGAGAATTTCACCTTCACGTTTGCAAACTCTTACCTGCCCTCAGATTTTACACTCAACTCCAACTGGGCAGGAACAGGCACGATGACCTACACTAAGAATGATGCGAACGCAGCGTCACACGCCACCTTCTATAGCAATTCACGCGTTACGGAATATCATGATTTTAATCCGGGCGATGTGGGCAATCAGTCGGGGAATATTTACCGGATGTACGGAAGAGGGCTTTTCGCATTCAATGGCTCGACCGGAGGAGTGAATCATAGCTGGACGGCAACTTACAATTTCAGCGGACTCACAAACGGTTACCTGCCGGCAGGAACGCTCATCGGGTTCACCGATATTGACGGAAATCCTGAAACAGCTTTGCTCTCAGCGGTGCTCGCGTCAGGCTCGGGCGCATGGCTTGGTGCAGGCCCGTTTGATTACACCACCAATTCCACTCACGGACAACCCACATACAATGCAGGCGCCAACACCTATTATTTTGACGGACCCAGCGTCAATAACGGAGCCATCATGTATTTCACCACAAAAAATCTGACTTCGATCACTTTGAATCTGACTGCCGGAAACGGTGGCGGCTCTTATGGAATAAAATTCGCTGCGCCTGCCAGCGCACCGCTCGCCACTTCCAAGTCAATTACGAATGTTTTGTGCAACGGAGCAAGCACCGGAGCCGTTGACCTGACCGTCATCGGTGGCACATCACCCTACACTTACGCCTGGGCGCTCGGTGCCACCACGCAGGATTTGACCAACAAGCCGGCTGATGAATATCATGTAACAGTGACCGATGCGAATGGCTGTACAAAATCTGACAGCGCAACCATCACCCAGCCTGCGGCAGCGCTATCGGCATCACTTGATATTACGGACGTAACCTGTATGGGGTTGGAAGATGGAACGGTAACGATCAATGTATCCGGAGGAACATCGCCCTATACCCGTTTGGGATTTGCGGGATATATCCCCGGCCCCGTTGATTCAAACTCAGCTTTGCTTATTGAGTACGTTCCTGGTTTTATTGATTCGTTGTCCCCGCTGGCGTTGACTTTTGTTGTTACCGATTCCAATGGTTGCAGCGTTAGCGTTTCAGGTGATGTGAGTTCCGAAGGCCCGGTGCTGTCTTTCAGTACAACGAACGTTAATTGCAGCGGTGATGCGGTTGGAGCCATTGACCTGACCGTAAGCGGTGAGTCTCCTTTCACTTATGCCTGGTCTAATGCTGCAAGCACGGAGGATATCAGCGGTTTAATTGCCGGCAGCTATGAAGTTACGGTGACCGATTCATTGGGTTGCCTGGGAGTTGGAGATGCTGAGGTTACCGCAGCCATCAGCTCGAATATCACTTCAACGCTTACGGTAACCGATGTAACGACAACGGGCGGCATGGATGGCGCCATCACGCAATCCGTATCAGGCGGCACGGGACCTTATCTCTATAACTGGTCCAACAGCGCTTCGACTATGAATATCAGCGGTTTAACCTCCGGAAGCTACAGCGTTACAATAACGGATGCCAATGGTTGCTCTGTTTCATTTTCTGCCATAGTGGAAGAGCCATCGGCTTGTCCCTGCACATGGCTTGGAACACAAAATAATGCCTGGGGCAATGCAGGCAACTGGGACTGCGGGTTTGTGCCAACCGATACCTGCGATGTGGTGATTCCCAGCGGAACTCCCTTCACCTGTGGCATCCAGGCAAATGCCGCATGCAGAAACCTCACCATTCAGCCGGGTGCCACTCTGATTATCGTGGCAGCCAATCAGATAGATATTACAGGCAATTTCAGCAATGATGGCGTCTTCACGCGAAATAACAGCGTGGTAAGATTTACGGGAAACACAGAGCAGCACATTAACGGCATGAGTCAAACCGATTTCTGGAATATACACATCAGCAACTCTTCGTCCACCGGTGTGAGGATGCATAAGAATATAGGCGTTTACGGTGACCTGCGCCTGCTTGACGGATATTTATACACCGGACCCGATACGGTGAAGGTGGAAACCATCAGCCAGAGCGCTTTGCTGATGTTTGGTCCGCAAAGTTTCGTGGTGGGCAAAATCCGGAGAAAAATCAATAATGCCGGTGATCACGGATACGAGTTTCCCGTGGGAGATGCAGGCTCCGCTTCGAGGTTCTTCAGGGCATATATCAAAACTCATAATCTTCAGGGCACCGGCTATCTCACCGTATGGTTTGACACATTGCGCAATCATTCCGACAATAGTCTTGAAACCGCATTGGTCAATCCGCCAACCGATATTAATAATTATTACAACTATAATGTGCCTGTTGTAACAGTTGCAGCCGGAGATACGACAACCACTACCAATTATAACCTTCTCGGAGGAATAACAGGCGGAATAACCGGCTGGCTGAACCAGAATTTCACCATTGAAAAGGCTGCAGAGGAAGATGGAATTGCTTATACCTACATAGCTCCTGAAGGAGAATGGAAATTTGAACCCGACCAGCAGCCCACCGGAGGCTTTTACGATATGATATTATACGTTGAAAACATGAGCGGACTTTCTGATAATAATTTCGGTGTGCTGAAGCGCCCCACGGGTTCCGATGGCAGATACTGGTCGGGCGGGGGCGGGATAATGAACCCGTTTAATGGACCGGGCAGAATGTTGAGTGACGGCTATGCCATGCGCATGATGCTCACCACCTTTTCAGGCGGTGGAGCCGGTGGCAGTGGCGGTGGTGGCGGCTTGCCCATCGAGCTGATTGATTTCAAAGCGGAACTGGTCGGAGAGCAGGTGGAACTGACGTGGGTGACGGCAACCGAAATCAACAACGAATATTTCACGATTGAAAAATCGGATGGCAATGAGTTCAGGCAGGTAGCCATCGTGCCGGGAGCCGGCAACAGCAGCGTTACCCGGTATTACTCAAGGATTGACTACGACCCATTCGAAGGCGTATCGTATTACAGGCTGAAGCAGACGGACTATGACGGAAAATTTGAATATTCTCATGTCGTTTCCGTAACCTATGTTCCTTCATTTGCAACCGATGACGACAATGACGTGCTGCTGTTCCCCAACCCGTCCACCGGTGATTTCTCACTGGTGCTGAAAAAGGCTTCCGAAATGGTTACGCTGCTGCTGTTTGACGCGAAAGGCAGCCTGCTGAAAACAATTCAGTATTCCGCGCCTGAAGATAATTATCCATACAGCGTGAGTATTGACGGATTGCCGGATGGCATCTATTACCTGAAAGTGGATGCCGGAGCAAATGCGGTTTATACCAAGAAGGTCATGTTGGTCGGGAAGCAATAAGGCATCCTATTCCGGCTTCCTGCAGCACCTATCGAGCTTGCTGTATCCAACAGGATCGGCTTTCACGTCATCCGCATCAAACCCAAGCTTCGAGATTGCAAGCCGGATGGCATCAGGCGTAATCTTCTCAGGATTATAGGTGACGGTGATGGTCATCTCCTTGTCATCCAGCCTGATGGATTTGATCCCTTTGTTGAAAAACAATTCATCTTCCAGTTTTCCGGAGCAGCTTTCACACTGCATGCAGTGGTCGCAGTATATCATGGTTTTAATGACAACGGTTTCAGTTTTGCCCTGACCAAGAGAGATGGTCCAGAATAACGAAATGATAAGAATAAAACCAATCAATTGTTTCATGTTAAGATCATTTTATACTTTGAACGGGATAAATTGCGCCATTGATCCGTTTACAATTTACGGTTTACAGTTTGGAGTTTTGCAACTGTAAACCGTAAACATATAAACTGTAAACAGAAATAGAAAATGTAAGAGACTGTTTAAAATCTGGAATAGAACGCAGATGACGCAGAAAAATAGGATGACCACAGATAAAACAATCAGCGATTATCTGCACAATCCGCGTCATCAGCGTTCTATTATCATTCTGTTATTTTAAAACTAAACAGCCTCTAAGAGACTGTTTAAAATCAGGAATAGAACGCAGATGACGCTGATAAATATGATTTA
>CAZCXH010000093.1:0-18874 GCA_964502525.1 uncultured Chitinophagaceae bacterium
CCGGTGAAATCATTGAAAACAATTGAATCAACATCGTAAATCACATAATGACCGATTTCGAGAGGATAGTAGTCATAGCCGTAGTCAATCTGGAAATCCTCCGTTTCATTACAGCAGGAAAAGATGCAGATTGCCGCCATAAACAATCCCGCCACTTTGATTGTATGATTCATAATACTAAGTTAACTCAAAACCGGATTGGATGATTCCCCCGCCAATCACATCATCGCCTTCGTAAAACACCGCTGATTGACCGGGAGCAATTGCCCTGACTTTTGAATTGAACTCCACCCTTAAACGATCTTTTTCATTATAGATTTTGCTCATGGCGCCAATGTCGTTATAGCGAATAGTCGTTAACGCTTCCAATCCATCAGGCATTTCGGGATACTTCACCATGTTGACTCTGCCAACATGCATTCCGTTGCGTCTCAGTTCATCTTCCGAACCAAGCACCACCGTGTTCGTTTCGGGAATAATTTCCGTCACATACAGCGGGTCGCCCACCGCAACGCCCAATCCCCGCCTCTGCCCTATCGTGTAAAACGGATAGCCTTCATGCTGTCCAAGAACTTCGCCTGCTTGGTTTACGAAATTTCCTCCCCGAACGTTTTCTTCCAGTCCCTTCACCCTTCTCTTCAAAAATCCGCGATAATCATTGTCGGGCACAAAGCAGATTTCATAGCTTTCGCTTTTGCTGGCAAGTTCTTTATATCCCCAGTCTTCAGCCATCTTGCGTATTTCCTTCTTGCGCAGATCAGCCAGCGGAAAAATCGTCCTGCTCAGGCATTGCTGGCTCACTCCCCACAAAACATACGACTGGTCTTTGTCTTCATCCAACCCGCGGGAGATCACATACCTGCCGTTTTCTAACCTCAGCCGCGCATAATGGCCGGTTGCAATGTATTTGCACCCCAGCGCATCCGCTCTCCGCAGCAATGCTTCCCACTTGATATGCGTGTTGCAAAGGACGCAGGGGTTGGGCGTTCGCCCTGCGAGGTATTCTTCAACAAAATTGTCAATCACGTAGTCACCGAATTCACTGCGGATATCAATGATGTAGTGGGGAAAACCGTAGTCCACCGCAACCTGCCTGGCGTCATTGATGGAGTCGAGGCTGCAGCATCCGGTTTCCTTCTTCGTGCCGCCTGAGTTCGCATAATCCCACGTTTTCATGGTGATTCCGACCACCTCATAGCCCTGCCGGTGCAGCAAAACAGCCGCAACGGTGGAGTCAATGCCACCGCTCATGGCGACCAGCGCCTTTTCTTTCTTTGCCATTTGCAGCAAAATTAAGACTGCCTCCTGTCAGCACCTGTTGCCCATCCGGGCGAATGCCGGTTTTTTTATTGCAATTCAACGGAACTTCCGGACAGCAAGGATTTTTACGAAATATACGGAAATAAATTTAGTTATGATTTATTTCTTTTTTATCTTCCGATTCTATACCTTTAGGGTGAGTTACTTGACTACAAAGTTCCATTTCCATGAAATTCGTACAAGTTGTTATTCTTTCGCTCTTCGCTTTTTCTGCATGGAGCCAGGTGCCGCAAGGCATCAAATACCAGGCTATCGCCCGTGATAAAGAGGGCAATATCCTTGTGAACCGGCAGATAACCCTGCGCGCAAGCATCATAGACAGCGCCCAGGGAGGCGCGGTGGTTTATTCTGAACTGCACAAGTCCGGAACCAACCAATGGGGGTTATTCAACGTGAATGTCGGGCAGGGTGTCAATTCAACGGCAAGCTTCACCGCTATCAACTGGTCAACGGGGAAGAAGTGGATAAAGATTGATGTGGACCTTGACGGTGGCTTCAATTTTTCACCTATGGGAATGACCGAACTGCTGTCCGTTCCTTACGCTCTTTTTGCCGGCAATTCGACCGGCAGCAGCGGTGGGAGCATTTCCAATGTAAGCTATGATCCCAACTCCAAACAATTGGTAATTACGGAATCAGGAGTGAATCATTCCGCGACCATCGCTGATGATTCCGACAATTTATCGGATAATGCGCTCAATGATCTTTCGGATGTCAACGCAACTCCGCAGATCAGCCAGGTTTTAAAATGGAACGGCACGGAGTGGATCGCTGCTGACGATGCTACCAATGACCAAACATTGTCTCTTGCCAATAATATCTTCTCTATTTCAGATGGAAATTCAATTGATCTGACGTCATATCTTGATAATACCGACAACCAGATTTTGTCTTATGATTCTTCAACACATGTTCTGACTTTGCAAAATGGCGGAACGGTTGATTTATCCGCCCTTCTCAATGATGCGGATGCCGACCCGCAGAATGAATTGCAGGATCTGGTGCTGACCGGAAACCTGCTTTCGCTGACAAACAGCGGTGTGACCATTGCGCTTCCTTCGAATACCGGCAATGGAATCGTCAGCACGGTTGACAACGGAGACGGAACGCTGACTTTCATCTATTCCAACGGCTCCACTTTCACCACTTCCAACCTTACCGGTCCGCAGGGAATTCAGGGACCACAGGGCGCTTCAGGCAACGGTATTGTCAGCGCCATTGACAACGGAAACGGCACATTTACTCTCAACTTCTCTGACGGCACGTCTTTCACCACTTCAAATCTAAACGGGCAGCAAGGACCCGTTGGAGCAACAGGCTCGCAGGGACCACAGGGCGACCCGGGCATTCAGGGACCCGCTGGTCCTCCCGGTCCGCAAGGTCAGCCGGGGACAGGGATAGCCACCACGATTGACAATGGCAACGGCACGTTCACGCTTAAATTTTCGGATGGAACTTCATTCACCACTTCTGATTTGACAGGCGCGCAAGGTCAGAGTGGCGTTCAGGGAATACAAGGACCTGCAGGTCCTGCCGGAACAGGAATTGTCAATGCACTGGATAACGGCAACGGAACGTTCACCATCAACTTTTCCGATGGCACCTCCTACACCACCTCGAATCTTACAGGACCACAAGGTCCTCAGGGCTTGCAGGGGTCGCAAGGAGATCCGGGACAGCAAGGACCTCCCGGGGCGCAGGGACCTGCCGGTGCAGGAATAATTAATACAATTGATAATGGAAACGGTACGCTTACTTTTAATTTTTCAGATGGAACATCCTTCACTACATCCAACCTGACAGGACCGCAAGGTCTAATTGGGGCAACAGGTCCCGCAGGGCCACAAGGCATCCAGGGCATTCAAGGGCCGCAGGGTGATCCGGGCATTCAGGGTCCGGTTGGTCCTCAGGGACAGCAGGGTGCGACAGGTAGCGGCATAACAGCTACCATTGACAATGGCGATGGCACATTGACTTTCAACTTTTCTGACGGAACATCCTTCACCACTTCCAACCTCACAGGCCCTCAAGGCCCTGTTGGACCAACGGGTTCCGCAGGCCCGCAAGGCATTCAGGGAACCCAAGGCCTGCAAGGCGATCCGGGCATTCAGGGTCCGATTGGACCTCAGGGTCCGCAGGGTTCATCCGGTGTAAGCATTTCCGGCACCGTTGACAATGGCGATGGAACATTGACTTTCAACTTTTCTGACGGAACATCATTCACCACCTCCAATCTGACCGGACCGCAAGGTTCGGTTGGAGCAACAGGACCCGTTGGCCAGCAAGGCATCCAGGGCATTCAAGGACCGCAGGGTGATCCGGGCATTCAGGGTCCTGTTGGTCCGCAAGGATTGCAAGGCGCAACAGGCGCAGGAATCTCCTCCACCGTTGATAATGGCGATGGTACACTCACATTCAATTTTTCTGACGGAACATCATTCACCACCTCCAATCTGACGGGACCACAAGGCATTCAAGGATCAACCGGCCCTCAGGGACCGCAGGGCTTGACCGGAGCGGGCATTATCGGCACCGTTGACAATGGCAACGGCACTTTGACTTTCAATTTTTCTGACGGCACGTCTTTCACAACATCAAGCCTTACAGGACCGCAGGGTGATACCGGGGCGACCGGTCCGGTCGGACCGCAAGGTTTGCAGGGTGTTGCGGGTGTTGCCGGACCTGCGGGCATTGACGGAAAAAACAGTCTTGCAAAAGTTACAGCAGAACCTTCTGGTTCCAACTGTGCCGAAGGCGGCACCAAAGTTGAAATCGGGATGGACGCTGACAACAATGGTGTTCTGGATGGCAGTGAAGCATCTCAAGCATTTTATCTCTGCAACGGTGCAACAGGAATTCAGGGACCTGCCGGACCGCAAGGTTTAACCGGACCACAGGGCGCACAAGGACCTGCCGGAGCAATTGGTCCCAGCGGCTTAAAGAGCCTTTTCAATTCAACCAATGAACCGGCAGGGGCGAATTGCGCCACAGGCGGCAAAAAAATTCAGGTTGGCTTGGATGATAACAATGATAACCTCCTTGACGCAGGTGAAGTTGATAATACTTTTTATGTATGCCATGGAGCGACAGGCGCTACCGGACCTCAGGGTCCTCAGGGAATTCAAGGGCTTCAGGGAATCCAGGGCCCAACCGGGGTAACGGGCTTAAAAAGCCTTATGACCTCAACCAATGAATCAGCAGGCGTTAATTGCGCCACCGGAGGCAAGAGAATTCAGATTGGCGTTGATGATAATGATAATAGCGCGCTTGATGCCGCTGAAGTGGATCAGACATTTTATATATGCAATGGCGCTGCAGGAGCGACAGGCGCTCAAGGACCGCAGGGTGTTCAGGGTGTAGTGGGGCCGCAAGGACCGCAAGGGCTGACTGGCGCTGCCGGGGCAACAGGACCTCAGGGACCGCAAGGAATAACCGGACTAAAAAGCCTTGTGGCTTCCAATGTGGAAGCGGCAGGCGTCAACTGCGCAACAGGCGGAAGAAGAATCCAGGTTGGCGTGGACGATGACAATGACAACGTGCTCGATCCATCTGAGGCAGATCAAACTTTTTATGTATGCAACGGGGCCACCGGGGCTGCAGGCGCCCAGGGACCGCAGGGCGATCCGGCTTCAGATGACCAGACCCTCGCTTTCAATTCAGCCACCAGCCAGTTGTCAATTACCGGAGGAAACTCGGTCAGCCTTTCCTCGTTGAACGATGACCAAACGCTTTCGTTTACTCCTTCAAACGGGCAACTCAGCATTCAAGGCGGGAACACCGTTGACCTCAGCGCTTTCTTTGATGACAAGAACTGGAAATTGACAGGAAATAATATTTATAATACGAATCTTGGCAATGTCGGTATCGGCACAATGTCGCCCAACACCAAGCTGCATGTTGCCGGAGCTGCATCTGCCGCTTTCATACCCTCCACATCATCGGCTCCACCGCCATCAGCCGGAAGCGTGATTTATGCCCTGAACAGCGCCAACACCTCCCAAACTTCTTATGGAATTTTTGGTGAAACCAGGTCTGACGATTTGGGTTCAGCAGGCGTTGCAGGCGTAAGCACCACCAGCGGCAGCCACGAAATCGGTGTGCTGGGTGACTATGGATTATGGGGTTCTGCCGTACATGCCCTCGGCTGGGCTGGCTCATGGATGCCGAGCCTGCAGGATTTTGGGGTGTGGGCATCCGTTGATTTTAATACCGGTGTTGCCGTTTATGCGAAAAATACCAATGCCGCTTCAACCGCTTATGGCATTTATTGCGAAGGAAATTCCATCGTGGCAGGAGGCGTTAAATCCGCTTCAGTTCCCACTTCGCTCGGCAACCAGTTGCTCTATTGCATCGAAAGCCCTGAGATATGGTTTGAAGATTTTGGTCTGGGGCAATTGCTAAATGGTGAAACGACCATCACGCTCGATCCGCTCTTCCTTGAAACGGTGTTCATTGACGAAACCCATCCGATGCACGTCTTCATCACCGAGCAGGGGGAATGCAACGGGCTGTACGTGAATCCCGGCAAAACATCCTTTACGGTGAAAGAAAAAAACAACGGCAACTCGAATATCAAATTTTCATACCGCATTGCCGCCAAGCGCGCCAACTACCAGGATCACCGCTTCGGCATGGATCCCACGTTCGGCTATGAGGACACCCGCCCGAAATACGGTTACGTGCCGCCCTTCCCCACTGATCCGGCTGTTGTGAAGCAGCAGGTCGAGGAGGCGAAGAGGATGAAAGTGGAACTGTATGGGAAGATGAAAGGGAAATAGGTTCAAACTTTCTGGCTATTTTGCCTTCCCATACAACGGCTTCCTGATACAGCATGGATTTATATTCAGAATTTTTCCGCATCATATCGGAATTCAGGAAAGAAAAAATCAAGTATGCAGTGGTAGGCGGAATAGCTCTGGCGTTTCATGATATTCCAAGATTCACACGGGATATAGATATCTTAGCATTGGCGGATGATGTAAGCAGGATCAGAGAGATCATGGGGAAATTGGGCTATTCAGAATCAACCGCCCCCTGGCGTTTCAGAAAAACAAAATTGACGATTCATCGCTTTGCTAAAATAAAGGGAAAAGAACATATGCTGGTTGATGTTCTGGTTGGCAGCGAAACCCGTCACAAAAAAATTATTGAACAATCCCTTGATGCGGAATCGCGCAAAGGTCTTGTTCAGGTGGCTGGCCGCGATGATTTGATATGGATGAAATGTATAAGAAATTCGGATCAGGATAAGGTGGATATTAAACGGCTGAAGAATGACAAAGATTGAAAAAACGCTGAAGGAACTGAGCGACCTCCATCGTTTCTACAATAAAATTTTAAAAATCAATCAACCGAAATCTCCCGCCCGGAGCAAACGAAAAGTATCGCGCAGGAGCAAACGCAAGCCTATTTAGATTCCCAACTGACTTGGTTGGAATACTGCGCAATAGAGGCGACAACCCGGAAACTTGCAAACAGGCTTAAGAAAGATGGGCGAATTGCTTGCAGCAATAAAGACAATAAAAGCAATTGGCATTTCGAGACATTCATGATCGCTGCTAAACAGGCAAGGTTGCCGTGTCTGGTATAAAATGGTTCCTCTTAGTTTCTTGCGATGAATTTCTTTATGTCGTTATTACGGGGAACAGCGGAAATTTTTCCGTTGTGAGGATTATAGTAGATGGTATGATTTCCGCCTTCCCTCAGAAAATAACATCCATGCTGATGAAGCGTTTCAAGGCTTTTATTTCTCCTCACGCCTTCAACGATATTCAGCAAGCCATTGATTTTTACAACGAAAAGCAGAAAGGATTAGGCAGATGGTTTCATCTTGCGGTAAAAGCTTCGGTGGCGGTGTTGAAAAGAAATCCTTCTTACCAGGTTCGCTATGACCGGGTGCGATGTTTTTCCGTAATGCATTTCCCTTACATGCTGCATTTCACAGTTGCGGAAAAAACAAGAACGGTGGTCATTCATGCCATCATTCATACTTCAAGCGACCCGGAGACATCGTGGCTCAAATAGTATCCGTGAACCTGTTAGTTCGTTATACTACCGTCATAGGCGTTTCTGCCAACTTTTTTAACAAACTTCAGACCCTCAAACTTTAGACATTAATAATTTATCATACAATCCCGTCATGTCGCGCGCGAGCCGCCTGGAACTAAAGCGTTGGGTGACGAATTGAGATCCTTCCTGTCCTGTCGTCTTACGAAGGGAATCATCTTCCACCAGCCTGAGCAGGCTATCTGTGAATTTTTGCAGATCATTGTTGGGTGAGAGCAAAGCTGTTTTTCCCGGAATCACCACGTCTTCAATACCACCAACGGCTGTGGTAACTATCGCTTTGTTGGCGGCTTGCGCTTCAATGAGGCTCACGGGGGTTCCTTCATTGAAAGAGGTGAGTGCAACTATATCCAGTCCCGCCATCACTTCATCAATTTCAGTAATCCATGAAGTGAACACCAGCGGATGATTCCCTTTTTGTTCCGGTGTGCCGAAGCTAATTCCCAGCTCACCTGCAAGCGACAGCAATTTCTCCCTTTCCCCCCCGTCACCCACAATAAATGCTTTCACTTTCTTTGTTGTTTTCTCCAGTAATGATTTAAGCGCCCTGAGAAACAAAGGATGATTTTTAACAGGCACCAGCCGTCCCACAATTCCAACCGCAATTTCATCATCGGCAACATTGTACTTATCGCGGAATGACTTCCTCTTTGTTTCATAATTCATTTGGAATTTTTCTAAATCAAACCCAAGCGGTATCACTGTAATTTTTCCTGCCGGACAGATTTTGAACACTTCCGACAATTCTCTTTTCTGCAAATTGCTGATGGCAATGATTGCTGTGCTGATACCTGCGAGGTATCTCTCCACCCCGATAAAAAATTTTGTCTTGAGCGGTTTGAAATATGAGTGAAAAACATGGCCATGAAACGTGTGAACAATAACCGGAACGTTGCATTGATATGCAGCCATCCTTCCCAGCGCGCCCGCCTTTGCAGCATGGGTGTGAACAATGTCGGGTTTGAAATCGCGAATAATCGCTTTTATTTTTGAGTATGCTTTTAAGTCAAGAAGCGGATAAATCGAGCGATACATCCCGTCAATATATATCGGTGTTACACCTACCTTCCTTAAAATAAACTCCGAGCTTGCTTCCGTGTCGTCCTTCATGCCCGCGAGCAGCATGGTTTCGTAACGACTGTCAACATACTTTGACAGGTATGCCGCGTTGTAGGTAGGTCCGCCAAGATTCAGGCGGTTGATGATGCGGAGAATGCGTGGCATGGCGTTTATCGGTTTATCGGTTAATTAGTTTATTGGTAATTAGGTTTTCCAATTAGCCAATAAACAAATTAATCAATTATAATAACTATTCCAGATATTTCCTGTGCCAGTATTGAAATACCAGCAGTCCCCAAATTTGGGCAACCGCTTCTCCCGGGCTTGAGGAGAACAACTTTCTTTTGAGCGTCTCAACATAAGCCGGATTGAATAGTCCCTGCCCGCGGATGCGTTCGCTTGCCAGCAAATCATTTTCAATCAAAGACCTCAGCCCGTTCCTGAACCATTTCAACAGGGGCACTTCAAAACCCTGTTTATGCCGTTCATATAATTCAGGCGGCAATTCATCCTTAAACGCGTCCTTGAGAATGCGCTTCCGGAAGCCTCCGTGAATTTTGAAATCTGCCGGAAGAGAAAACACATAATTGACTACCGTGTGGTCGAGAAACGGCACGCGCACCTCAAGGCTGTTTGCCATTGACATCATATCAACTTTTGCAAGCATGTCGTTGGGAAGAACCAATTGCATATCGGTGTAAAGAACATCATTGATCGTGCCTTCCCGTTTATGGAAAGTGAGCAGATCTCTTTTTCTCTCCGCGTATTCGGATATATTGTCTTCCTGCGCATCGCTGACGTTAATCATTTCTGCCGCTTCCTCTTCATCAACATATGAACACCATCTCCAATATCTTTCCTGGTCGCTGAGGTGCATTCCCTCCGCGTAGCGGTGAACCTGCCTGAAAAAATTCCCCATCCTTCCGTTTCTTGATTTCGGAAGCAAACCAAGAAGCGGCTTGTTGAGCTTGACAAGAAGGTTCAGAACCCCGGCATGAGAAATCCGATATTCGGCAAGATGCTTGTTGTAGCCAGCGAACAATTCATCAGCCCCATCACCCGATAATGCCACCTTGATTTTTGAGCGCGTGTTTTTGCTGAGGATATACACGGCAATCGCGGATGAATCGGCAAAAGGCTCGTCAATATAATCCAGAACCTCAAACAGGCAGTCGTAAAGGTCGTTGGCGGCAAGGGGAAAAACGGTATGCTCCGTATTGAATTTTTTCGCTACAAGTTCAGCATATTGCGTTTCATCGAACAACGGCTCATCCTTAAAGCCAATGGAAAAGGTATTGAGTTTGTCTGTAAACCGGGAAGCGAGCGAAACGATGATGGAGGAATCAATTCCACCGCTGAGGAACGCGCCCAGCGGAACGTCTGACACCAGCCTTTTTTTAACTGATTCGGTCAGAAGATTTTTCAATTCGGCTTTCGCATCATCATAGCTTTTCGTGTTGCCGTTGTGCAGAACCGGATTGTAATCAATATGGAAATATTGCTTTATCTGTATAACTCCGTCTGCTGAAATCTTCATGAAATGACCCGGCTCAAGTTTTTTTACATGCTTGAAAATAGAAGATGGCGCTGGGATATAGTTAAGCTGAAGGTATAAGTGCAATGATGTATGGTCAATGGCTTTATTGACAGGAAAGGCAAGGATTCCTTTTATCTCAGAGCTGAAAATGATTTTTTCGTTGTCCTGGTAGAACAGCAAAGGTTTGATGCCCATGCGGTCGCGGGCAAGAAAGAGGGTTTGCTCGAAAGTGTCGAAGATTGCAAAGGCAAAAAACCCGTTAAGGTGGTTGAGGCATTTTTCCTTATGGAGAATATAGAGGTTTAATAAAACCTCCGTATCAGTATGGGATTTAGGCTTAAAACCCTTCTCTGCAAGCTCCTTTCGCAGTTCCTTAAAATTATAAATCTCTCCGTTATAGGTAATGACATATCTTCCGCTCTCATCAAACATTGGCTGAGAACCTGATTCCGAAACATCAATAATTGAAAGGCGCGTGTGACCTAATCCGATGCGATTCTGGAAAAATTTTCCATGATGATCAGGTCCTCTCTTTGACAGCGCCTGAAGCGCCTTGTCAAAGCCGGCTTCATGCTTCTTAGCATTGCCTGAAAGGCTGTGAATGCCCACTATCCCGCACATGGAAGATGCATCGTTTTGGTAATTTTAATATAAACAGCGCAAAGTTCTGGCGATGCCGCCAAGTTAGCAATTATGAAATCAACGGACTTTTACCTGGCTCCTCTCTTTCTTGCTATTATCTATGCGGTAGCCATCGTCATTCGCAACAGGCTATACTCCGATGATCATCCTTTGAAGGGATATTTTATGAAGGGTCTCACTTTGAAACTTGTCGGGTCTTTTATGGCGGGAGTGATTTACTTCTACTACTACCGCGATGGCGATACCATTCATTATTTCGACCGGGTAACGTTGATGAACAGGCTGTTCGACTATGATAGCAATCGTTTCTGGAGGATGATTTTTGTTAACACAAGTTCCTATGCTCCGGATCTGTATGGAAATCTGTTGTCTGTCAGAGGTTTTGACACGAGCCAGTATATGGTTGTCCGGATTGCATCCCTGCTTTCCCTGCTTACATTTGGAACTTACATAGGCATCGCCATGCTGTTTGCGGCACTTTCATTTTCCGGCATCTGGGTGATGTTTGTTACATTTTATGACATCAATCCGAACCTGAAAAAGGAATTTGCAATCAGTTGCCTTTTCATCCCCTCCGTATTCTTCTGGGGTTCAGGATTGTTTAAAGACACCATCGCAATCGGATTTGTGGGCTGGTTCACTTATGCCGTTTATCTGGTATTTATAAAACGAAAGAAGCTTTTCAGCAGCATCATGATATTGATATTTTCCTTCTACATGCTGTATGTTATAAAAACATACATCGTCATGGCTTTTGTGCCCGCTATCCTTATCTGGGTGTTTTTTAAATACAGGGACAACATTAAGAATGATTTCATTCGCACCACAGTGACTCCCGCCCTGATCGTGCTGAGCATGGTGGGCGCCTTGTTGGCGGTGACGCGTATTGGCGGAACAGGAGGTTATTGGTCGGTTGACCAGATGCAGACACGCGCCAAAGACATGCAGTGGTGGCATAAAGAGGTAAAAAAAATATACGGAGAGGCTGGCGGAGGCTCATTTTACAGCGTGGGGTCAGGCGACTTCTCCTTGGGTAATGTTATCCGGAGTTTTCCGCTTGCCGTCAACGTTACTTTGTTCAGACCTTATTTATGGGAGGCCCGAAATCCCGTAATGTTCTTGTCGGCAATTGAAAGCCTTATCATTTTCATATTCACGCTGAGAATAATATTCAATGTCGGAATCCCAAAAACCATGCGTCTTTCCATAGCAAATCCCGAAATATTTTTCGCGCTGCTGTTCTCCATCATTTTTGCATTTGCCGTAGGATTCACCAGTTTCAACTTTGGGGCGCTGGTTCGTTACAAAATTCCGGCAATTCCGTTTTATGTGATGGCACTTTTTTTGATTCGTTATCATGCGAATGTGCTTAAAAATAAAGAGGAATTGGCTGCGGCTGAAAAGTGAGAAATCATCTTTTGCCGTCCTTGCTCCCCGAATTGCTTTCTTTTTTCAGAGTGCACTATCAATTCCCGTAACGCGTTCAGCCATTCATCATGCGTCTTGCACAGAAAGCCATTCGTCCCGCCATCAATAATTTTTGCGTTAACCCCCACGGGTGACGACACCGCGGGAATGCCCAGCGACAGATATTGAATCAGCTTGAATCCGCATTTGCCCCTTGCCCAGTCATCATCGGGAAGCGGCATGATGCCGATGTCGAAAGCAAGAAGGTCTTCTATTTCGGTGGATTTTTTCCAGGGAATGTATTTCAGGCTTTTTAACGGAAGATCGGGAGGAGCATTTGAAATGATTTGAATTTCAATATTGTTTTCTTCTTCCAGTTTTTTCAAAACCGGAAGCAGATCATTTAAATAGCGAATGGTGCTGTGAGTTCCCGTCCATCCGATGATAATTCTACCGGTATGCTGATGTTGCTTGATTTTATTATAACGCCCCTCAGTATCAACCACAGTGGGATTAACCACCACGTTCCTGTTGTATTGCAGCGCATATTCTTTTAAAAAATCATTCCCGCATGAAATCCTGTATGACCACCGGCAAATGGAAATGACTTTATGATACCATTTTATTTTCGAAAACAGCTTGTTGCTTGCGGAAACATTAGGAAGCCATATCGCATCGTCAAAATCATAAATGATTTTTCCGGAGAAAACTTTTGCAATCAGCCATTCAAACACCGGAGGCCCTAAAGGCGCTGCTTCACGGTGGATGAAGATGAAATCATAGCTGCATGAGCGAAAAACGTCACTGATCCTGCGGAAAAAACCGAGCAGGATGCTGAAGAATTTGGGAACAAACTTTCCTTCCGCATACAGGATATTCCAGGCTCTATGGTCAAGAAAAGATGAAACGTCAATTGAAATGCCTCGGTCCCGCATCACCCCGAAATATTGTTCAAATCGGAACCGCTGCGACCCTGCCTCTCCTAACGGATATGGAACAAGAAACAATACTTTCATTAAGACGCAAGCTGGTTGTAAACGTCATGATACCTTCTCACTCCTTCCGGCAAGGAATAGAATTCAATAGCACCCCGAATAATGTTTCCTCTGTTTAATGGAGCGCTCATTTCATCAATTACTTTATCAAATGATTCATCGGAAAAATCATCCGTCACCCATCCGGCATTATATTTTTTTATCACCATATCCGTGTCACCGATGCCGCTGTTGCACACGATAGGCACACCCATTCCCATGATCTCTCCCTGCTTGGTGGGTGATGATGCCTTCTTGGAAAATACCGGCTTGATGAAGAAAATCGAGGCGCTGCTGATGCTGATGTAAGCCGGAACATCTTCTCTCCCGGCTTCGGCTGTCCGGATATTTTTCTCCGGAATATGATACCGGTCAGCCAGCTCATACATGATATGCGGGTCGTCATGCGAGACGATAAAAAAGACTGCATCTTTTTTCTTCATCAGCAGCCTTTTGAAAAAGCGCATCATCTCCGCTGGCATATACCAGGTGCCCAGAGAACCAATGTAAGTCAGGATAAATTCATCACCGGATAATCTGTTTTTTGTCAGGATTTCCCGCACGTTTTCGGACCTTACGCTTGCAGGGTTAAATAATTCCAGGTCCGAGCAGCAAGGTATCACTTCAATCGGCACAGGCTGCCTATTTATATCCTTCCAATTATGAATAATCCCTTCAGCCTCATAGGTCAGAGATATAACATAATCGGCATTTTCCAGAAATTCCTTCTCTTTTCTTTTGAAATACAGGTAAATCTGATTGTAAACGGGATTTTTAAGATCCCAAATTTTTCCGTCAACCCGTTCATCCGCATAAAACCCCCGCATATCGAATATGAACGGTATTCCGAATTTTTTCTTCATCTGCAAACCAACCAATGACGCGATATAGCTTCTGCAATGAACGATGTCTATTTCATATTTGCTGTAAAGCTTCAATGCCGTTCTTCTGATTTTAAGCACGTCCCATAGGGTTGAAAGTACCGGAGGGTTTTTTGTATAAGAAAGTGGAATCCACGTTATTCCTGCATTTGAGGTGATTTCTTCAATTTCTCTTTTTCTCCCGCTGAATCTTTCCGGCTTTTCGCAGCTAATCAAAAATATATGTGTATGCGCATCAGACAAATTGATCAGGTAGGGAAGCACCTGCGATTGCCCAAGCGGGTCGGTCATGCCGTCATAGGAGATGTAGAGGACGTTCATTTCGTTTACAGTTTACGGTTTACATGTTTGCGGCTTGTGAAATCCGAACTGTAAACCGTAAACATGTAAACTGCAAACTCAAAAGTTTTTCAAATACCATTTGTGCAGCATAATCATAATCCATATCCGGTTGTAAAGGTAATTGCTCCCCTCAAAATATCTTTTCACCAGGCCCCTTGCAATCTCAGGATTGAATATTCCGATTTCGCGTGTTACGTTTTCATTCAAGTATGTTTCCGGCAGATAGCGCAGTTCATTTTTCAGCCAGAGCACCAGCGGAATGGCGAATCCCCATTTGGCGCGTCCTGAAAAAAAATTCTTTGGGACATAGTCATATAACAATTCTTTCAACAAATATTTCATTACCGGCCCATGCAGTTTCAAACCTTCATCAACATTCAGGGCAAATTCCACCAGGCGATAATCTAAAAGCGGCACACGCGTTTCAAGCGAATAATGCATGGTGGCGCGGTCCACTTTCACGAGCAAATCATCCTTAAGGTAATGCCGGATGTCGAACAACGCCTGTTGTTCAGCGGGTGTTAGCTTGCGCGAGTGACCATTCACGGACTTGTCCGGCTCCAAAGGGTGCTGATATTCTTTTTTCAATAAATCCCCGATCTCTGCCTCCGTGAAATTGTATTGCTCCTGCGAAAAGATGTGCGATTTGATCTTCTTCTCATCCCCGTATAGAAATAAATGTGACGCACGCTCGTAACGCGATGACATCTGCGCCAGCGCATACCCGATAGGCTTCCGCAAAGCCTTCACAACGGGATTTTGGAGCCGCTTCGCCCATCGGTAAAAACCATACCCAAGAAAAGTTTCATCCCCTCCGTCTCCGGAAAGAGTCATCTTCACCTGCTGCCTTGCGAGTTTTGCAACAAGCAATGACGGCACTGCCGATGAATCAGCATAAGGCTCGTCATAGATTTCAGGTATCTGCTCGAACAAATCCAGGGCATCCAACTGCGATACCATGATTTCGTGGTGATTAGTGCCAAGGTATTCAGCCGTTTTCCTGGCGTGCTCCGATTCGTTGAATTTCGATTCACGGAAACCAATGGAAAAAGTGTTGATGGGTGTCGAACTCACTTTCTGCGCCACAGCAGTCACCAAGCTGGAATCAGCGCCACCACTCAGAAATGCCCCGAACGGCACATCACTAATCATTCGATACTGCACCGAACTGATGACTAACTCGTTCAATTTTTTCTTTGCCTCATCAATATCCGTAATGGTTTCAGTCCGGATGAAATCTTCAGGCTTCCAATATGAATTAATAAGGAATCCTTGTGAATTCAGCTTTGCATAGCTGCCTGCGGGGAAACGATGAACGTTCTCAAAAATCGTGTGAGGTTCCTGTATGTAGCCGAGATAGAGGTATTGATTGAGCGCTGCGAGGTTGATTTTCTTTGGATCGCTGATGCGCTTGCATCTCAACAATGCCTTTATTTCAGAGGCGAAAGCGAAGTTCTTTCCGTCATAATAATAGAAGAGCGGCTTCTTGCCCAGCCGGTCGCGGAACAGATATATTTCATCAGCCTGCGTATCATAAATCGCGATGGCAAACATGCCGTTCAGCTTGTGAACGATGTCAGCGCCCATCTTCTCAAATCCTTCGGCAATCACTTCGGTGTCGCTTTTCGTCCTCTGCCTGATTTTCAACTCAGCCGCAACGTCACGGTAATTGTAAATCTCCCCGTTGAAAATCACAACGTATCTTTTTGAATGAGAGAACATCGGCTGGTTGGCGGCTTCAGAAAGGTCAATGATGCTAAGCCGCCTGTGGCCAAGCCCAACTTTGTTGTTAAAATAAAAGCCCGAAGCATCAGGACCGCGGTGAGCGAGGCGGCCTGTCATGGCGCTCAACTCTTCACGCGTGAAGACGGATTCAGAAGAAAAAAAACCGGCTATTCCGCACATATGCAGGAGTGGATTAGGTAAACAGTTCAGATTCGTAAGTTACTGACAATTTGGAAACCACTCTTCCTTCTTGATCTTTTCCTAAAAAAAGGAATGTTTCCAAAATCAACAGTCCGTTAGCTTTTTTTAAATGATTTTGACTCTGGAACTATGAAACTCAATATTGTCACGGGTTCTAAAGGGTATCTTTATTTTGATAAACTCAGGTTAAAGGCTGAGTTGCTTAAAATTAAACCTATCATTTGTGGACATATTGCCAGTATTGGGTTTTGAAACCTGAAAAAACTACCGGAGTTTTGATTGACGGAGAAGATGCAGAAAATTTTTCTTCAATAAAAAATCACAAGGAAGCAGAAATAAAAAAGAACATCATTCGCTACTTGAAAGATTACATCGTCAAGGCAGACGGGAAATTTTCTTCAAAGAAATTACTTGAAAAGTATCAAGACGAAATTATTGAGGTAAGCAAGTTTAACAATGACATAAAAGATGTTTTCGGTTATTACAATGTTTGGTGGGTGTTCGGAGAATTATCAAGAAATCTTGATTACAAAATTTTCATGGCTGAGACAGAGAATGACGACTACAAAAGAACCAAGCGAGGAGAAAAGCCAATGACGAATGACCTTTATGATATAGACGAAATAATCCGCCAGTTCCTTTTTTAGTATTGGGAATCGAGCCTTAAAGAATGTACTCGGCTAATGGTCAGACTTTTTATTATTTCTGATATGCCGTTAGCTCCATTTAGTAGAATCGGCAAGTCTCATTTTTCTTAAAAAGGTATCAAATCTCCTAATGGGTTGAAACTCAACCCGCTAACCGCATCCATCCGGCAGGTATCAACTTATAGAATGAGGCGACTGCGGCTTGCCGTGTCCCCAACTTTGCTGAAAAATTTAACCTATGAAACACTTAACAAAAAATCTCATGCTGGCATTAATTGCCATGTTATTCTTCTCCTGCACTGACTGGGAACTGGATAAACCGGGTAACCTGGTTCCAAAAACAGTGGAGGATGACCCCGAACTCCCCGCCATCACCGTCAATGGAGCCGCGCTTCATTCAGAGGCATTTGGTCCCGACAGCGGCATGATGGTGGTTTGCATTCATGGCGGTCCGGGAGGCGATTACCGCTACCTGCTGAACTGCATTGCCCTTGCGAACCATGGCTACCGCGTGGTGTTTTACGACCAGCGCGGCTCCGGGCTTTCGCAAAGATTTCCTCAGCGGTCATACACTTCGCTGGGCGAGCAGGCCCTCGATGTGCTTTATGATGAACTGAGCGGAGTGATTGCACATTACCGCACCAGCCCCAATCAAAAAGTTTTTCTGATGGGACATTCCTGGGGCGGCATCCTGGCTTCAGGCTATGCCGGCAGGCATCCTGATGCCATACAAGGTCTGGTGGTGTGCGAGCCGGGCGGTTTGAAGTGGGAAGATATTATGGAGTACATGAAAGAGTCGCGCTCCTTCGGGCTGTGGGGCGAACTGCTGAATGACGTTACTTATTTAGACCAGTTCATCACCGGCAGGGAAGACGAGCACGAAATACTCGATTATAAGGCAGCCATGCTGTCGAGTAATAATGATATCACCGGAGAAAACAACACGGAGCCGGGCAGCTTTTGGAGGGATGGCGCGGTAATCAACGTTGCGCTTTTTGAAGTGGGCGAAGACGTTAAGCCCGACTTTTCCGAAGGGCTTGGCAATTTCAACGTGCCAGCGCTTTTTTTCTACAGCGAAAAAAACAAAGCCTATCCCGATTCATGGGCGCATAAAATTTCCAGCGCGTTCAATTCGGTGGAACTTTCCAAAGTGGCGGGAGTCGGGCACAATGGCATCATCACCGATGACAAGGCATGGACGGAAATCACCATGCCCCGCATGCTCGCTTATTTTAATTCTTTTTAATTCAAGTCAATATTGATAACTCCAAAAAAACATTAACCATGAAAACGCAAATAATTCATCTCCTCATTTTGATTTCAATCCTCAGCGCCAATGCAGCAAACGCGCAAAGCATCAACTGGGGAAGCCTGAAGCCGGAATACAGGCACCTTGTGAACGTCAATACCGGCATGGAACACGGCTTTGTCTATGGGCTGGGCTACGGCTATCATTTTCATAACAGGCTGTTTTCCATTGTGCCCAATTTTCAATATTCCTTCCCTTCGGGAAAAAATCTCTTTGACGATTTCAAAATGAAAGCCGGTGTGCAAATCAGTTGGGTGGAAATCCATCACTTCCATTTCAGCACCAACATCCATGGCGTGTTCCGCACGTATGAGAATGACTTTACGCGGCTGCTCAACTTCGGCTGCGACCTGACTGCCGTGGCGGGATATTATCGCCCCAAATGGTTTGTTGCCGGTGAAGCCGGTTTCGACAAGGCGGTTGTAACCTATTTCAAACATTCGCAATTATACCGGGAGCAATATGCGGGCGTTGTTGACGGCTGGTATGAGCCGGCAACAGGAGGCAACTTTTACTACGGATTACAGGCGGGCGGCTCGTTCAGGCGGCATGACCTCTACGCAAGGGGAGGCGCACTCCTCTCACAGGATTTCAAAACCAAGCCTACGGTTCCGTTTTATTTTCAACTGGGGTATAATGTGAAGTTCTGAAGGAAGTTGCCGGCATCGTTCTCAAGCGATGTTAAGTGTGCGGCTGCCGTGCTG
>CAZCXH010000094.1:0-18811 GCA_964502525.1 uncultured Chitinophagaceae bacterium
TTTTGCGCGGAAAGGGAAGTTGACACCGCCACGACTAACGGAACCGCCAAGCCCAGCGCATGGGGACAGGAGATGACCATCACCGTTACCATGCGTTCCAACGCAAACACAAACGGAAAACCAAACAACAGCCAAACGACAAGGGTGAGAATACCACCGATCAACGCAACGAATGTCAACACCTTCGCTGCCCGGTCGGCAAAGTTTTGCGTTTGGGATTTTACCTTCTGCGCATCCTCCACCAGTTTCACCACTTTATTGAGGTAGCTATCTTTACCCGTGCTTGTTACTTTCACTGTCAGTGAGCCGTTGCCGTTGATTGCTCCGCCAATGACCTTGTCTGCCTTTTCTTTTTTCACCGGCTTGCTCTCGCCCGTCAACATGCTTTCGTCAAGGTAGCTTTCTCCCTCTGTCACGATTCCGTCAACCGGAATTTTTTCACCCGGTTTTATCAAAACGAGGTCATCAATTTTCAAATGGCTAACGGGCATATCATGCACCGTTCCATTGACAAGGTGATGTGCAGTTGCGGGCATCATCTTCACCAACAGTTCCAGCGCCCGCGATGCGCCAGCAACAGATTTCATCTCGAAGTAATGCCCGATGAGCATGATGTCAATGAGCGTGGCCATTTCCCAATAAAAATCCATGCCCTGCAAACCGAACGTGATGGCAACGCTGTAAGCCCATGCAACGGTAATCGCAACACCAATCAAGGTCATCATACCGATGGCGTTGTGGCGCACTTCGTCATACAACCCTTTCAGAAACGGATAACCACCATAGAAGAAAATGAAAGTGGAAAGTGCGAACAGCACATATTTATCTCCTGCAAATTGCAGGGTGAACCCCAGCCATTGCTGGAGCATGTGCGACAGCGCGAGCACGGGCAGCGTTACGACAGCGCAAACGACAAAGCGTTTCCAGAAGTCAGCGACCGAATGTCCGGCATGTTTATCGTGTCCGTCCGATTCGTGGTGCTGCGGCTGTTGCGGATGATGGTGATGGTGTTCCATTATTTTGTATTTGAACGCTGATGACGCTGATGATTATGATAATCGCAGATAATACAATCATAATTAATCATAAAAATCAGCGTCATCTGCGTTCTATTTTTAGTGCTGATGGCTTGTGGTGTCACTGTGCTCATGGGGAGCTGCCAATTTTTTCAAATCCATGTTGCACACGGGACACTGACCGGGCTTATCATAAGTTTTCTCGCCCTCGCACTTCATGGGACATTGATACTTTGCGCTGACGATTTGCTCCGTAGCCGTGTTTTCCGTTTTGATTTCCGAATTGCCGCTTCCGCAGGAAGCAAGGAACATTACTGTCATGAGTAATAGTGTTGTTGAGATTTTTGTTTTCATTTGATTTGGTTTTAATGGTTTATTGTTTTTGAAATCTTGATGAATAATTTTTTTCTCCCGCCTTAATTCTAAGGTAATAGATGCCTGATGGCAACAGGGCAACACTGATTGATGTTGCCGAATAATTTTTTTGTCGTTGAACTTCTTTGCCTGAGAAGTCTGTAATGCAGAAATCATAAGGAGCGGTTGTTTCGGGAAGGTCAACAGCAAATCCGGAAGCCACAGGGTTGGGGCAGATGCTCAGGGGAAGCGAATTGATTTCAGCCGTGCGGCTGGCAGTTTGAACGGGAAGGACGATTTGGCGCGTGTAGCTGAAATCGCCAGAAGTGGCGTGATTATGATTGGCGACCAAAGCTCCGATGTAGAGCGTAATGGTGTCTTCATTTGTATCGGGCGCTGTCCATGTGAAATGCCAACTGTTAGCATCCGCACTGTCCGCCCCGCAGGGCGTGTGGCTCACATAGTTTCTGTTTCCGTCAGCATACGTTCTTGTTCTAACAGAATCGAGTAAACCAAATGAGCCGATGGTGGTATGAGCCGAATTTTTCAGAGCCAACCCGGAGAAGCCGTATTTGCTGAAACCGGCTTGCTGAATTCTAACAAAGCCCTGATAGGTTTGACCGGGAACATAAGCAGAAGTCCCCAAATCAAAATCAATGGTCGCATTTCCTGAATTGGCGGTTCCCGCATGGCAGCCGTTGCAGCCGCTTTCGCCCGGTGCGCCCGTGTGTCCGCCCACGTAGGGACTGTCGCAAGGCGATTGTGTTGAAGTTGTGCCGTTGATAAAAATGAACGCGGCAACAAAGCAAAACTGAGCGACAATAATTTTTTTGGTTGTCATTGCCTGATGAATTTTAGTTGTGAGTAATTGCCGTTTGACTTTATGGAGATGAGATACATGCCCGTTGGCAATTGGCTTGTATTGATGGTTGCTTCCGTTACGTTCAGGTTACTGAGTTGAAGAAGTTTCCCGCCAACAAGATTTATGACTTTGATTTCACTAATGCTTTGCCTTTCTTTTCCGGTGATGCTTATCGTAAGCGTGTTTTGCGCGGGATTTGGAAATAAAATCACGCTGGGGAGTTCTTCAATTTCATTTACCGGACTCGGCAGGGCGCTGAAATCGAAATCGCCCAGCTTCAAACTGTCAATGTAAAGCGCGTTGCCGCCATCGGTTACGTTTACAATTTTGATGTCAACGTGGTCGCTGACGGAATACGATGATAAATCAATGCTTGCCGTTTTCCACTGTGTGCTATCGGGAATGAACAAAGTTGTTTGCGTGGGACCCGAAGCCAAAGCATTTCCGGTGCGATAGAATTTTTGCGCCCATGTTGTTCCGCAATCATCCGAAACGAGCACAATGAGTTCATCGCTGTAATTCGCATCGCTGCGGGCATACGCCCATTTAAAGCCCAATTTCAGGGGCATGGCGAGGGCGGTGAAATCAATGCGCGGCAACAGCAACGCATCGGTTTGACCGTAATTGGTATTGATAAGGTTTTGAATCCGGGCAGAAGCGATGCCTTCAAAAGCCGCATCGGTAGTGCGCTCCCAGGTGATGCCGCTGTCAGGGTTGTCAACCATTAAACTATTTGTTGGAAAATTTCCGTTTTCAAAATCATCGCCCCACGTGGCTGGCATTCCCGCAACGGGTGTTGTAACGGTCACATAGCCGGGCAACGCGAGGGTGTCGTTTCCGGTGGAATCAGACGCGATAAGCATCACGTCAAATGTTCCGGTGGAAGAATAAGCAACCGAAGGATTGAGAGCGGATGACGAGGCGGGTGTTCCTCCGGGAAAATTCCAAATGAACGAAGCCGGATTATTCAGCGACCTGTTGTAAAAAGTGATGCTGCTGCCTACGCAAATATTGTTAGTGAGCGCGGTGAAATCAGCCACAGGCGGGCAAACCGAGGGCGCAATGTAGTTGCTGTCGCATCCGGTGGCGGTAAGGTTGGATGCGCTCCAAATCAAGGTTCTGAAAGTATTGAGCGTGGCATCCATCCGCGCTTTTTGTCCTGCCGTGAACATGTTTTTGCAATCATCATCGGAGTAGTCGCAGTAGTTGGCTACCTGGTCGTTCACATCGGGAAAATCATTGGAGCAACTGTTCACCACGGGACAGCCGTAATTGGGATTAGCCGCAGGCGGAGTGTCGCAGATGTAATCGCCATCCGTGCAGGTGTCGGTTCCGCAGCCGTTGTTGAAGGTGTGATACAAGCCAAACCAGTGGCTTATTTCATGCGTGGTGGTTCTGCCTAATGTGGCGGATGCCGTTTCGGTTCTGCCGAAATAATTGTGCCTCACCACAATCCCGTCTGCATCGGGCGATCCTCCGGGATAGGAAGAATATCCGGCAGTGCCGCTGCCGCCACCGATGCTTTTTATCACGTAAATATTAAGGTAGCGGGTGTTGTCCCAAAAACTTAATTCCTTCAGCAAATTCCGCTGGTAGGGTAAATGGTTGGTCAGCGCGGATTGCACTCTCACTATGCCGTTGGTGCAATGCCCATCGGGGGAAATTTTGGCGAGGCAAAATTCTATTTCAGTATCCACTCCGTTGCCATCACCGTTTGTTCCCGCCATCTTTCGGAAATCTTCATTCAGCACATCTATCTGGCTTTGAATCTGCGCATCAGAAATATTTTCAACTCCACCATTATGAATCACATGCACAACTACGGGAATGATTTTTACTCCATGTGATGCGCGTGAACCGGTGCCGGAATTTTGCAATACGTCCCAGATTATCCTCTCCGCATTTTGAATAGCGGATTGGTTCTGCCTTTGATAAGTATCGAACCAGCAAGGCGGAGTTTGAGCAAACAGGCTTGCAGATGCAAAGAGGAAAATGAGGCGTGTTGTTTTTTTCATTGAGTATTCAATCGCATGGTTCAATGTTCGTGCCCGCTGAACATTCGAAAATCCGGCTTGTGCGATAAGACACAGCAACGATAATGAAACCGGATGCTTTTTTCGTTTGCGTTTGTTTAAAGTGAACATATCTTATCAATCCACAATGATGGTTGCTATGTCGCCTTGATTCACCATTGCGGCATTTGCCTCATCACGGTCGAGTTCCAAACGACCGTCAAAGGATGGATTTATTTTTTCAACGATTTTTACACCCACCTGATTAAAAATCAGGGAACGCAGTCCGTCAATAAATACTTTAACGAATTGCCCGTTGGTCAACTTCCATTTTTCCGCTTGCTGTTTTGTTACTTCAATGTGTCTGCGTTCAATCACAACGTTTTTCGTTTCAATGCTGCCGGTGGGAGTTGTAATGGTAATAAATTCATCAGTAAGTTTCCCGTCCGCAAGAGAAGCTTTGATGCCAAGTAAAACAGAGTGTGTGCGATTCAGTTCAACCCAGGTTTCTTTAGTGTGCGCAGCAAGCACTTTGACGTTTTTTAGCTTACCCTTTGGTCCCGAAAGCGTAACCGTCAGATTACTCTTGAAGCATTTGGGATGTCCAATGTCCTCGGTTATTTCAATGATTGTCCGTCCGAATAATTTTTTGAAATGCCCGGCTGACAAATGAACATGGGAGTTTGAAATGGCTATTGGTAAATTGAATTTTTTCATTGTCTGTTAAATCTTGTTATCCGCAACCATGCTCGCCAGTGTTTTATCCAATTCTTCTGGCTTCAAATCCATTCCGATAATGATACCGTGTTGGTCAATTAAGAAGGAAGAGGGGATAGAACTTACGCTGTAGTTTTCCGCTGGGGGACTTTTCCATCCTTTCAGGTCGCTGATATTATGCTCCCAACTCAAATTGTCTTTGCTGATAGCATTCTGCCATTGCCCCTTATCTGTATCGAGGGATACGCTAAAGACAGTGAAGCCCGCAGTATTACTAAAAGCCACGTCCTTGTACTTAGTATAAAGCGCGACCAATTCCGGGTTTTCTTCCCTGCATGGCTTACACCATGATGCCCAGAAATTCACCAGTACAATTTTTCCTTTCAGCGAGGAAAGCCGCAGCAGATGCCCATCTGCATCCGGCAAGGAAATTTCAGGAGCAGATGAACCGATGATGAGTTTGTTGGAGTTGAAACCGAAGCAGGATGAGAAAATAAGCAATAAGCAAAAGGCAATAGCCAATAGGCAATGAGCAAAAGACGATGGGCAAAGGGCAATAAGCAATCGGCAATAATTATTGCCAATTGCCAATTGCATATGGCTGATTGTTTTTGAGGTCATTGTTGGTTTTCTTTGCTTTGAAAATATTTCTCCAGCGCCTTTTTCCCATACAACTGAAATACCACCGGAGTTACAATCATATCGAGCAGGGTGGAGCTGAGCAATCCGCCAAGAATCACCGTTGCCACGGGATAAAGGATTTCCTTTCCTGCTGCATCCTTGGCTAACGTGAGCGGGATTAATGCCAATGCTGCTGTGAGGGCGGTCATCATCACAGGCACTAATCTTTCGAGAGAGCCGCGGATAATCATTTTCCGGTCAAACTGCTCGCCCTCGTGTTCCACCAAATGGATATAATGCGAAATCATCATAATGCCGTTGCGCGAAGCGATGCCGGTGAGGGTAATAAATCCCACCAGCGAAGCGACCGAGAAGACTCCGCCCGTGAGCATTACGGCAACCACGCTGCCGATAAGCGCCAGCGGGATGTTGAGCATGATTTGGAGCACGATGCCTGCTGATTTGAAATGAGTGTAAAGTGCGAGGAAAATTCCAGTGAGTGAAAAAATACTCAGGATGAGAATGAGGCGGGAAGCGGACTGCTGGCTCTCGAACTGCCCTCCGTAAGTAAGGAAGTACCCCTGCGGAAGATGAACGCTGTCTTCTATTTTCTTTTTTATTTCCTCCACCGTGCTGCCGAGGTCGCGCCCTGCTACGTTACAGAAGATGACAATTCTGCGCTGCGTATTCTCGTGATTGACGGTATTCGGACCATTTTCAAAAAAAATATCAGCGACATTTTTGAGCGGTATGAGTTCTCCTGCCGGAGTTTCAATCAGCGCGTTTTCGATTGATTCCGTATTCCGCTCCTCTTCGGGCAGACGAAGCACAATGTCAAACCGCTTTGGACCATCCACCACTTCGGAAACGGTTCTCCCCTGGAAGAGCGTTTCAAGGTCGCTTACCACTTCGCCCCGCTGCATCCCATAAAATTTAAGCGATTCATCTTTCGGACGAATGATGAGCTGCGGAATCTGAACCTGCTGCTCGATTTGCAGGTCAACGACACCCGGCACTCCGCCCATTACATTGCGAATCTCTCCGGCATATTTGCGCAGTTCCATCAGGTCGGTCCCGAAAAGCTTGACAGCCACCTGTGCCCGGACGCCAGACAAAAGATGGTCGAGCCGGTGTGAAATGGGCTGACCGATATTCAGCGAAACACCCGGAATGATGGAGAGTTTTTTGCGGATATCCTCAATGATTTCATCGCGGTTTCTTTCGATTTCATCTTTAAATGAAACGTCAATCTCAGAGTAATGAACGCCTTCGGCATGTTCATCCAGCTCAGCGCGTCCGGTTCTCCTTCCGGTGAATGCCACTTCAGGCACCAGCATGATTTGCCTTTCAGCGATGCTTCCGATTTTGTTTGATTCTTCCAGTGATGTTCCCGGGTCAGCCAGCACATTGATGGTCAGCGAGCCTTCATTGAAAGGCGGGAGGAATTCCGTTCCGAAGAAAGGGATGAATGCTGCAGCAACCAGAAACAACCCCGTGACTGGAATCAGTATGCTTTTGGGATGCGACAGCCCATAATTCAGCAGCTTCGTATCCTGCCTTTTGAGCCAACGAACGAGAAAACTGTCTTTACTTTCCTGCATGATTTTCATCTTGGTCAATAAATAAGAGCAAAGCGCAGGCGTCACAGTAAGCGAAACAAAAAGCGAAGCGATAATAGAGGTGATGTAAGCAATGCCGAGGGGAGCGAAGATTTTTCCTTCCATGCCGCTGAGGGCGAAAAGCGGAAGGAAAACAAGAATCACAATGATGGTGGCATAAACAATCGAGTTCCGTACTTCGCTGGACGCTTCAAAGACCACTACGAGAGGATTGCGGGGATTCGGCAAATGACGGTTTTCGCGCAGCCTGCGAAAAACATTTTCCACATCCACGATGGCATCGTCCACCAATTCACCGATGGCGATTGCCAATCCGCCCAAGGTCATTGTGTTGATGCTGATGTCGAATGCTTTGAATACCAAAGCCGATATAACCAGCGAGAGCGGAATAGCGGTAAGCGTGATGAAGGTGGTGCGGAAGTTGAACAGAAAAAGAAAAAGAACAATCACCACGAGAATCGCTCCATCGCGCAGCGCTTCTTCCACGTTGGTGATGGCGGCTTCAATGAAGTTGGATTGACGGAAAAGATGTGTATTGATATTTATGTCCGCAGGCAAAGACGGCTTCATTTCTTCGATTGCTTTTTCAATTGCATTGGTCAGGTCAACCGTAGCGACATGCGGCTGCTTCTCGATAGAAAGAATCACTGCCGGTTTGCCGTTCATGCTTCCGTCACCACGCTTAAACCTTGCACCTGTTTTGATTTCTGCCACCTGCCAAAGCAGGACAGGCTTGTTATCGCTATATCCGACTACTACATTTTTCAATTCCTCAATGGTTTTTATGCGACCGAGATTGCGGATGAGAATTTCGGTTCCGAAGCGATTATAGAAATTGCCCGTAGTGTTTCTGTTGGCTTGCTCAAGAGTGGCTTCAACGTCTTTCAGCGTAAGATTAAAAGAGCTAAGTCGTGTTACGGATAAAAGGACTTGATACTGCACCTTATCTCCGCCCATCGGAATTACCTGCGCCACACCGGGAATGGAAAGCAGGCGTGGGCGAATGGTGTAGTCAGCGAGTGTGCGCAATGTTGCAGGGGTGGTGGAATCCGCAGATATTCCAATCAGCATGATTTGTCCCATCACCGATGAAATGGGACCCAGAACGGGCGTGATGCCTGGAGGAAGCTGCGACTGAACGGTCTGAAGCTTTTCGGCAACAAGCTGTCTTGCTTTTAAAATGTCGGTACCGTAATCAAATTCGACAAATATCATCCCCAAACCAATAGCAGAGTTGCTGCGCACCGCCTGTACTCCGGTAGCGCCATTCAGCGCGCTCTCCACGGGGAAAACGACAAGCTGCTCCACTTCTTCAGGAGCCATGCCTTGTGCTTCAAGGAAAATTGTGACGCGCGGACGGTTCAAGTCAGGGAGCACATCAACCGGCAGCTTCAACACCGTGTAGGTTCCGCCAATCATTAAAATAACTGCAAATGCCAGAACAAGCAGGCGGTTGTGAAGAGAGAATTGGATGATTCTATTCAGCATGTTTTTAAATCAATTGGCAAAGGGCAATTGGCAATAAGCAATGGGCAAAGAGAAAAGGTTTTGCCAATTGCCGATTGCATATTGCCTACTGCTTGGCTTTTTCCTTTTCGATTTTCTCCTGCTCCTCCAAATGATGCTGTGAATGCGCTTCGTTCATCTCGTCAATATCTTTCTGTGTGCTTTGCGCCACATTCAGGGTATAGTCAAGCGTGTGAACCTTGCCTTCCGCCTGAAATTGAAACCACAGACGGTAAATACCCGGTTTCTCAAAAGTGGCGTGCAAATCAAAGCGACCCAAAGCCCCCACACTCGGATGAACGTGCATGAAATTTTTGTCATCCATCCCCACCATCATCACGTGGGCTTTTTCACCGAGATAATTTTCAAGTTCATTCGCATTGAGCTCTTTCCCGTTTTTCTTTACGATGCCGCTGATGTGCATCAGCACATTGGTGACTAACCTGCCGCCCGAAGGTTCAAGCGTTACCGAATAGTTACCCGATGAAGCTGTGAGATTCTGAGTCGTGAATTTTTTTACCGGAGCAGGAGCGCCCTCAATGGTGAGGGCTATATTGTCAACGGTGTGGTTGCCGCCCGCAGGCTGGTAATCGGCAAAAAGGAAATAGTCGCCACCGGATTCAAATTTCGTTTCATCGTTGCCTTTGCCAATGGTGTAATTTTTTTCTTTTGGCAAAACCTTGATGAGGTAACTTCCGTCCGCCTGGTATTCCGGGTGGATATGCTCGAAATAACTCAGGTCGCTGCTCACGATAATCAAGTGAATTTTCTTCTCATGCACCACATCAAGCGGCACCGGCTCGCTCTCGCTTCCTTTGATTCTCGGAGTAAATGAAAGCGCAGCTTCCTTGCCTGCTTCCACCTTTGCGGGATTTGCCGCAAACTGTATGAAATATTCTTTTTTGGAAGTCTCCTCGTCCTTATGCACAAGGTTCATTCCGCACTTAGGACAACTGCCTGGCTTGTCGCTAATCACATCTGGATGCATGGGACAAGTGTAGGTGTGATGATGCTCATCGGCAGCTTCATCATGGGGTTCACCTGTGGAAGCCTGCGGGTTGGTTTGGCTGCCGCTGCAAGCCATCAGGAATGTCAGAAAAATGCCAAAAGCTGCAAGAACAATAATTTTTGTTTTCATCATGGTAGTTTTTTATTGATTAGTAATTAATTCAGCAAACAGCAATCAGCAACCGCCCGGACATATTGGCGGCTGCTGATTACTGCTGACTGATAATTTTTAATGATGATGGTCGTGCTCCTCTTCTTCCTTTGCTTCTTTTTTCTCCACCAAAGCCATCCCGCACTTGGAGCATTTGCCCGGCTTGTCGCTTACCTGGTCAGGATGCATCGGACAGACATAAGTTTTGCCGTGCTCATGGTGCCCCTCGGCATGTTCTACATCCTCCTTGTCAAATTTTGCTGAAACAGTTTTCCCCTCCACCTTCAAGGAGATGATGCACGTAAATTCCCCGGTTTTCTTGAGCGTTACTTCAAAGTGGTCATCACCTGCGGGGGCGAACGTTTCGTTTGACGTAGTCTTATCGTCAAACTGGAAAATGCCCGTTGCGGTGACGCCTTTGTTGCCGATGGTTTTTTCACCGGCATCCAGCAGATAAACGAGCACTTTGTTTTCTTGCCTTACCAGTTCGATATGGTAAGCACCGGCAGTTTTGACCGTGCCTCCGTGAGGAGATGTGTGTTCATGATCCTCACCCTCATGATGATGTTCTTCCTTTTCCTGTGCCATCAATACAGGAGCCGCGGCAAACATTAAGCTTGCCAGCAGCATGGTTTTGAATGCTACTGCTTTCATGATTAACTGTTTTTATTGGTTAAAAAATAATTGCCTTTTGTTGATTGCTTTGTTGCCCGTTGCTTATTGCACATTGTCTATTGATTCAAGTAAATCATTTTCATTTCGTAAGAAGCGTTCACTACCACTCGTTCATCTTCTTCAACGCCTTTTTCAATCACCGTGAACGTGCCATTATTGCTGCCCAATGAAACATAGCTCACGCTGAATTGCTCCGCCCTGTCCTTAATGAATACCACCGGAAGCCCGCTTAATTCGGAAATGGCGCTGTTAGGTACGGCAACTTCCCTGCTGCTTTCGGACGTGAACACGCGGAGATTGACAAACTCGCCAATCTTGAACTCGCCATTCGGATTATCCATCTCAAACAAAACGCGTTGCGACTGATTGGATGGATTGATGATTTGAGCGGAAGAAAGCAGCCTGGCTTCTCCGGTTTTGCGCGTGTCACCGGGGCTTTCCACTTTGAATACGGAGCCGGCATTTATCTTCCCTGCGTCTTTATTATATGCCTGCGCCTCCAGATACACTTTCGAAAGATTGGTGACGGTGAATACCGTTTCATTGGCATTCACGGTTGAGCCGATGGTGAAGCTGAAATTGTCAACTATCCCGTTGATTGGCGAACGCAGTTCGATAATTTTTCCCTGTGTTGAGTTGAAAAGCTTTTTGTTTTCCTCTGCTTTTCGAAAACGCGCCTCGGCTTCTGCGATGTCTTTCTTTGCCACGATGTCCTCAATGGATTTCAGACGGTCATACTCTTTTTTTGCGGCTTCGTATTCCGCTTCGATATTGTTTTTTTCCGCAAGCAGGCTCACCTGTGCTCCCGCATCAATATTCTGCTCAATCACGGCAAGAAGCTGACCTGCAGTGACTTTCTGACCTACTTTCGCACTTAATGAAACGATTCTTCCGTTTTGCGGTGAAGTAATAACCGCCTGACCGTTGCTTGCAGGAATAATTGTGGCGAGCAGTTTTGTGCTTTCCGTGAAATCATTTTTTTCCACCGGCAAAGTCAAAACGTCAAAAAGGAATTGCGTTTCTTTCGGAACACGAAAGGCGCTGCTTAAAAGGTTAGCATTTTTTTTACCGCCCTCATCATGACCTTCATGCGCGGTGGCGGTGCGCCAATTTGCAACAGGCAATAAGCAAAAGGCAATGAGCAAAGCAGTGGCTTTTCTTCCGAAAAATTTTGTGCCGATGAACATTAGCAGTAAGCCCGCGGCAAGTCCGATGGCGAAAACCAGTGCGATGTTTTTTGTAAGAAAGGATGTTTCAGCTTTTGCCGTTTCGGCTTTGGGTAATTCCTTCCCGGCTTCAATCTGCTGGATTAACAAAAGGTCAGGACCCAATAAAGAATTGACGTTTACAGCCAGAGAGTAAACTTTGTTTTCAGGAAACTTTGTGCTGACCGAATAAGCGCCCTTGCCGGTTTGAGCGGTTTCAAATTTTATGTTGTCGTCTTCCAGACAGGAAATTTGAAAAGTGGCGCTGTCAACCGGCTTGTTAGTGGCATATTCGCTGACAAACAAAGAGAGCGTGGCGTTTTCATTCGGATGGATAGGCTCGTAACGCAACAGCAATTCATACACGTCAGAATTGACTTCAACAGAAAAATATTTCTGATTGACGGAGGACGTAGTTTTAGTTTCCCCCCCACCGCCATGCTCTTCCCCTCCGTGGGCAAAGAGTTTTGTCAGCGTTAAGGAAAGGAGCAACAAGCATGTCGCTGGTTTGATTATGTGTTTCATAGGTGTCCGGTTAAGTAAAGAATTTGAAAAACGGATTGATTGTAATTTTTAAGCGTTTCAAAATATTTCTGCCTGATGTTGTAAGCCTCGTTGATGTTGCGCAGGTGAGCAATCAGGTCGCTCTGCCCGCTTTCAAGGAAGCGGGTGGATGTAGAGATGACATCGTCAGCATTTTTCAATCCTGCGGTTTCATAGTAATCCAGCGCACTCCTGAATTTCATGTAGTTGCCTCTTGCTTCCTGCATCTGTGTGGTAATCGCAAATTGCTGCGCGTTGAAGGTTTGCTGAGCAATCTGCGTGCCCGTCTTTGCCGCTTGTATGCCGCCCATGTATTGCCAGAACCACAGCGGAACAGTAATACCGCCTCTGAATTTGAGATTCAGCTCCGTAGTTTTTTCACCCTGGTTGAGATAGCCGAATATCAATCCCGGCAGGAATTTGTTTCTTTCCAGTTGCAGCGACTTCCGGCTGATGAGTTGGTTTTGGCGGTAATAACTCAGCAGGAGATTGCCGCTGACGGTGGATGAATCAATCACATCTATGGTTCCGGAGAACCCGCTTCGTTCCAACGGTGACGGCTGGATTTCTTCATTGAGTCCTGTTAACAGCAGCAATTGCTTTTTGACCGTTTCATAATCCTGCTGCGCCTGCAGGTATTGATTGTGAATTTCGCCATACTGCGATTCAGCGTAGGTTTTTTCCAAATAGTCGAACTGACCTGCTTCAAAGCCTCTGCCGGCTGAAAGCTTAATCTGATTGTAGAGGCTGTCCTGAAGTTTCAGTTGCTTGCGAAGCTCATCATAGTATTGCAGGCTGAGGTATAATGACTTAACCTGAAAGCGGACGTCATTCTCCGTGAGGGCTTTTCCGATTCCAGCCAAAGTCATTTGCTGCTTTTGCAACTGAAACTGTTTCGCATACACCGAAGGGAAATCAAGCGACTGCAACACGCCTACCGTGTAGAAATTTCCAGTCGGGCTTTCGGCAATCACTTCCGGGTTGGGAAGGTTGATGGCTGCTTTTTGCAACTGTTTGCTTTGCTTCTCCTGCAACGTTGCGGAATTTATTGCCGGGCTGTTTTTCAAAGCAAGATCCAATGCTTCATCTTCGGTGAGCATGGGCTGTGCGGAAACACTAAGGAATAAGCAGCACAGCATCACTGACAGAATATGTTTTTTCAATGCGCCCATGTTTTATTTTTTAATTGCGCTGAACAATTGTAACGTTCCGTAAATGGTGTTGAAACACGGGCCCCGCTTAACGTCAGAAAATCCCGCATGTGCAATGAATCCGGGAAACTTGTCCGCAACATGGTCAGCCGTATTGGGAAATCCGTCCAGGAACTGAACGAGATAAAATGCGCCCCGCATCAAAGCATTAGCGGGCTTGCCCCAATCAGCGATATGCAGTTCACCGCCCGGCTTCAGCACACGATGGATTTCTTTCAGGCAATTCAGTTTTTGTTCTGGCAAAAGATGATGGAACACCAGGCTGCTGATGACGCGGTCGAAAATGTCGCGAGCGAAAGGAAGCGTTTTGCCATCGTACAGGTACAAGTCAATTTTTTCGCCCGCCCGTTTTATTTTCCTTCTCGCAATCTCCAAAACTTTTTCATCCACATCCACTCCGGAAACAAAAGCTCCGGGCTGCATCCGTCTTGCCAGGAGAGAGAGTGTGGCGGTTCCGACACCAAAATCGAGCACATGGCTGAAGGGTTGGATATCAGCCTGATTGAGCAAAGCGGTTTTGAACTTCGTTTCGGGCATAGTAGTGCTGATGCCCCAATCGTAGAATCGGGTAAGCCAATCGAACCTTAGTGCGGGGATGTATTTTGCTTCAGTCATCGCAGCATTGTTTCTTTCGGATGAATATTGCCTTTGCCGCTTTTAATGCAAACTCCGCTATTTTTTTAACCAACTTTCTCACTGCGATTTATTTTTCATTTAGCCATACGTTCCAGGTTAATGCCGGATAAAGAATAGCCGCCTGCGCTTGCAACTGCATTTTGCAGCACTTCAATTTCTATGGGTTTCCTCATCTCCACGACAGCCTGCTGTGCCTGAAGATTTACACTGGCTGAAATCACACCATGAACTTTTTCCAACGCATTTTTCACTCTCGCCACGCAATGGCTGCAAGACATACCGGTGACCTGATAAGTCCTGGTCATTGCCGGATAAATTTTCGGGTGAATAACTGATTTCCATTTTTCACCTGAACGAAATACACGCCTTCCGGAAACGATGCGGTATTTAAAACGCAGTGCGAACCGGATATTTCAGCCGAATAAATATTTCCACCCAAAGCATTCCGCAGCGTTACCAAACATTTTTCTGCTGCGGGGAAGGAGATGTGGAGCAAATCGTTTACGGGGTTGGGATAAATGCTGACAAGGCTTGCAGAAACCGCTTCATCCACTCCAACATTGGAAATATTCCCGTCAACGGAAATGTTGTCAACGAAAAGATTGTTTCCGTAACCGCTGATGGAGGTAAACATCACTATCACCTCACTTTGACCATCGAAAGTACTCAGGCTAACCGAGTCGCTCCGCCATTGGGAACTTGTTGGCGTGAATGCGCTGGTGGTAACCGGTGCGGTTGACAGTCCTGTTCCCATTTTATCATAGACCTGAGTCCAGTTTGTTCCGCAATCGGTGGAAACGGAAACCTTCAGTTCGTCATGATCCGTGGAGGCATATTGTGCGTAGGCAACATCGAATTTCAAATGAGCATCGGAAACGTTGCTGAAATCAAAGAGCGGAAGCAGCAGATAATCTTCCTGTCCGGTGATGTTCATGGGTCCTGAAAAATTATTCATTTGCAAAGAGCCGTTCCCTGTACCGTAGGCGCTGGCTGTCGAACGACTCATTAAATTATTGGTGTTGAAATGAACATAGCTGAAATTGGAAGGAGGGAATTGCGTTCCGCTAAAATCTTCTATAAATGGCAAGGGCTGCGCGGAAGGAAATGCGCGGAACGAACCGCTCGCTTTGTTGTTCAAGTCAATAGCATCAGCGCTTCCGTTTACCGTGAGAAGTGTAACTTCCAACTCATGACTCCCGTAAGTGACCGCGCCTGCCAGAAGCGAAACTGAAGCGGTATTTCCGCTTGACAGCGAGCCTGACCAATTGTAAGCCGCAGGCGTACCTCCATCGAGCGAATAATTAATTTCCAAACTTGTAATGAGCGAACTTCCTGAGTTTTTAATTTCTACCGATGGAGTAACATCTCCATTGCATACGTTGAAACCAGTTGAATAATAGCTGCTTACATAGTTATTCACCACGGGAGAAGTGATAGCGATTATGGCAGCGTCCAATGCCGGCAGCGTGGCATCCAGGCGATAAATCTTATTTTCTGTTTTATTCACCGACCAGATGTGCCCATCAGGTCCGACTTTCACTCCCATCATTCCGGGATGTCCTGTTACGATTGTATCCAGAAGCGAAACTGTCCCGGTCGTATTGTAGAGATAAATGTTTCCGTTTGTATAATCTGAGACAATCAATCTTCCGTTATAGTAATCAATGCCGCAAGGTTGAGTCGAGAAGGAATCCAAAGTTTCGACCGTTGCTCCAAGATATTTATAGTAACCCGCCAACGGCTCGTTTGCCGTGGAAGGAACGGTAAGATTTCCTGCGAATGAGCCGCTGTTCACATTCATTCGCTTCACTTTTTTACCGCCTCCGTCAATAAAATAGAGCCAATGATTTTGCCGGTCAAGCACGCAATGGCTCGGCACTTGCGCAACCCGCGTCCATGTAACATCGGTGTAGCGCCATATTTTTCCGGCTGAATGGTCATCATATCCCGGTCCGTGGTCTTGCACAAAGTCATACTTGCAAATGTTCCCGTTGTAACCATCCATCACCCAATATGCTTTTAAAGTGTCGTGCGCAACGCCCATTGAAAAAGGGCTTTGATGCAGCATATCTATATGGCTTCCGAGCGGATAACCGTTTGCCCAATTACCTTGCCATACGCGCGCGAAAATGGCGGTGTCGGCAAGCCAGAGCGAAGGACCCATGAAAGTTGGCGATGCAGAATTCGTGTTCTGAATCTCCGATACTGCTGCGAACTCGCCATGGTCGCCAAATGCAATGGCACTCGGGTAATAAAAGAAATGGTCGGCATGAGAATCGTGACGTAACTCGTTTGCCTGTGCCGGCAAGCCAGCGTTGTAAAAAATATTCATCCTGCCACCGGCTGAGTTTCCGTATTGGCAAACCCACAATTCATTTGTGACGGGCTTGAAATCCAAATCACGCGGCTGGCTCACTTGATTTGCGCTGCCGGCAATAACGGTTAATGTCACCGGATTGCCAATGTAACTGTCAAGGTAATTGGTTTGCGCCTGGGAAATCACCGGAGCGAACATCCAAGCTGTTAAAAATAAAATTTGAGTTTTCATTTGAAGGTTGCTTTAGTTTATTATTAATTTTTGAATTGCCGTTTGGTTGTTTGATTTAATATGGATGAAATAAATTCCGAATCATCATTCAGATTTTTTTATTCTTTAAGGGCAATGCCATTAGGTTTTTCACCCACATTGATTGTAACTGTTACCGAATGGCTTGCCACATCAATTACGGAAACCGTATTTGCTCCCTGGTTGGAAACGTATGCTTTTGTCCCATCTCCGCTGAAAGTGATGGCATGGGCATCGGTGCCTGTTGTGATAGAACCTTCCTCCGACCAACTGCCTCCGGTTTCAGAATAGTAAACCACTTGACCATTCGTTGCATCGCTCACCCACAATTCATTGTGATGCCCGTTATAGGCGACATAGCCCGGCTTAAAGCCCAGCGTGAAAGTTTCAGTGACTGTCATTGATGCCACGTCAATTTCAGAAACGGTTTTATCCGTCTCATTGTCCACATACATCTTGCCGTTGGAAGCGGGCCATGCGCCCACCGGGTCCATGCCGACAGTGATGGTCATGTGAATCATTTTTGTCGAAGGATTAATAGCCGAAACAGTGCCGTCACCCGTATTAGCAGCAAAAGCCATCGAGCCATCCGCAGCGAAAGTGACTTCCGACAATCCTTTCCCCACATTGATGGTATTTTTCAGCGACCAGTCAGAGGCGCTGTAAACCAACACCTGGCTTTGCGCTGTATCGGACTGACCCACCCACAACTCGGTTCCGTCAGGGCTGAACACCGCGTTGTGCGGAAGTTTGGAGAGAGAGATTTCCTTCTCGTGCGCTCCCGTAGTCGAGTTGATAATATGCACCATGTAGTTACCTGAACCTCCTCCATGTCCGCCATGCCCACCGCTCAAGTCAGTGCTTGTTATGGCGACCGCAAACTTGCTTTTGTCGGGATGCAGGTAAATATGATGCGGGAAACTTGCTCCCATGAGGTCAATAGTTTCCTTCACCGTATTGGTTGACAGTTCAATGACCTGCACGTTGTTGCTCTTGCCGTTGACGACAAAGGCAGCAGGGTAATTGATATTCAGGTTTTGGTCATGGTGCATCTCATCTTCCTTGCACGATGACAAGAACAGGCAGCAGCAGGAAAGGGCTGCGGCTGAAAATGATGTTAAAGATTTCATTGGAAAAGATTTGATTGGTTAAAAAATAAAAGACAACACACCGGCTTGGTTATTTACAAGCGGCAACGGCTCTCACGCTCCGGAGAGCGTAATAGGACGTAAAAAATCAGACGAGGAAAACCTGTATGAAAGAAAGGGATACCGAGTGAATATCGTCAGGGGGCATTTTGTAATTCCTGATTGGAGTTACATGTCCCCGCTCATGCGTGAAGATATTACTTGAATGAAAAGCGATGACAAGCGATTGCAGATTTGTCAATTCTTTGTTCGATGCAGGCTTGTAATCATCGGTAATGGAAATCTGCGAGAGTTCGTTTTCGCAGCAAGGTTTCTTGCTGATGCCCGTGCCGCTGGCGCAAAAGTCATTTGACGCACACGCGCCCTTATCGGTATCCATTCCGCAAGAAGCATCCCCGAGAATTGACAACTTCACTTCGGCAACTCTTCCTCCGCAGAAATGACGGATGACAGAGAGATTAGCCGTGCCTAAGAGGAAAACGAGGAGAAGTAATATTGAGAGAACCTTTCTCATTTCAGAAGCGAGAAATGCAAATATAGAAATTTATTGTTCATGCAGATTGCGGTGTTCGATTGATATAATGCCACTACAAAATCATGGTCAGCATCAATGCAGCCATTGCTACCATCAGCAAATCTTCGACAATCGTCACCGTGCTCATGGGTAGGTTGAATACCGTGCCGAGGCAGGCGCACTGAATCTGGCGCTTGCCCAACACGCTCAGAATTACTCCGATGCTGCTGAAACCCATCACGGCAATGGTGGCGGCATTGGTGACCAGCGGATTGAACCCCGTCAAATACGCAATACCCAGCGCCAATTCAATAAACGGATAAACATAGCCGTAAGCGGGAATCTGTTTTGCCAGCACATCATAAGTTCCGTAGCTCTCCGCAAACCCTTTGAGGTTGAGAAATTTGAAAAACGAAAACGCAATGAAGAAACCCGCCATGAAGAAGT
>CAZCXH010000095.1:0-18772 GCA_964502525.1 uncultured Chitinophagaceae bacterium
AAAGCACCACTGCTACAAGCATCTTCACTTCCTTCTCATTTACGTCTTCAGGCAGTGTTAGTGTAAGTTTTTTCATAAGGATTTTTAGACAAAGTTATTCACTCTCAACGTGAGATAATCAATCAGTGCCAAGCTGCAGAATTTGACCGAATTCAAAAATTTCGTGGAAAGTAAGAACTTCTGGAAAGGATACGCAGTGTTCGCAGTGAAATATGCGCTCTCTTTCTACAGTTGCTGGGCGAAGCGAGCATATCCACAATTGAGACATATTTATTACCTTTGAGTGATTTTATAACAAGTTGGTAATGCTAATGAAATAAGTATGCTACTAGAGTTAGTTGAAAACTTAAATAGATTGCTGGCGGAAGCGGAGGAGCATGATGATACATATGAGATTTTAGACCTGAGTGGGCTTTTTACCCTCTCAGAGGAAGAAGTTGAAGTATTATCAAATTATAAAGGACATTATCTCTACCTAAATGGTCTTAGGATCTTGTCGGATGGGGCAGCTAAAGCTTTGGAGAACTTTGTAAGGAGGGATCTATCCCGGGGGGACTATCCTGCACGCCTCTATCTTAATGGAATAACTTCGTTGTCGGCAGGATTAGCTCATTTAGTATGTGAATTTCAAGGCACAGAGGATTTTTCAGATAATACAATATCGCTTGTAGAAATAGATTACAGCAAGCTAACTTCATTGTCTCGTGAAGCTGCAGACTGCTTTTATTCCTTCAAAGGAACTCTCGAACTTAACGGACTGTCTGAACTATCCGATGGGATAGCTCAAGCATTAGGAAATCATAAAGGACATCTCTCCCTGAATGGCTTGTCTAGATTATCGGATGAGGCAGCTAAAGCTTTGGGACAACACAAAGGGGGCATTGAACTAAATGGATTGACCGACATATCATATGAGGCAGCTAAAGCATTTGCTTGCCTTGAAGGTATGCTTTCCCTTCTCGGAATAACTCAATTATCTGATGACAAAATCAGGGCATTGACTGGTCTTGAAACAAGACGAGAGGATGGAGACATTGCATATTTTAAATCTGACTTTGGTTATAAATGCACTTTACAGTTGGGACTGAATTCTCCGCTTTCCAAGGAAGCGGCTGAAGCGTTTGGACAATACAAAGGCATGGTACTCAATTTGCCAAACGTTGAGTCTCTCTCGCCAGAAGCAGCAAGAGCGCTCGCCAACTTTAGCGGAAGACTACATCTTCCGGCTCTGGATCCAAACCTGCCAAGGGAGAACACCGTTTCCTATTATAGGAAGGGTTAATCCTGAATTATAATCGTTAGCTCAAGATTGCTGAGCATGGGTGAAATTCTATGAGCCTCAATCAGGAATTTGTTAAACCGAAGGCGGCTGCAATAATGCGATGTTACTAGATCTGCCCGGGGATGCGTCAGGTTACACGTATATCGTGGCGTAGTATTTCTCACCAAGGCTTTGTCATAGTGTTAGTCCTTCCTTCCGACAACTTACAATAATAATAATTGTGCTGCAAGGTTAAGTATAGTTCCCCAAAGAGATGAACACCGGGGGGAATAGAAGTAATCTAAAATTCTGCCCGGGGATAGGACAGGTTGTACGTGTATCGTGGCTTAACCCTTGAATCCGGTGCCCCGTAAGTTGTCGATTAAAAACTGCGTTTGCGGAATGGTAAGGCTCATGATAATGTCCATGAAATACAAAAATCAATGCCGCACTCTTCTCCTGGAAGGAGAAGCTGTACCCGGTGACCTATAAGTTGTCGGTTAAAAAACCCGTTTGAATGAATGTAAGACTCATGGAACGCAATCAAGAAAAAAAACAATTAAAAAATGCCAAAAAGCCCGGGTTTGAGGCAGGTAGTCAGTATATAAGATGAAAGGGGGCGGGAAAAAGAAACAAAAAAACCATTGAAGAGGATGTAATGATCACCAAAGCCGGAGCGTATTATAGTAGAGGGCAGATTTTATCGAAACAATAAAATAACCAAAAATGGAACAAATACAGCAGTACATGAAAATCATCCACGGCAAATCCCCTCCTGCCGGAGTGATGATATTTTATGAAAAGCACAAATCAATGCTGCAATCTTCTCCTGGAAGGAGAGGATGCAATCGGGAAGCTGTACCCGATAGTAAAAAATATAGCATACGGCATCTTCCCCCGGGGAAAGGAAAGAGCCGAAGAAACTAAGGACTGGGTGCAAGAAGCTATGATTCATGCATGGCTTGGAGCCAGCAAATACGACCCGGGCAAAGGAAGTTTCAAAGGTTGGTTCAGCGCAGTGGTTGCCAACTTCATGAGGGACAAAAGAAGAAAGCTTAAGAGAGCGTTGTCAAAGGAGACGCATAATGCTGGCACGGCAATAGAGATGGAACAGTACAGCGGCTCCCTGCGGAACGAATACGAAGACCAAATGGACGAAGACCACTGGGAGGGAATCATGAACACACATCTGCCTGCACCGCAGAGGGAGCTAATGAAAAAACTAAATGAAGGCTTTTCGAACCGCGAAATCGCCAAGGAGCTGAACACGACTGAGAATAATGTGAGAGTTCAGCATTGCCGGGCAAGAAAGCAACTTGAAGAATTAGCTCATGCACGCGGAAGTTGGGATTAAGAAATTGAAAAAAAGCAGAGGTGATGTGTAATGATGAAACCTCCAAAATCGTAAATACTTATAGATGAAACAACAAATCGAAATAACTCTGGACCAAAAAAGAGCAGAGCTTGAAACTCTCAGAAGAAGTTCTCCGACTTTTGATATGCAGTTCAACCGCGAAGAAATCATTCAGCCTCAAGCCTTCGTGTGGCATGTATCCTATCCGGGGGCAAGAAAAAGCATAAGAGAGTCTGGTATTCTTAGAAATCGGCAAGGCGCGGTGTTCGCAAACAACCGGTCCGATGAGATACATAACTTTTGGCCATTTCCAATTGACAAATATGAATGGTGGTTCAGTAGAGGTTTTCGAGGAACATTCTGGCAGATTGTCTCATCTGAGTATGACTTCTGGAGAATTAATACATGGGCTGTCGGGACAAAGTGGAGGATTGACCCTTGGATGCGTTCGGACTGTGATACGTATAGCTGCGGGAAGCCTCAAGACTTCATCTGCACCCGGACAGATATTCCAACTCATGCCATTGAACTCTATAAATACAACTGGAGAATTAACGAGCTCCAGCCGTTTGCACAGTGGAAAAATAATCCCCTGCATTATTCCGTCCGGGTTGCAGCCTGAAACTCTTGCTTAAGAAAATTGAGAATACCTAGTATCATATTACGTAACAAAAAAAGTATCGAAATGCTTATCGAAAAATACACATGCGAATCAAGGCACAAACATGGTGTGCTGATGGATATAAAACCTTCCCTAACGCAGCCTTTTGACAGGATATACCGGTTTGATATCTACCAGTTCCAGTTCAAAAAACCGGAAGACGCACCCTACTACGATTACTTGTACTTCTGCGTGGCAGCTCCAGATGGAAAAGTTAGAAAACAAGTGGCGCAGATTAAGATATGCTTTAATAAGCAACGCACCAGGATCACTGAATATAGGGTATTCCTTCGTCAGGGATATGACCGTGAACTTATCGGTTATGTAACGGAGGCATTTATACAGAAACACTTCCAATCAGGCATCGAGGTGTTGGAGGATAATACAGAGTTAGCTGATGCCGTTGAAGCTATAGAAGACATATTAAGGGCATCTCACCCTCTCAGATTGAGCAAAACGAGGATGAACGGTATCGCTTTATGTTACCATCTGCCTGCCTGTGATATTGCCAGAATGATATTGGGCGATGATAAGCAACAAAAGCCAATTTCAGCAGCAGCCTTATACGAGGTTTTCAGCAGATGGTTCACCAGGGGAGGTGCCGGCTACGAGGCATTCTATATGACTGTGGCAATCAAAATCGCAAGGTTGTTTTCGGTAAACCCCGAGCTGGAAAATGAATTTAATGAATTCATGGCATCTATAGGGTTCTAAAAAAATTAAACCATTTTATAATCATGAAAAGAAAAAATTACAAAGGAAAAGCATTGCCCCGAAAGATAAAAGCTCACTCAACTCTCAGTGTTAGCGCGAGAATCGCGAATGCGATGGAAGGGAGGAGTAAGTCAGAGCGAATGAACATTGCTCAGATGATGGTTCTTCCTTTTATCTTGTTCTACAAGATATTCATCTGGTTCCCGAACGTTCCGAGTCGCATGCTTGGCGCGTTCAGGCTGGTGTTCTTCACAGCATTCCTGTACTACGGTGGTGTGTATGACACCACAGAAATGATGCAGGGGTTCTTCACGGGCAGCTGGGCATTTGAGACATTTGGCGCCATCCTTGATGCTGTGCTGACTTTTGGTTCCTACCTACAGATTCCATTGTCGCTTCTGTTGATACTCGGACTGTATAACGGAATGCAGGTTGCAAGTGGTAATTCGGTGACATCAAACAGGGCCGCCTTGTACAAGGTGCTTGCTTACAGAGATTCAAAAATGTCCAATATGACATATGATAGGCAATTAAAGGAAATGGCCGATACAGGGTTTCTAGGTGCCGGTGGGTTGGCAGGGAGACAGTACAGGAACGCCTCAAAGACAATGGATTACCTTAACTCGAAGCTCACGAATTACTCCTACGAGGAAGGTCTGAACTACATTAAAAGCGTGTTCGGAGCAAAGAAGTAGTTCGCGCCTGTGCGGATCAGCATTTAAAAAACTATTGGTATTTAAGAGCAATTGAAAAATTGAAAAATAATGAAACGCAAAATTGAAAATAACTACCTGCGGCTAATTCAAAATATCATCCGGGAAGCCAGGAAATATAAGGACAAATTGAGCATGCCGGACTTTTCCCCGCAGTTGAAAGCGGATATCCGCTCGCTGGCAGCATACTTAAAAACGAGCGAACGTGAAGCATATATTTTTTCATGGGTTTTTGATTTCTCCATTAAGCTGAATGTATGTGACCAACGTATGCTGGATCAGCTTTTTAAGATTGACCCCTATGATTTTGCTGAAGAAGTTGAAACCATTTTATGGAGCCTTGAAGAAAGCGGCAAAATACAGGTATGCTCCGGGATGTATGCTCTGGGACGAAGAACAGAGTATGTAGTTAAAGTGGATCTGTACGAATCAATTGTTCATGACTCAATTATTAGCAAACAGAATGAAAAAAAATCCTGAGACTGATAAATTTAATAGGACAAAAATTACTATCAGGGCAGCATTTAAAACAGCCGGATTCCTGATCCTGCAGATGGTTTTCATTTCCTCTGCGCATCCGGTTAAATCACAGTTCCAGTCCCGCGAACTTGATTCTCTGCTATTCCAAAGGATCAATGAATTCAGAAAATCCAATGGCAAGAAGAAATTGTTGTTCGATGCAACGGCTCACAAGATGTGCGTACATCATACGCTTTATCAGTTCTGTACTGCCGAAGTGGGGCATGATGAAGCATTTGATTGCGGGGGGATCAATGCCTTGAATAACGTTGCAGACAGGTATGCAAATTTCTCCCTGGAGTGTAATTGCATGGTTCTCGAATGCTGCGCCTTTTATGAAACATCCGGTGAAGCAAGCGATTCCGCTCTTTTGGAAAACATTTTTCAGCTTTGGTTAAAGTCACTTGGTCACAGAGCCGGATTGCTGAATAAGTACGCAGGAGCCGGGGCTGTATCAGTGGTGATAAATGCTAAATACCGATTGCTGGCCCATGAATCAGATACCTATGAAATGCTTTGTACCGAGATTTATGCAACTTTTATTGGAATTGAATATTGCAAAACCGGTGGCAATCCTTGTCCGAATCATTTCGCCTATCGTTAAACCACACTAAAACTTAATACAATGAATAGAAACAAATTGAACGTCAATTATGAACTCGTTACTAACTACAAAGCAACATGCCTCGATGAATCCGGAGACCTTTCCGTGATAACAGAAGGTATGGCAATATTGATGATTACAACCGGGATGTACCGGTTGAACTCGAAGGAAGATATTCCAGAGTTCATTTACAGAATAGCGGTGTTGATGCAGGAACTTAAAATCGTTGACGGTTTCTTTGTGAATGATGACATCCTCCTCCATATGTATGATGGACTTCACGCTATCCCTGTAAGACCGGCTGACGTGCAGAAATTCCTTGGGCTATACTGGAAGATTGACGAAAGAAATACCCCCAGAACTGAATGGGAAAATAAATTAGACAAGCATTGGAATAATACTCAGATAATAACTGCAATGCGATTTGCCGGGTCACTCTTCGCGCCAAATATTAACATTGACGGTTTGTCGGTACGGTTAAAAAGAGGTGGAGAAATAAAAATTTCTCCTGAAATAAGACGTGGAGCAGAGATTGTTGCAGAGAAATCAATGGAAACGTTTTCTCACTCCAGCTATAAACACTGGCTTAGAAAAAATAAAAGAGCATTAAACAAAATCAGTGATAAAATAACAAAAAAAGAAGCATTTATGAAAACACCAAAAAAACTGACGTTTGACTTCGATCAAATTCCACAGCAGGGAAAAGAGAAAATCATGCAGCATTTCAAAAGGCTCTTCTCGTATGATGAAACCGTAAACTGGGACAGCCTTAAAAAAGAAAAAGCGCTGGTATATCTGTGCTGGCTGATGGCAAATGATCTTGCCTCAACTGATGGACTGGACGTATTCGTTGACCCAAGATATGAATTTGATGATACCTATTATGAATTGCCTGATGGCGGATACAACTATGAGGAACTGATGCTTCTATATGAGTTGGATGAGATTATCCCAATTCTGAAAGAAGCGTAAACAATATAAAAACGTATAAAAACGATAAACGAAATCATGGGTTACCTGACGAAATCAAAATTTAAGCTTGGCCTTGAGTGCATGACTAAACTCTACTACGCAGGGAACAAGAACGAATATGAGGATGCTAAATTGGAGGATAAATTTTTGAAAGCATTGGCAGAGGGCGGCTTCCAGGTTGGCGAGCTGGCAAAGTTCATGTTTTGTGAGAACCCGGTTAAGGAAGGAATTACAATTGAATCGCTGGATTACGAGGAATCGTTGCGAGAAACAAATGAGAGACTTAATTGCAACAAAAAGGTAGTGATAGCTGAAGCAGCTTTTCTCTATGATAATCTTTTCATCAGGGCTGATATAATCGTTAAAGATGGAGATCGTATAGAGTTATATGAAGTGAAATCGAAAAGTTTTGAGGGCGAAGAAAGCGATGATGAATCACTAAACCCGGCTGAAAAAGATCCCTTTCTTGCTTATGCAGGAAAGAAAAATGAATGCATTAGCGCTAAGTGGAAACCGCGCTTGTACGATCTGGCTTTTCAAAAATTTGTTGTCTGCGGGGCTATGCCTGAAGCAAGTGTATCAGCCTACCTTATTCTTGTTAACAAGAATGCTCAAGCAACAATTGATGGCATGAACCAGAAGTTCCGGCTTGTAAGAGATGGGAGCCGGAGCAGGGTTATTATAGAGGATGGTTTGACAAAGAATAGCTTGGGCGATCCCATTCTTCAACCCATTCCAATGGATGATTATATAGAAAAGATATGGAACCATTATCCGGTTCCGTCTGAATGCAAAAAGAACATGAAATTCGAGGACTTTGTGTTCTTGTGTCGAGATGCATATTTAAATAATACACGATATTTCATACCTCTCGGAAGTTACTGTAAAAAATGCCAGTTCAAAACCATACCGGGCAGTAACAAAAAAGATGGACGTTATGAGTGCTGGAAGCATCAAACACAATATCAGGATGACTTGCTTGAAAAACCAAAGGTATATGAACTTTGGGGCGGGCGAACGGATAAATTTATTAAAGAGAAGCGTTTTCTGCTGGAACAGCTTAATCAGAGGGATTTTTTTATCGGGCGAAAACGACCAGTTAATTCCAGGTGAAGGCATGAGCAGACCTCAGAGACAATATCTGCAAGTGGTTTGTGCAAGAGAAAATCAGGAAAAGGGATATATTGATATAAACGGTCTCAAGCGGGAGATGGAAAAATGGGAATGGCCTTTGCATATGATAGATTTTGAAACCAGTACATCAGCCTTGCCTTTCTATAAAGGGAATCATCCTTATGAAGGCATTGCATTTCAGTTTTCTCATCATAAAATGCATCATAATGGACGCGTTGAGCACGCGGATCAATATATCAATGTGCAGCAGGGTTTCTATCCTAACATAGAATTTGTGAAGAGTTTGAAGAAAGCAATAGACGGAATAGGAACAATCTTCCGCTATCATCTTCACGAGAATAATTATTTAAGAATGATTAGAAATCACCTTGCTTCAGGCAAAAGTGAAGTCAAGGCCATGGAGCGAGATGAATTAATTAAGTTTATTGATGAAATAACCCAGGATAATGGTTTAATAGGGAAACGGAATATGGTTGACCTTTATGAACTCACGCAGAGATATTATTACTCTCCTAAAATGGGTGGCAGTATCAGTTTAAAGGTGGTTTTGCCAGCCATTATTCATGACAGCAAATATCTCCGTGAAACTTACGGAAAGAACAATATCTATGGCAGGGGTCTTGCCATCACCAGCCTCAACTTTGATAATCATGTTTGGATCAGACCGGAATACAACATGAATCCATATAAAACATTACAGCCTGTTTTTGAGGGCTATGATCGCGACCAACTTGATACTCTGGTTCATGGCTTTGATTCGCTGGAGGATGGTGGTGCAGCCCTCACAGCTTATAGCTACCTGCAATTTTCTCAGGTGCCGGAAGAGCAGCGACAGCGCATTATTGAAGCGCTTCTGCGTTATTGTGAGCTGGACACATTGGCAATGGTGATGCTTGTGGAAGGGTGGAGGGATTTGGCAGGTAGGTAGAGTACCAAAACTTAAACTTTTATAAAATAATATTTTTATGGCGGTGTATAATACCGAGTCTGATGCCGCAAATACTGCGGTCAGGGCCTTCTTAACAAAAGTCGGAGAATTCTATTTAGGCCAATCATTTAATACAGGATCTGGCAATGGAAAGGTGATTTGGGAGACTATTAAAAATGAATTTTTTGAAAACAAATGCGCTTATTGTGACACGAGGGATGTTCCTCTGCAAATAGAACATATTTTAATGTTCAACCGAAAGGAATACGGACTGCATCACCCTGGAAATACTATTCCAAGTTGTAAAGACTGCAATAATAGATCAAAGGATGATTCGGGTAATTATCTACCGTGGGATGCACATTTAAGACAAATATGTTCGAAAAGAGGTGAGCTTGAAAAATTTGAGGAAAGAAAACATAGAATTGAAAATCACATGCGTAATTCAAGATTTAAATACCCGGAGTTGGAAACGGCAGAAAAGAACTCAATTAGAGTAATTGCTGAAAGCTTGTACGAAAATATAAAACTGGAAATAAAGAAATCTCTTGCGTTGTATGAAGAGTTGGACAAATCATTTGTAGCAAGGCAATAAAACGTCAGCCGGTTGCGGTAATGAATAAAACCATTCCCGTAAATAAGCGTTTCAATACAGATTTGACTAACGAAATTTTTATAGGGAAAACAAAGCCAGGTTAAGGGACAATTCTTAGCAAGGTGATAGCGAACTCAAACACCTCCTCAAACGTGTTATACAGCGGCACAGGCGCCATGCGAATCACGTCCGGCTCGCGCCAGTCAACAATGACACCGATTTTTTTCAATCCTTCGTAAATGTGTTTTCCTTCTTTGCCGACTTGCACCGAAAGCTGGCAGCCGCGTTGATTTTTATCAGCAGGGGTTATGATATTGAAAGGATGCTTCGATTTTTTTGAAACATCATTCAGGATAAACTCAAGATAGCTGGTGAGCTTTTCACTTTTCTCGCGGAGATTTTTCATTCCCGCTTCTTTGAAAATTTCCAGCGAGGCTTTGTGAACCGCCATCGGAAAAACAGGGGCGTTGCTGATTTGCCAGCCTGCTGCTCCCGTTTGCGGATGAAATAAATCGGGCATTTCAAATCTTGTTTTCTCATCATTCCCCCACCAGCCTGCAAGCCGCGGCAAGCCGGGATTGTTGCAATGCCGTTCATGTACGAACGCGCCTCCAACCCCACCGGGACCGGAGTTGAGATATTTGTAAGTACACCAGGCAGCGAAGTCTACGTTCCAGTCATGCAGTTGCAACGGAACATTTCCGGCAGCATGCGCCAAATCAATTCCCACCATTGCGCCAACTTCATGACCTGCACGAGTGATAGCAGGAATGTCAAAGAATTGACCAGTGTAGTAATTCACGCCACCGAGCAGAATCAGCGCGAGTTCGTGCTTGTGATTTTCAATTGCATAGAGAATATCTTCCGTGCGCAATGTGTATTCGCCTTCACGCGGAGTGAGTTCAATAATCCCTTCATGCGGATTATTTCCATGCAGTTTGATTTGTGTTTGCGCGGCATAGCGGTCAGACGGAAATGCGTTTGCCTCGAGCATGATTTTAAAACGCCTGCCTTTTGGCTGATAGAACGAAATCAAAAGCAAATGCAGGTTCACCGTAAGCGCATTCATCATCACCACTTCATCCGGCAATGCGCCAACGAGTTCCGCTTCTTCTTTAAAAAAATGATGATAATAAAACCAGGGATTTTTTCCATGCAGGTGCCCTTCCACCGCAAGCTGCTGCCAGTCGTTCAGTTCCTGTTGAATTTTTTCTGAGACAGTTTTCGGTTGAAGACCAAGAGAATTACCGCAGAAATAAATCAGCGGCTTGCCATCACGGTGCGGGATGAAAAATTTTTCACGGAAGGAACGAAGTTTATCCTGACGGTCTTGTTCGAGGGCGAAGGCGATGGAGTTTTCGTACATGCTTTTTGAATCAAATCAAAGGATGGCGTTGTCTTAAAAGTTGGCGAAACCGGAGAGCGCTGATTATCTGAATCTTTCCAACATGTTTCAGATTCAGCACTTGTTTATCACCGCTTACAATATAATAGGATTTGGAAGCGTAAGCCAAATCAACGAGGTAGTTGTCCTTTATATCAGGGATACGGTCGAAGCGTTCCTCCACCTTTACTTCAATGCTGTGCTTTTTAAAAAACCCTATCAGCTTTTCAGGTTTTGCTTTAAGCAATTTTCTTACTCTGGGATAATTGAGCGCTGAGGCGAGTTCATCAATCCGTTGCTTGCAGGTAAAAAGTTCAACATCATAGCGGTAATTCAGGTAAACGAAAAATGCATAGTCTTCCGAAAAGATAATGCGAAGAATATAGCTGGTGTCTAAAACTACCCGGTCAAGCGATGTTCCAGCCATGTTGCTTTCTTACTTTGCGAACGATGTTCACAAAATCCTGCATCGTCAGCGTGTTCTTTTTCACGCTTCTTTTTAACGACTCAGCTTCAGCAAGCGCCTTTTGCATTTCAAGTTCCCTGTGCATTTTTTTCTTCTCAGATTCATTCATTTCACTGAGCAGTTCCCTGAACAACTCTGTGATTTTACCGTCTATTGATTTTTCAGATGGATTATACATGGCGGGAAAATTTATTCAAACCAAAGTTAGCGATAACGGCAGGGAGTTCATAACACATGCAGCAACTGCTGCCTGTAAAAATTCGCAGCCAATTTATCTAACAAATGATTCAACAGCTCATTCTGCGCATCGGCATAGTGCAGTTGGGCGAGGATTTCCTCAGCCGGTTGCACATACTTTGCAGAAATCAATTCCGCATCGCCTTCTCTCAGCATTTCTTTCATGGATGCCTGCGTCATTTCAGGATGAAATTGCAGCGCGACTACATTGTCACCATACGTGAACGCCTGATGCAAACAGGCTTCGCTCCTTGCCACATGCGTTGCGCCCTGCGGCAAATCATACGTATCGCCATGCCAGTGGAACGTGATAAACTCTTTCGGAAAAAAATGCAACAGCGTGTTTTCCGCATGTTCATTCATCCGCACAGGAAACCAGCCAATCTCTTTCAGTTTGTTTGGATACACTTTTGCGCCCAGCACATTGGCAATCAACTGCGAGCCGAGACAAATTCCCAGCACTTGTTTTCCGCGGTTGATTGCTTCTTCAATGAAATTTTTTTCGTGATAAAGCCAGGTCAATTTTTTTTCATCATTCACGCTCATTGGTCCGCCCATGATGACGAGCAGGTCGAAATTTTCCATTGCGGAAAAATGTGCAGACTCCCACAAGCGTGTTTCTGTTTTAGAGAAATTATTCCTTGCAATCCAGTCTGTAATGCAGCCGATGCCTTCAAAAGGAGCATGGAGTAACGTGTGAACTCGTAATTGCTGTTTCATATGATTTACACGCTGAAACTAAATAATTCCCGGAAAAGAATTCCCGCCTCTTTTTTAAGCAAGAGAAAACCGGTCAGTTGTGCAAAACTGCCAGCTTAAAAGTTTTCTGACTGCCTCCGGATTTTAAAATGCAGTAATGGATTCCTGAAGGCAAATTGCTGGTGATTACATTCACTTCCTTTTGTTGAGCATCAATCTGCATGGCTTCATGCTTTTTCCCCAATGCGTCCACCAGGTACAACGTAATATCTGACGGCATATCTTCAACACGGATTGTCACTGATGAGGAAGCGGGATTTGGAAACACCTGAATGGATGACAGTGTTTCGGTATCCGGCAAGCCGACACTTCCATCTGTAACGCGGTACAACTCATTTCCCTGTCCGTCAAAATTGGCGGCAAAATACATGGCGCCACCGGAGATAACAAAACCATTGGTGAGGTTCAACGGAGAAGAACCTGTCGCTCCTGCGGGCGCGATTTTCCGGGTTCCGTTGGCAGTGCCGTCCGTAAGCCACAACTCATGCCCGTTGGTGTTATCATCAGCCATAAAATAAAGGTTGTCTTCGTAAGCTGTGGGAGCGGGACTGAACTGAAAGTAGCCGTTGAATGAACTTCCTGAAGGATGAATATCTTTCAGCATGTTTGTGCCGCCTGCCGTTCCATCACTCAGCCAGGGTTCGCGTCCATTCGTTCCGTCAGTTGCGCTGAAGAACAGTTGATTGTTGTAAACCGCAAAGTGCAGAACATCACCGCCACCCGAAGGGTTAATATCCTTTACCATTTGTGTTCCGTTTGGTGTGCCATCGGTTACCCATAACTCAGTGCCATGCACGCCATCATGAGCGGCAAAAAACAACAAGTTGTTGAACACAATGAAATATTTCGGGTCGGAACCTGTGGCGCCTGAACGGATGTCTTTCACCAGTTGCGTGCCGCTTTCAGCGCCATCGGTCATCCACAGTTCCCTGCCATTGATGCCATCATCAGCACCGAAGTACAGCATTCCGTTGAATTCAATAAAATGTTGCGGAACAGAACCCGGTGTTGTTTGCTGATTGATGTCTTTCACCAGACGCGTCCCGCCAGCCGTGCCATCGGTTTTCCATAACTCCCGTCCGCGTACGCCATCGTTGTATGAGAAATAAATTCCAATATTAAAGATGACCGGTTCTTCCGGTGTTCCGCCAGAAACATTGTTGCTGTCCACCAGCATAACAGTGCCCGCCCCGCTGCCATCGGTCACCCACCATTCCGTTCCATTCACTCCGTCATTTGCCGCAAACAACAATGAATTGTTATAGACTATCGGATGAGAAAACCCACCGCTTCCCGAAGGGTTGACATCTTTAATTAACTGCGTTCCCGGTTCTGTTCCGTCAGTCACCCAAATTTCGCGTCCGTGCACACCGTCTTCCGCCCCGAAATAAATCTTCCCGTTGAACTCAACAGTCCGCATCATATTGAAAGCGCCTCCCGGATAAATGTCTTTCACCATCACTGTCCCGGCAGATGTTCCGTCTGTTTTCCAAAGCTGATTGCCCACCGTGCCTGAGCCGGCAGAAAACAGCAAGGCGCTGCCATAGTTTACGAGAATATTTGGATTGGAGCCTCCTCCGGGATGGATATCTTTCACTAATCCTACAGTTTGCGCGCTTAATTTCAACATCAGGAGCAGCCAGACGGTGAGCAGCATAAACTTTTTCATAAAAAGAGATTTTGAAATTCAAGTTAAAGTTTGCACAGATTTTTCTTCTTCCTGATGATTTTCGTCAGTATTTCCGCTTTCATTTAATAACATTGACCTTTAAATTGAGGTATGGCAGCGCTGATAGGCAGCTTGCATCAAGGATGGTGTCATCAGGATAAAACTTCAAACCGGTTATTTATGAAAAAGCTATTCAACCCTGCAAGTTTTCTTCTGTATGTTCTTTCGTTCATCGTGTTCTTTTTCATTGGTGCAACCTTCGCAAGCATTTCCGGTGCGGCTAAAAACCAGGGGCTTGCCAGCGGTGCAATTGCAGTTGGCTATGCGCTGATGTTCAGCATGGTTGCCGTAGCAGTTGCGCTTTTCATCGCATGGAAGATGGAGCGGAAAATCATCGCGCGCATCAACTGGGTTTTAACCGTCCTGCTTACCGCCTTGATTGCATACACTTACTACAATGTCCAAAAACGGAATGCTGAACGCGCAGCGATGAGTAGGGCTAATGAAAAGAATGCGCCAGTCACAGTTCATTTCGCCTCGCTCCAATCTCCGCAGGAAGCAGAACCGACTATCGGCTTAGGGTTTTTCAAACCGCATTTTTCCGAAACCCCGGTGTTGTATTTCTATGGAAATCTTAATTACGAAAAACCGATTCATGACCACCCGCGCATGGACAGTGCCGTGTTCACGCGTACGGAGCATGGCAGCTTTGACATTGCCGCTGCTCCGCCCTGGCTTGTGCCCGCGCATCTGAAATTGGATTATGACATTCTCTATTTCCGCATTGTTTCAGTCGGGCGCGATTTTGCGGAAGTCATCGTGAATGAACGAACACAGCAGTCGGCTTATGTGAATCGCTATGCCGGAACGATTTTGTATTGGCACGATTTCTTTCTGAATGTATTCTCCGTGGAATTTCCAGAAGGGAAGCAGCAGCCCATTCGCATCAAACCACTTACTCATGCTTCAGAAGTGAAAGCATCATACGAATTTCTAAACCCGCTCGAAATTCAGGACGAGTGGATGCGCGTACAACTCATGAATGAAAACGCTACCTCCGTTGGAACAGGATGGCTCCAGTGGCGAAGCGGAAACAAATTGCTGATTGAGTATTCGCTGCTGAGTTAAAGCATTAAACCGCCAAGAACGCAAAGGAATGCGAAGAGAAAATTCATGCTTGGCGTTCTTGGCAGTTGAAAAATTAAACCCGTTCGCCCCTTCCTTCCTGTCCGTTAAAAATGTCACAAGCCCATGTGTGGCGTTAGGAAAAACTGCTCAATAAAAACCTCCGGAATAAAATACGTCAACCTGAAAAACTATCTTCACAAAAAACACCTGACCGATGAAACTTCAAAAAATTCTGTGCGCTGTTTTGCTATCTCTTGTATTTGCAACCTGTAAGAAAGATGATAATACTACAACGGAAGACATCTATAGCAAAATGGCAACCATGGTGAATGTGGGCAACCAGGCGCTTAACATTTATAACGATACGTTATCGGTTACGCATGATTCCATACTTGCCATCAATGCAGCGGCACAGTGGCTCATTGCCCAGCCCGAAGTGGACAAGGTGTTTTTCTACAGCGAATATCAGATTGAAGTTCATTACGTCAATGGGCTAAAATGTCCGATAAATATTTACCGGCTTGATGCCAACGGGCAGGTTATCAGTCGCGGAGGCAGCGGTGGCAATCAACTGAAGCGTTTTGATTTTTCCGGCAGCAACACCGAAAAAATAGGCAACAAAAAAGTGCTGGTGTTAAATCCCTATGTGAAAACCATGTATAATAACAATTACGACAAGGAGCCACTTTTTTACGGAGGTACGGAGGATATAGAGGTGGATATTTTCAATGGACGGGAAGTAACCTTCGATGTGTTCAACACTGCCGGCAACTATGGTCTTATCATTTTAAATACACATGGAACAGAGGATTATTTTTCACTGCTTCATTTTATGAATATACCGAGCTATGTCGTAGATAGAAGATGGTGGAGCTGGGGCTGGCAGGAAATCAAGGATTCGCTCACGGCTAATGCGAATATCCCGCTGGAAAGAATCGATAACTATGAGATTCTTTTTACTTTGGAGAGCAAGACGCAAGGCTACCAGTTGGTTGACCGGGTTGTGACATTTGCCATCACTCAACAATATATCCGTAACGCGCCCTTCACCTTAAACAAAGCCGTAGTGTTTGGCAACTATTGTTATAGCGGTGGCATTCGTGGAACTAATATGCCCGAAGCGTGGAAGAGCAAAGGTGCAATCAGTTATTATGGCTACGGATATACCGGCACCAACTATACAAACGGGGTTGCAAACGAGTCGGCTGATAAAATTGAAGACTCGCTTATCATCAACCTGGTTCGCAATGGCGACTCCACCGGCATTGCGCATTTAGCCAACGACATTAATTTCATTCCGGCAATAGCAGTAGATGGAAGAGCGGAAGAACCTGTTCAGGCAAGACCGGGCCTTGTATTTCAGCAGGTGATATATCCTCCCGGTTCAGTTTTTACGTTGAAGCACTTTCTTGAAACGAACTATGCGTATGAATCATGCAGCGACACGCTCACTGACAGCCGCGACCAGCAGAAGTATGCCACCGTTTGCATTGGCGAGCAGGTATGGATGGCTGAAAATTTAAACTGGGCGGGAGCAGGCGTTTGTTTTAATAGCGCTTCCTCCTATTGCAATACCTACGGCAGGCTTTATACTTGGGATGAAGTAACGGGCGATACCGCTTCAACAGCCAATCCAAGCGGAGTAAAAGGAATTTGTCCTGTCGGCTGGCATGTGCCCTCGCTGGCGGAATGGCAAACGCTGATTACTCATGCAGGCGGTGAGTTTGTTGCGGGAGATAAGCTGCGCGCCAACTCTTCGCTCTGGTCAAATGGTGGCGGAACCGATGATTTCGGCTTTGCAGCGCTGCCCGGTGGACAATGCCAGACCGACCCTGCCGGTGTTCACGATTGCTTTAATGATGATTCTGATGCGTATATGTGGACAGCCTCAAAAGAAAGTTTTTCTCCGAATTCGCCTCAATATATCTCGATAAACGGAAGTTATACAGGCACATTTTCACAGGCGTTCGAATACACCGATTATTTTTCCTGCCGCTGCGTGAAGGATTGATTTATTTTAAAACCCATAAAAACCCATACATGAAAAAATCATTTAGCTTTTCGTTTTTGACAATCTTATTTTTCACAACATTCGCTCAGGTTACGTTTGAAAAATATCCCGTGCCGTCAGGAACGGATAACGACAACTACCGCCTTGTCGCAGATTATTATTCCGATAAGAAAATTCTGCTCCCCGTATTACATGCCGATACGGTTTTTGCGCAAAGCACTGCCGGAGGAAGTTTCAGCCCGGTGGAATCCGGTCTATATATCACCGCCTTCTATGCGGACAATGGCGATTTGTATCTTGTGGAAAATGCCGACACCAACGGCTTTGAGCCGCATCTTTACAAAAGCGCAAACAATGGCGGCTCCTTCACCGAAATCACAGGCGTGGCGGGCAGAGTGTTTCACCGCGACCAATACGGCAACCTGTTTTATTCCGTGCCGGGCGGCTTTGCGTTTTCAACCGATGATGGCGCAAACTTTACCACTGTTGCAACGCCCGACACGGTTTTCAGCACGGCAAGAAATGAGGCAGGCACGTTGTATTTCCTTGCCGACAGCACAAAACTTTTCCGCTCAACCGACAATGGCGCAAACTGGACAGATATTTCAAAAGCCTATAACGGCAGCGCATTCCTCGAACATCACATCTGGGCAGTAAACGATACGATTTACTTTCAGTCAGGTTCTAACTTTTACTACACGCTGGAAAATGACACGCTGTGGAAATTAATTATGCCGGGAGCATTCACTTCGATCATTACCAATGTACATGTCAGCCCCGACCTTGCATTTTTCTGCACAAGTGCCTACGGTTTTTTCACAACCAATTCACCAGCAACATCGGTTTGGACGAATCTTAACTCAACTATTATCGGGTCATCGCAGAGAAGCATTTACAATAATTACATTGCCGCTACAGACAGCGCAATGTATTTCTATACGGATACGGGATATGTCTATGCATCGCGCATACCGAACACTGTGAGCATTGCTGAGCCGCAACAAGATGAAACAACTGTGTCAGTGTTTCCCAATCCCGCATCAGGGCAGTTGCGCGTTTCAGCCCTCCGCACAAACGAAGTTTTCTTCTTGTTGAATGTAACCGGACAAACTGTTTTGAAAGAACACATCGCCTCACACGAACATACGATTAACATCAGCGCGCTTGAGCCGGGCGTGTATGTGTGGCGCATGGGAGGCAGCAGCGGCAAGATTTTGGTGGACTGATTTTGTGCGCCCCAAAAAATTGATTGTTCAACACAAACAAACCACCTTATGAAAAGTTTTATTACCACTTTGTTATCCTTTGTTATCGCAAGTCTTCCGAAGGGAGACTTGTGATGGCTGATAGAGGCAGGACTTTCGTCCTGCCGGAAGGTCGAAAGACCTTCCTCTATTCCGTGTGCCAAGTGTCCCTGCGGCACACTTGACACAACAAAGGGGTGCTGTCGTCATACGTGGCTCTGTAATACCTCAAATTGTGCCCTTGCACCTGCAAGGTGGATACAGAATCAACCACTATCTTCAGCATGTCGCCACATGGCTGGTTGAGCAGCGGCACCTCAATGGTATCGCCCAGCGCTGCATTGAAATAATAAACAGGCTTGAAGATGCCATCAAGAAAAAAGAATACGGTATCGTTGCTTTCATAGGTAAATTGTGCA
>CAZCXH010000096.1:0-18608 GCA_964502525.1 uncultured Chitinophagaceae bacterium
TGCTCCCAACCTCAACGGGCCTGCGGGTGAGCCTGCGGCAGTCCTCACAGATGCAGGTGGAAATATATATGTGACAGGTTCTTATGATTCGCCCGGAAACCTCAGCAGTGATATTTATGTGGTAAAGCTGGATTCAGCAGGTAATCAGCTTTGGGCTTCCTACTACAGCAGCGCAGGAAATGTTATTGATGATGCTAAAGGAATGCTTTGGGATAATGCAGGCAACCTTATCGTAATTGGCGAAACAGGCTCAACTGTTTCAACCACAGATGCGCTCGTTGTGAAATATGATACAGCGGGCAATCAACTTTGGCAAAGCGTTTACAGCAATCCCGTAAACCAGCAAGACCAGGTTGCCGCTGCTGCCGTTGATGCAGATGATAATATCTATGTGTGTGGAAATGTGTATGTGGACACTTCCATGTACCGCGATTTTCAGGTATTTAAAATGGATTCTGCGGGAGCGGTTGAATGGGCGCGCACTTACAACGACTCCATGAATTATGGCGACCAGTGCGCTGCAATCGTAGTGGATGGTAATGGTGATATTATAGTAACAGGTGAAAGCACCGGATGGGGTCCCGGCTATCCTGTGAATGAAATTGCAACCATCAAGTATGACGCTGCGGGGAATGAACTCTGGATAACCCGTTATGAAACTTCATCCAGCACGGCAATTCCAAATGATATTACCACGGATGGCAATGACAATATTTACATCACGGGGGGAGCCTATGATAACTCTTCAAAATTTGATTGCATCACCATAAAATATGATGCAAGCGGCAACGAACAATGGCTGAAGTTAGTCCAGGGAAGCCTTGTGGATGCCGATGGCGGGGAGGATATACTTTATGATGACGGTAAAATATATGTGGCAGGTTATGTGGAAAATACTACCACTTCTTATGACGCCCTGATGGCTGCGTATGATGAGGCAGGCAATTTGCTGCATCGCGAAGAGTGGAACAGCGCCCAGAATGATGAAGACAGTTTTTCTTATCTCGCGAAAGATGGCGAGGGCAACCTCATTGCAGCGGGAATTATCGGAAAGCTGAATGATGATGATTTGCTGGTGGTGAAATTTGCCCCGGTTACTGTGGCGGTAGGTGAGCCTGAAACAGCGGAACTCCTCATTTACCCGAATCCCGCTTCGGGCGAATTGAATGTTAGAGGTGTTATGTTCAAACCGGGCGATGAAACGAGAATTTTTGATGTAATGGGGAAAGAGGTTTTCTTCACACAAATTCCCAACGCAACTTCAAACCTCACAATAAAAACTTCATGTTTTGAGAACGGAGTTTATTTCGTGCAGGTGAAAACGGGAAGCGCTATTGTAACGCGGAAGTTGATTGTTCAGAAATAAATTTGAATGTTTCATTTTGTAAGAGAACTGCTCTCCTAACTCCCCTCCTCGAAGGCTTGCCGATGCACACATCTTTTTAGAATATCCAGAGGACAAAGGTTTTGTCCTGCTTTCGTCTCAGCCTCACCCCCGCCCCCTCTCCGAAGGAGAGGGGTGTCCGAGCCATCTTGCCACTGAACAGGAATCAGTAATTTTTTTTGCCGGGATAAGGAAAACTGTCCTGACACCTTCTCCCTGCCCGTCCGGCAGGCGGGCTTTGGAGAAGGGAGGGATGAGGCTTGCCCGGCAAGGATGAGGGCTATCATTACTCCAAAATTAAATGTGTGCATAGACAAGCCTTCTGGAGAGGGGAGGGGTGAGGCGATAAAAAGAGCAATTTTTGGAGCTGCCCCAACCACACACTTCGATAATCGAGCAGGAAGGTGACGAAGTTTTCGCCCGTTTCCAACCTTCGCACCTGTACGCCTGTGTTCGCCTTTGGCAGGTGACGTAAATCCTTCCATTCACGCCCGCGGGGGCGATTGCGGGTTAGCAAAACCCAATAAGTCACCCTCAACTTCTGGCAAGGTCGCTACCAAACAAAGTCACAGGGAAAGGGAAGTCAGTACGCGCCAATTCCGAATGACAAATTCAGACTTGCGAATATCGCTCTGAAAGCCATGGGTTTTCCACATCCTGTCTTGACGAACATCAAAACTGTTCCAGGGGAAAATCAGAACTTTGCGTCACTTAAATCCGAACATCTAATATCTAAAATCTATTCCATGAAAGACGTTTTTGCCAAGTGCGACACCAATGACGGCTATTTCGGCATGTTCCGCTCGATGGGAGACCGCTATTTCACCATGCCGGTGCTTGATCCCGTGCCGGGAACCGCCACGGTGTTCAACGGACAGAAGTGCATCCAGTGGTCTATCAACAACTACCTCGGGCTGGCGCAGAGCGATGAGATTAAGCAGGTTGCTGTGGAGGCGGCAAAGAAATACAGCACAAGCGCCCCGATGGGCTCGCGCATGATGACGGGCAACACGAAGCGGCACACCGAACTGGAAGCGGCTTTTGCCGACTATCTGCAAAAGGAGAGCGCTGTGCTGTTCAACTACGGTTACCTCGGTGTGCTCGGCACCATACAGGCGCTGATCGGCAAGGATGATGTGATCCTCATTGACAAGCTCTCGCACGCCTCGATGGTGGATGCGATGCTGGGGGCGCAGGGCAAGTTCCGCGTGTTCCGCCACAACGACATGAGCAGCCTCGAAGATCATCTGAAGCACCTGAACCGCGACCGCAAGGGCGGCATCCTTGTGATGACGGAAGGCGTGTTCGGGATGCAGGGCGACCTCGCCAAACTGGATGATATAGTTGCGCTGAAAGATAAATATGACGCGCGCCTGTTCATTGACGATGCGCACGGCTTCGGAGTGATGGGCGACCATGGGCGCGGCACGGCATCGCACTTTGGCGTGCATGATAAAGTGGATGTCTATTTCGGAACGTTTGCCAAAGCTTATGCGAGCATCGGTGGCGTGACCGCCACCAAAACCAGCGTTGCCGAATGGATACGCTACAACGCGCGCAGCCAGGTATTTGCCAAGAGCCTGCCGATGATTTACGTGGAGACGCTCCACCGTACATTGGAAATCATCCGCACGGATGAAACGCGCAGGAAGCGCATGTGGGAGGTGGCGAAGAAGCTGCGCAGCGGCTTGCTCGAACTGGGCTTCAACGTGGGCGATGTGCCCTCACCGATCGTGCCGGTTTATGTGCCGATGGGCGACATGCAGATCGGCATGCAGATCGTTATCCGCCTGCGCGAACTGGGCGTGTTTGTAACAGGGGTTACGTATCCTGTGGTGCCGAAAGGCATCATCCTGTTCCGTATGATACCCACAGCCGCTCATTCAGACGAAGAAATAGCTACCACCGTGAACGCCTACAAGCAGGTGCGCGATGAATTGAAGCTGAATCTCTCCGCTGTGAAGGAGACGGTGGCGGTGGATGAGGATTAGTTAATCGGTTAATTAGTTAATTAGTTAATTAGTTAATTGGTTAATTAGTTAATTGGTTTTAGCGGCTTAATTGATTAATTTGGTGATGATGACTGCGGTTGACTTAAAATACCGCTACTCAGGAATACTCATTGCGCTGGGAATAATTTTCTTATGGACTGTGAGTCTCGTGCTCGCTTTGCGCAGCGAAGTTAATTTCACCTCACCTGCTGCGTATCTGTGGATTCTTATTCAAATGCAGCTTTATACGGGCTTGTTCATCACCGCCCATGACGCGATGCATGGCACAGTAATGCCCGGCAACAAAAGGGTGAACGATTTTTTCGGATGGGTTTGCGCATTGCTGTTTGCTTTTAATTTTTACAACCGCCTTTACCGAAATCATCATCTTCACCACAATAACGTGGGACTGAAGCAGGATCCCGATGTGCATCTTGCGGATTTCTTCACATGGTATTATAGGTTCCTTGCCAACTACATCGGCTGGCAGCAACTCGTGATGATGGGTATTGCGTTCAACATATTATGGATGTTCTTGCCGCTTGAAAATGTCGTTCTCTACTGGATGCTGCCGGCTGTGCTCAGCGCATTGCAGTTGTTTTATTTCGGCACGTACATCCCTCACCGGAACAATCCGGATAACAAATACAGGAGCTCAACGCAACGAAAAAATCATTTGCTGGCATTATTAAGCTGCTATTTTTTCGGTTATCATTACGAGCATCACGACAAGCCTTATGTGCCCTGGTGGCAGTTGTGGAAGCTGAAATAATTCATTGGCAAGGCCATTTCAAAGGACTTTACCATAGGCAGTTGGAATTTTTATTATTGTCTCGGTGAATCATTTTTTCTCCATGCTGTTTCAAATACGTTTTTTATTTTCGGAACTGTTTAGCAGTCAGCGACATGCAATTCTTAATGAAGTATGCGAAAACTTTTTTGATCCATACGGCAGTTCTGTGTGCTGCTGCAGGGTGCAATTCTGCTAAAAAGGAAAATCACCATGGCATGGAAGAGAAGAAGTCTTTCAAGGAAATCACTTCTTCAAGCCTGAAGCGCCTCGGTTTGTTTGACTTCTATCAGGACACCGCATCAGGAGCGCTCTACATGGTGGTGAAGCAAGAGCAGTTGAACAAAGAGTACATACACTTTCTGCACTTCACGGATGCGGTGTTAGAGGCAAGCGCCTTTCGTGGCGCTTTTAGCGACACGCGGGTTTTCTCCATCTCGAAAAACTTCAACAAGGTGGTTTTCACGCTGCACAATGCCGGCTATTACTTTGATCCCTCCAGCCCGTTGAGCAAAGCGTCCAAAGCAAACATCAACGAGCCGGTTTTATTTGTGAAGGAAATTGCGACAAAGGACAGCGCAGGAAACATGATTTTCGAAGCGGGTGACCTTTTCCTGACGGAAGCATTGATGCAAATAAAACCTTCACCGGACCCCGATGAAAAAGAAAAGAAAAAGAAACGGTTCGAGCTGGGTGAATTGAGCAAGGAAAAAAGTCAAACTGTAGGAATAAAAAATTACCCGGAAAACACTGACATCCTGGTAAACTTAGTTTATGAATCCAAATATCCGGTGGTGCGCGGCTCGGAAGCCGTTACGGATGCGCGATTCGTGAGCATCGGCATTCAGCACAGCATCATCAGGATGCCTGAGAATGATTACCAACCGAGGTTGGACGATCCCCGTGTCGGGTATTTCACCCAGCAGATAAATGACATGACTTCAACGGCTGCTGCCAACTACAGGGACTTGATTAACCGCTGGCATCTGGTGAAGAAAGATAAAAGTGCGGAGCTATCCGAGCCGGTGCAGCCGATCACCTGGTGGATTGAAAACACCACTCCCCGCGAACTGAGAGCAGCGGTGAAAGCCGGGGTGCTTGAATGGAACAAGGCGTTTGAGAGCGCTGGATTCAAAAACGCCATCGAAGTGAAGGAGCAGCCCGATGACGCTGACTGGGATGCGGGAGATATCAGATATAACGTGTTGCGCTGGACATCCTCCCCGCAGCCTCCGTTTGGCGGCTATGGTCCGAGCTTCGTGAATCCGCGGACGGGACAAATATTAGGCGCGGATATTATGCTTGAATATGTTTTCGTCACCAACCGGTTGCGCTACGAGAAGCTGTTTGATGTTGCCGGGCTTGACATCATGAAGGAGGAGCACTTTGCCCATGAGGAAAACTTTTGTTCCTTTGGCAGTTATCATCACGCTAACTTCCTGTTCGGGATGGCTGCTCTCAATGCGCTGAGCGTTCCCGATGCGGAGAAGGATGAGTTCCTGAAGCAAAGTTTATACATGCTGACGCTGCATGAAGTCGGTCACACTTTGGGACTCAGCCACAACATGAAAGCCAGCCACATGAACTCCATTGATGAAATGAACGACAAGGCGAGAGGAGAAACTGTCGGGCTTACCGGCTCCGTAATGGATTATTCCAATCCGAATATATCGAAAGACCGCGCCAGGCAGGGATTGTACTTTGACATTATCCCCGGACCTTATGACCATTGGGCGATACAATATGGGTATATGGAAGCGAATGATGAGCAACTGAACAAGCTGCTTGCCCGCTCCACCGAAAAAGCCCTTTGGTTCGGAAATGATGCCGATGACATGCGCGATGCCGGAAAGCATATTGATCCGAGGGTGATGATAGGCGACATGTCTGACGATCCGATGGCTTTTGCAGAAGAAAGGATATTGCTTGTAAGAGAAATTTATCCTAAGCTCATTAAAAAATATTCGGAAGAAAATAAATCTTACCATGAGTTGAGGACGGCATATCTCATCCTCACCGGGCAGCATTGGAACTCCGTTCGCGTTATTTCGCGGCAGATTGGTGGAGTGAAGATTGACCGCGCGTTTGCCGGTCAGCACGGGGCAACTGTGCCGTTTATTCCGTTAGATTACAAAACACAGAAAAAAGCGATGGCGCTTTTGGCGAGATATGCTTTCGCCCCAGGCGCCTTTGATTATCCGGCAGAAATAAATAATTACCTTCAGATGCAGCGCAGAGGATTCAGCAACTATGACATCAACGAAGACCCGAAGTTGCATGAGCGTTTCCTCATCATACAAAAAGATGTTTTAGATCACCTGCTGCACGAGAATGTGTTGCTGCGCATGAATGATTCCCGGCTTTATGGCAACAAATATCCGCTGAGCGAAATGATGTCCGATTTGACCAATGCTATTTTTGCCGATGACCTTAAAACGGGCGTAAACACCATCCGGCAAAACCTTCAAACCGAATACACCGGGCGTCTTGCTGAAATAATTGATCCGGAATCGAAATATGACCATCTGAGCAGGTCTGCGACTTTTGCCGAACTGCAAAAAATTAAAAGCATGATGAAGAATGCAGCTGCTCCGAACAGTGAAACGAAAGCTCACCGGCAATATGTGGCGTTCATTATAGACAGAGCGTTGGAAACAGAATAATTCCCCTACAATGAGAAGCAAGGTTACTTTTTTCTTGGTATCATTGCCCCGGCAAAGCGTAGCATGAAAATTTCCACTCAACCATTCAGCGCAAACGGCAAGACTTATCACCCGGTTGCAAAGCCTTACGTGGTAGTATGCATTGATGGATCGGGAGATGAATATCTGGATGCAACGCTCGCTTACGACCGGATGCCCAATCTCAAGATGATGTCCCGCAACGGATACAGGGGAATGGTACGCGGGGCGCTGCCTTCATTTACAAATGTCAACAACTCATCTATCATTACAGGAATGCCTCCATCGGTACATGGCATCAGCGGAAACTTTTTTTATGATTCGGAGAAAGACAAGGAGGTGATGATGAATTCTTCTGAATATCTGCGCTGCGACACCCTCCTTGCCGAGGCTGCCAATGCCGGAAGAAAAGTGGCGGTGATAACTGCAAAAGAAAAATTGCGCGACATCCTCTCCTATAAATTAAAAGGCATGGCTTTCTCCGCTGAGAAAGCCAACCAGGCAAAGGCAGCAACGCATGGTATTGATAATGTCGAAGAAATTGTCGGGCACAAAACTCCTCTCATTTACAGCGCGGATGCAAGCTTGTTTGTTTTGCGGGCTGGGGCAGCATTGATTGAAAAGGGGCTGGCAGACTTTCTTTACTTGTCTCTCACGGATTATATGCAGCATACTTTTGCGCCAGACACGGAAAAATCACTTGCGTTTTATGAAGCGATGGACTCAGAATTCGGAAGAATGATGCGTTCGGGTGCGATCCTTGGCTGCACAGCCGATCACGGCATGAACGCAAAGGTGAAAGCTGACGGCTCGCCAAATGTACTTTACATTGAGACAATGCTTAATGAAAAGTTCGGAATGGGATTTAGGGTGATCTGTCCGATTTCCGACCCCTATGTGAAGCATCACGGTTCATTGGGTTCTTATGTGGTGGTTCATCTCGATGATATATCGAAACTTGATGAAGTGAAAAACTGGTTGTCAACTCAGCAGGGAATAACAGAGGTGTATGACCGGCAATCCGGTTGTCGCCTGCTGGAACTGCCGGAAGACAGGGTGGGGGACCTGCTGGTGTTTTCGAGACGCGATGTAGTGGTTGGGAAAACTCCGGCACATCATGACCTGAAAGCATTGGATGGAACACTGCGCTCGCATGGCGGAAGATACGAGGAGATGGTGCCGATGGTGATCTCGCGTCCGCTGAATACGGCCTACAAGGCAAAGGCATCCTGTGACCCACGCAACTTTGATATATTTGATTTTGTGGTGAATGGAACGAACTAAAGCGTGTTTACGGTTTCCGGTTTACAGTTTTCTGTTATAAATAAAACAGCACACCGCACACCGTAAACGTGTAAACTGTAAATAAGCCTTATGACAACTGCTGCTATCACCGGTTCCGAGTTACCCTGCTACATTGCCGGAAATGCTTTGAAGTCCGAGGATGTGTTGAAGGTGCATAGCCCTTATGACAAGCGCCTGGTCGGAAGGGTAACATTAGCGACTGGGCGCGATACTGAAAGCGCGATTCAAGCCGGGCTGAAAGGTGGAAAGCCGCTAACAAGATTTGAGCGATACACTGTTTTGGATAAAACGCGCCAGTTATTATTGGAAAGAAAAGAGGAGTTCGCTCAGTTGATAAGCGCTGAGTCGGGGTTGGCAATACGCGAAGCAAGATATGAGACCGGACGGGCGCATGACGTGCTGCTATTTGCGGCTATAGAATGTCTTAAAGATGATGGTGAAATTTTTTCATGCGATATTTCGCCTTCCGGCAAAGCGCGAAAAATATTCACGCTGCGCGAACCATTGAAACTTGCCGTTGCGATTACCCCGTTCAACCACCCGCTGAACCAGGTGGCTCATAAAATCGCTCCAGCGATTGCTGCGGGTACTCCCGTTATTCTAAAGCCTTCAGAGAAAACTCCGCTGACTGCGATTCGCTTTGCAGAACTGCTGTACGAAGCAGGCTTGCCCGGTTATATGCTCAGTGTTTTGCTGGGAACGACCAATGAAGTGGCTGAAGCGCTGGTGAAAGACAGCCGTGTTGACCTTGTTTCATTCACCGGAAGCGTTGCAGTTGGCAAGAGAATAGCGCAAACAGCGGGATACAAAAAAGTGATATTAGAACTGGGCGGGAACGACCCGCTGATCATTTTGGAGGATGCAGACATGGACCTTGCAGTTTTACTTGCTGCTGAAGGCTCTTTCAGAAATTCAGGTCAGCGGTGTACGGCAGTGAAAAGGATTTTAGTTCAAGACAGTATTCTCAACGAATTCACAAAACGTTTTGTGGAGAAAGCAAAAGAATATAAATGTGGGGACCCTTCCGATCCTGATACTGTTGTCGGAACCGTGATTGACGAAGCGGCTGCCATTTACTTGGAAGATGTTTTGAAGAAAGCCGTTGTTCAGGGAGCGAAAGTACTGCTGGGAGGAAAACGCAAAGGCGCTTTGCTGGAACCAACTGTCATTGCCGATGTTCCGCGTGATGCGCAGATGGTGGCGCAGGAATCATTCGGACCGCTCGCGCCCATGCTTGGATTCAAGGACATTGATGATGCAATCAGTTTAGCGAATTCGACCAGCTATGGATTGTCAGCAGGCGTTGTAACCAACAATTTGCAGCACGCCACCCGGTTCATCAAGAAATTGAGAGCCGGTACGGTGAATATCAATGAAGTGCCCGGATACCGGATTGAGAAATCTCCATTTGGCGGCATTAAAGATTCGGGGTTGGGAATCAAGGAAGGTGTAGTGGAAGCCATCAAATGTTTCACTTATGTGAAAACGTTTTCGCTGCCGTGGTGAATAAATTTCTATCCCCTTTTTTTCGCTTGGTTAACAATTCTTGTGTATTTCTCTACCCGCAATGCACCACTCGGGACGGAAACCTGTTTGCCGATGGCATATCGCAATGATAAATGCTCAAATGAAATTCACCTTTTGGCTCCGGCTTACCCAACTTAGGAAAAAAGAGTTTGTTTTTTCAATGAGAAGTTCTAAATTAGTTTTCATAATGTTCTTTAAACGATGAGCAAAACACAAAGCGCTATGGCGCGACAAAATAGCCCATACCGCAAGTATCGTTTGGAAAACTCAACATTCGACAATTGAGGATCATGCTCGGGCAAGCAAGAGCGGGCTTCGCTCCGGAACAGTAAGTCCGGATTCACCGCGGTGACAGGAAGATACTCGACCTTATCCGGCATCCTTATCATACAATAAAGGGGTTTTCTTTAAGCCTGTACTTGCCCGGTGTGGGTTTTTTGTTTCAAGCCGGAAATTTTTAACACATGACAAAAATTTAAAATAACTAATCGCTTTGAACTGGCAATTATTCTTGTTTGGCGTTTAAACATTATTCATTATTACATTATTTGCAATTCTCCTCCATCACCCTGCTTAACTCCATCATATCATAAAACCAGTATTCGCGCGCTTTCAGCAGATCTTCACACCCTTGATTTTCATTCCCTGATTTTAATTCAATCAATCCTTTTTCGTAATACGCCTCTGCGCTGAAAGGATTGATTTGCAGGGCTGAGTTAAGAAGCGACAGCGCTTTTTCAGCCTTGCCCTGTTCAGCCGCTTTCTTCACTATTTCGCGCGAATTTTTCAGCCGTTTCGATTCCCATCTTATGGCAAACTCCTCCATGCGTCCCGGATAAAATCTTATTTCCTGTTTCTTTAATCCATCTGGAAACCAGAATGTCCAGATTCCTTCGCGCTCGCCATGCTCATAATTTCCTTCTGCATATTTCTGGCCGTTTTCAAAATACCAGATGAAATAGCCGTGCTGGATTTCGGGTTCCAGCGAACTGTATGTTCCTTCCATCTGAATCTTTCCGGAAATGTAATAATCGCGCACCCGGTACAATCGTTCGCCTTTTTCTGCAAGGCGGTAATAGGCAGCGCTGTCCTTGGCGCTTGGTTCCCAATAGTGGTCGAAATATCGGATGGAGCCGGCCTGCGCAAAAAGGAAGGAATTTGAAACGGCTATAAAGAGTAATGAACAGGGCAACCGGAAAATCATTGTATAAAATTAACAGGCAACAAACAGAAATATTCTTCAGTTGCGCTTCGACAACTCTCAGAAACCTTCAATATCTTCGGCACCATGAAAAAACCGCTTATTCTCATAATAGCCATTGTGCTTATAATAGCCGGATGGCTGATCTGGTTCATCTGCCTTCGCCCTTCAACTATTATTTCCAGGGCCGATGCAAAATGGAAATACAGCCTTTCTGAATCGCATTTTTTACAATGGCGCGGAGGCGAGGTGCATTATGTTGACGAAGGAAAAGGCTTTCCGATCCTGATGATTCACGGTCTGGCAGGCTCACACCGGAATTTCGGCAAGATTTCCGCCCGCCTGAAAAGCGATTACCGCTGCATCCGCATTGACCTGCCGGGTTTTGGACTATCCGACCTCCCTGAAGTGCCGGACAAGAATTACAGAAAACTCTATTCTGAGTTTTTTCTTTTTTTTCTCGATGCGCTGCAGTTGGACTCATTCTGTGTGATGGGCAATTCAATGGGCGGATGGATGGCATGGGAGATTGCTGCCGATCATCCGGACAAAGTGAAAAAGCTGGTGCTGCTATCCAGCGCAGGATACGATATGGAAAAAGTTGCTGAACGGCTGAGCTTTGGAATGAAAGCGAGTTCCGGTTTTGTGGAGAAACTATTGCAGCGGGGCATTCCGTATTCCGTTACTAAAAGAAATATAGAAAAATGCTTTTTCGATGTTTCAAGAATCAATAAGGACGAGGTGGACGTGGCGAGCGCATTCACCAACCGTGAAGGCAACTTTCACACTGTTCTTGAATTGCTCAGGCACCGCAAGGATGCCGACACCTCGCTTATCAGAACCATTCAATGTCCCACGCTTATTGTTTATGGCAAGCATGATAACATCATACCGTATGAGCATGCTTATCGTTTTCAGCGCGATATTCCGCGCAACAAACTGATTATCTACGAAGATTGCGGTCATATTCCGATGGTGGAGAAGACCGAGCAATTTGAGAAGGATTTCAGGGAGTTCGCTGCTGTTGCGGATGATTTGAGATGATTTGTAAAGACGCTACGTATTGTTTTTGTTGCGCATTACCTTCATCAGAGATTTCGCATCTGCCTTATCCTGAATCCTGCCCGTAACCATTTTTCACAACAATCAAACATTTATTAATAAGATCATCATTTACTGCATATTTTTCAGGTATTAGCTTTAAGCCACTGGCTTCAAGCCTCAAGCTGGCCAAAACTTGCAGCTTGTAGCTTGCAGCTTGAAGCGGAATGAATTATGTACTATTTCTTGCTCCCATTAATATATACCGTTGCCCTTGTTTTCGCTGCATAAAAAAAAATAATGCTGAAAACCAAATCTTGACTGCGCTCGCGTTCCCTCGGGTGGCAGATAATTCGGTTCAACTGCTTTTACCCCCTATCAACTACCCTCCACTGCTTTCCTCACGCTGCCGTATTTCAGCAGCCGCTCCTTTGCTTTCTCATAGCTTAATCCCAATGATTCCTTCACCATGCGCGTTCCGCGGTCAATCAGTTTGTCGTTGCTCAGTTGCATGTCCACCATCTTGTTATCCTTCACCCTGCCGAGGCGGATCATCACGGCAGTGGAAATCATATTCAGGATGAGCTTTTGCGCGGTGCCCGCTTTCATGCGTGTGCTGCCAGTGACAAACTCAGGACCGACAACAATTTCAATCGGGTGATCGGCATGGAGCGTTACGGGCGAGCCGGGATTGCAGGTGATGCACCCCGTAAGGATTCCCTCCTCCCGGCAATGTTTCAGCGCGCCCACCACATAAGGCGTTGTGCCGGATGCCGCGATGCCGATGACCACATCGCTGTTGCTGACGGTGTTATTTTGCAGATCAAGCCATCCCTGCCCGGGATTGTCTTCGGCAAACTCAACAGCTTTTCGGATTGCTCCATCCCCCCCGGCTATAATACCTATCACCAACCCCTGCGGCACGCCAAACGTGGGCGGACATTCCGATGCATCCACAATACCGAGCCTGCCGCTGGTGCCGGAGCCGATGTAAAACAGCCTGCCCCCGCTCAGCATGCGGTCAGCGATTTCCTCCACCAGCGCTGCTATTTTCGGGATCAAAGGCTTCACCGCCTCCGGCACCTTGCTGTCCTCGCGGTTGATGTTGGTGAGGATGTCCTCCACCCTCATCTTTTCGAGGTGGCGGTAAAGGGACGGCTGCTCGGTGATTTTTTCCATTGTGTTATTGATTCAAAAATAGTTTGAAGTTGGGAGTATTATGTTTGGGTTGTTTAGGTTATCCCGAAACAAGTGTAAAAAAACAAACTGTGATCGGTCCGAAGAATTCCGGACCATCGGGTACTATTTGATACAAGTTCGGAACCTGTTTACCGATGGTATAGAGTTTTATATAATAAACTCTTAATATTTGAACACCAAACCTTAATTTGATGCAAGCGTCTAAGCCGAGTGAAACCTCACCAACCCTTCCATCGGGCTTTTTATTACAATGCCTTTTTTCAGCTTCAATTCATCCATCGTGTCACGCAGGACTTCATTATTATAATAAGCGATGGAGCCGATGAAATGCACGGGCATCCCTTCGTGCCCGGCATATTTGCAAACATGGCGGACAAGAAACTCTTTGAATCCGCTTTTCAGCATTTCACGGATGAAAGGATGCTGACTGACATTAGAAATAAATGCGGCATAAGATGCTGTAATCATATTGGGCGTTGTGGAGTCGTAAATGGCATTCAGCACGGTATCTTTCTTCATATCATATTTCCCTTCAAGCGATTTTTTCAAATCATCGGGCATCTCACGGTAATAGTACGCCTGCAAAATTTTCCTCCCGAAATAGCCACCGCTGCCCTCATCGCCCAGCGTGAAGCCAAGCGAGGGAACATTGTCAGTGACGCTTTTTCCATCATACAGGCATGAGTTGGAACCTGTTCCCAAAATGCACGCGATGCCCGGAGCATTGCCGCATGTGGCGCGCGCAGCAGCAAGCAGGTCGTGCTCCACCTCCGCATTCACCGAAGGAAACACGATTGCCAGCGCATTCCGCACTATTTCAACCTTATCAGGCTGCGAAATCCCCGCGCCATAAAAAAATATCCTTTCCGGCTGCCTGTTCATTTGCGGAAGCAACTCTCTTCTCAGGTCAGCGGCTATCTGTTCTGTGTTTTTATAAAACGGATTGATGCCCAGCGTATGAACAGAAGTAGTCTTTCCATTTTGAACGAACTCCCATCGTGTTTTTGTTGAGCCGCTGTCGGCAATCAGGAACATCGAATGATCAGTTTGCAGTTTAGTGTTTACGGTTAATACGTTTACGGTTTACACGTTTACGGTTTACAAAAGATCCCAACCATAAACCGGAAAATGTAAACACGTAAACTGTCAAATATACTCTGACTGCGGCTATTAATGCTAACTTGCGAAACTTATTTTTGATTGAGAAATGCCTGAGAGAAAACTGAATTTCCTGCTGCCGCTGTTGCTTTCTGTTGTGCTCGTTGCCGGCATGATGATCGGCTTCAGGCTGCGGGAATCAACGTGGAGCAAGCTTCCGCTCACTCAGAGAAGTGATTTTTCCCGCCTTGATGAAATTGTCAATCTTGTTGAGGAAAAGTATGTTGACACCTTCAACCGCGGGAAAACCATTGACCGCCTCATTGACGATTTGCTGGAAGGTTTAGATCCCCATTCCTTTTTCATCGCAGCATCCGATCTTGAGGGTGTGAATGAAAGCCTCGAAGGAAATTTTGAAGGCATCGGCATTGAGTTTTACGTGCTGCACGACACGATAATAGTTGTATCTCCCATTGCGGGCGGTCCCTCCGAAGCGCTCGGCATCATGACGGGCGACAAGATCATCAGGATTGAAGATACGCTCGTTGCCGGCATCGGCATCTCCAACAGCCGGGTGGTGAAGAAACTGCGCGGCAAGAAAGGGACGAAAGTGAAAGTGAGCATATCCCGCCATCATCAGGATAATCTCCTTGACTTTGTCATCACCCGCGACAAAATCCCCATCACCAGCGTGGATGCAGGCTACATGATTGATAAAGAAACCGGATATGTCAAAATCAACCGCTTTGCAGGCAGCACCTACAAGGAGTTCATGGAGGAAATGAAGAGGCTGAAAAATCAAGGAATGGCGAGCCTTATCATTGACCTGCGGCAAAATCCCGGAGGGTACCTGAATGCAGCAACAATGATTGCAGACGAGTTTCTTGATAGCGATAAGCTGCTCGTTTACACTGAGGGCAAAGCCTATAAAAGAAAGGAATATCTCGCGCAGGAGAAGGGTATTTTCGAGAAGGGCAATCTTGCAATCATCATTGATGAAGGTTCCGCTTCGGCCAGCGAAATTCTCGCGGGCGCCATCCAGGACTGGGACAGGGGCATCATCACCGGCAGAAGATCGTTTGGCAAGGGGTTAGTGCAGGAACAATACAATCTGAGCGATGGCTCCGCAGTGCGCCTTACTGTAGCCAGATACTACACTCCGTCCGGGCGAAGCATCCAGCGCCCGTACGTGAACGGAACGAAGGAATACTACAGCGAAATTTATAACGGGCAGTATGCCAATGAAGACAGCATCGTCCTTCAGGACTCATCCAAATATTACACCTCAAAGGGAAAAGTGGTCTATGGCGGTGGCGGCATCATGCCCGATATTTTTATATCTCCCGACACCCTTCCCGATTTTCAGACTTTCGCCAAGGTAAGGGGTTTTATCCCTGAATTCATTTATGACTATACGGCAGCAAATTCCGAACAGTTCAACAGTTTCAGCAACTTTCACGACTTCGCGCAGCGGTTTCTGGTGCCTGATGCATTATATCAGAATTTCATCTTAAAGGCGATCGGGAGCGATAAAAGCCTGAACACTGAAGCGCTTGCAAAGATTGAAACTGATATTAAAGTGCTTTTGAAAGCGTATATCGCCCGGCAGCTATGGAAAAATGAAGGTTATTATTCCGTGCTCAATTCCAATGACAAGACCTTCCTCAAAACAGCGGAAGCCCTGAAAAACCAGGGCAGTTTGGCGGAAACGAACAACTAACCCGAAAGCGCTTCAATAAAATTCTCGTAGGTTTCCAGTCCTGTTTCAAATAAAAATTTATAATCTTTCAGCTCCACCCTCCTCGCCAGTTTAATGAAGTCTTTTTCTCCGAGAATTTTCCCTGCTTTCGCGCCCAGGCGCAAATAATGCTCACCGTTTAAATCGTGTTCCCATTCATTGCCGCCAATATACAGAACAACGCCCTGCTTCTTCATTTTAATGCAATGAGCCGCAAGCGCCCCTCTGTATTGGCGCAGGGGTTCGCCCTTCAGATGCAGCGTGAATGAAAAATAATTTCCCCACCAGAACATCGTGCGGAAAGCGAAAATATTTTCTTTATCAAACAACCTCGGGAAATCGAGGACCACATAAGGCAATCCGTTATAGTTTTCCCCGCGCGAAATCCTTCCCGTTTGAAAATCAACTCCTGCCGGAAAAATGAAAGTCCGGCTCACAGGGGCTGCCTTCAGAATTTCAGCGAAGCCGTTCAATAATTCACAGAGCTTATCCGTTATGATCCGTTTCCGCAAAAGGAAATCCCTGTCATTCATGCAATCCAGTTCCACCTTTGAAAACTGTATTTTTACATGCTTCATTAACAGTTTAAAGTCTAATGTTTAAAGCTTAAAGTTAGGAAGCATATTCATTGGTCATTGCTTATCAGTCATTGGTCATTAGGTATTAGTCATTAGTTAACTAATCAATTTGGTAAAAAAGCTCGACAAGCTCGTACTAAGGCGTTTCATCGGTCCATTTGTTCTCACGTTCTGTATCACATTATTTATCATCGTGATGCAGTTCCTGTGGAAATATATTGATGACCTGGTAGGCAAAGGGCTTGAATGGCTTATCATCGCTGAGCTGATCTTCTACGCTTCAGCGAGTTTTGTTCCTCTCGCCCTTCCCCTTGCCGTGCTGCTTTCGTCCATTATGACCATGGGCAACTTCGGTGAGAACTATGAACTGGTGGCGGCAAAATCATCAGGCATCTCGCTGCTGCGCTTCATGGCATCGCTGATTGGTGCCGTGATAGTCATCAGCATCGGGGCTTTCTTTTTTTCAAACAACGTGCTGCCGCAGGCTAATTTGAAGATGTACATGCTGCTTTATGACGTGCGCCACCAAAAACCGGCTCTGAATATTAAGGAAGGCGTGTTTTATGATGAGATTGACGGCTACAGCATCAAGGTGGGCAAAAAGGCTTCAGACAATAAAAAGATTGAAGATATTATTGTATATGATCATACCAGCGGAAGGGGAAACGACAATGTGCTGATAGCTGAAAAAGGAGAGATGTACACCACCGATGACGGCAGGTTCATGGTGCTGAGGCTCCACAACGGAAGGCAATACTCTGAAATGAAGCCGGAAAAAGGAACGAATGAATTCGAACATCTGCAAACGGAATTTAAAACATGGGAAAAATATTTCGACCTTTCGCAATTCGCGCTGCAGCGGTCGGATGAAAAATTCTGGAGAAAACATTATGAAATGCTGAACTTGAGCCAGTTGCAGCAAACCGTTGATTCGCTGAAGGAGCAAATCGCTAACCGGAAGGAAGATTTCGCAGCCAACCTTGACCAATACTATTCATTGCGATTGAACAATGCCCATATCTTATCCCAAACCGAAACACAACCCGGAGATTCATGCTTCATTACAGCATTCGCCTCTTTGCCTGACAAGGAAAAAGCCCTTGCCTTAAAAAAGGCCCTGAATGGCGCAAGAACGGTGAAAAACCTGTCCGGCATGGCTGAACGCGATGCTTCCGGCAGGCAGAAGCACCTGGTGAAGCACAAGCTTGCGCTGAACAGGAAGTTCACGCTTTCAATAGCGTGCATCGTGCTCTTCTTCATTGGCGCGCCAGTTGGCGCCATCATCCGCATCGGAGGGCTTGGAATGCCGCTCGTGGTGGCTGTATTATTTTTTGTCGTATTTCATGTGCTCACGATGACCGGACAGAAAGTGGCGGAAGAAGGCGTTTTCACTGCTGCGGAAGGAAGCTGGCTTGCAACTGCGGTGCTATTGCCGGCCGGCATCCTGCTCACCTGGAAATCCATGCGCGATTCTGCACTGCTCAACCTCGATTGGTATTATTCGCTCGTGAACCGCTTTATCCAAAAAACATCGCAGTGAAAAAACCAAATTGGAATCCGTGGTTTTACGCACCTTTTTTTATTGTCATCGTTATGGGCGCAATTCTGCTGTCGCTTGTCGAAAAAGGCCAGTGTGTGCTTTTCATTAACCGGTTGCATTCTCTGTTTTTAGATAATTTATTTTTTTATGGATCCGCGCTGGGAAACGGATTGCTGTACCTCATGGTCGCGGCAGGCTTGCTCCTGAAGAACACGCGCAACGCAATAATTGCCATACTCAGTTTTGCCGTCACCGGACTGATGATTCAATTTCTGAAGAAAATAGTTTTTGATGAAATGATGCGCCCTGCTGTTTTGTTATCAAGCGAAGCGTTGCATTTCGTGGAAGGCGTTAAAATTCTCCGACAGTACAGTTTCCCCTCCGGACATACCGCCACTACTTTTTCAATGTTTTGCCTGCTCTCCCAAATCATCAAGCCGCGCTGGATCGGATTGCTTTTCATACTGATGGCGTTGATAGGCGGAATCTCACGAATTTATCTCACGCAGCATTTTTTTGTTGATGTGTATTTCG
>CAZCXH010000097.1:0-18369 GCA_964502525.1 uncultured Chitinophagaceae bacterium
CACATCCATTCCCGGCACTGCTGCATCTATGTCAAATAACCAAAAATCAAAAATCGAATAGCTGGAAGGGGAATAAAATCCGGGGAATAAAACAGTCGGGGTTCCGCTGTTGGTTGGCAGCCCGGTTCCTACCGTACTCACCCCGTTAAAGGCATTGGTCTGTGAAGAAATGTATAACTGATTGTTGAAAATGCTCACCGTTCTGCTGTTGTTTGGCGTAGGGCTGATTTTAACCGGTGAATTGGTGAATGATCCAAATGGAATATAATACGTTCCGCCAATATCATTCAAGCCGTTGCCTGCCGCCCAAAAACCGCTGCCATCCACAGTCACCGCGCCCCTGATGTTGTCGCCTTTGTAACCGTAGCCGGCATTGATGCCGGTAGATGTATTGGCAACTCCGCCTGAACTGATGCGGGCTATCACCCTGTTAATGGTGGAGTCAGATGAAACAAGCGCCCTTCCCGGTGGCGCATCATAGCCGGCCAGCGTCAGGTATTGCCCGTTGGATGAAAGCCTGATGGCGCCTTCGGAAGTGGCGTTGCCGCTTAAGGCAATAGGATGATTGCTTCCGCTTAACGCAGTGGGAAGGGCGATGGACTGAACCAATGTTCCCGAGCGCGTGTATTCATCCAAAAAAACAGGATGTGCCGCATTTGTCAATGCTGCAGCCCCAGATCCTACTCTCACCACAACAAGATTGCCCGGGGCAAAATTGCCCGCCCACGCTAAGCGGCTTGTTAAAATCAGGACAAGTAAAAACACTTTCATTTTTCAGGAAATTAGATCTTATAAATCTTAAAGGCAGTTCCAAAAATTGCTCTTTTTATCGCCTCACCCCTTCCCTCTCCAGAAGGAGAGGGGGTAAGTGGTGGAATTTTTAGAACTGTCCTTAAGAAAAAGGGGTAATGCAACGTAATAAATGAAGGAGAAAAGGTAAAGTTTATGTTGCGGGTAGTCGCATAACCCTCTCAGAAAACTTTATAGCCACATATCCGTCTAAGCAAGTTGTTAATTCAGAACAGCTAATTCAATAAACATGCGCATCCCAACCTATTCAAGCATTCATAAGTTTTTGATTATTCCGGTTGTTTCATTGCTGCTGCTTTCCTCCTGCGCGAAAGAAGCAGGTGAAGGAGGATTAGCGACCATTAAAGGGAAAGTTTATACCTACTACATAGACGGCAACGGTGCGGTAGTTGACAGCGCTGTGCGCAGCGATGCCAGGGTTTATATCAGCTATGGAAACCATACATGGGTGGATGACGACACGCGCACCTCTTACACGGGAGAATATGCCTTCCAGTGGCTGCAGAAAGGCGATTACAAAGTGTGGGTGCTCGGGGAGTGCGCCACGTGCAGCGAGACGGAAAATACCGACATCGCCCCTGTTATTATAGACGATAAAAGAGAAATGGTGGAAGTGCGGATTCTTAAATATTATGTGGACTGATCCCCCATGAAGAAGCTGCTTATTCTATTGTTTCTTCTTCCTTTCACAGTTTGCTTCGCACAATCATATACCGGAACATTTCAATCCATCACCGGCATCCAGGTTAATAAGGACCTTCCGAAGGGCTTCGATATTTCAGGACAGTATCAATTGAGGCTGAGCAACAGTGATATAACCATTGTGAAAGGCTCATACTTTTATGCCTCGCTGCAATACAGCCTTATTAAAAAAATTTTAACAACTGAATTTGAATACCGGTATGCCACATCAACCACCAAAGATCAGCACCGTTTTGGCTGGGGATTGAATGCAAAGTACAAATACCATAAAGTCACCTTCAGCGACAGAATCATCTACCAGAGAGGGCATGAATATTTCAATCCCGCTTATGAAGATGGACATGAACCATCCAACTATATCCGAAACCGCTTCCAGGTGAAATGGCATTTTACAAAACACTGGGATGCTTACGTCTCCTGCGAGCCTTTCCTGAAAATTTCAAATAAAGAACATAAGATTGACCGCATCAGGGCGATTGCGGGAATCAACTGGGAAGTCAAAAAGAATCATGTGGTTAATATTTATGGAATGTTTCAGCCGGATGTGAATCAACAGGAGCCTGAAATGGAATACACCATCGGCTGCATTTACGAGTGGGACATCCCGAAATTTAAAAAGAAAGAGAAGAATTAGCGCGCAGTGCTCAGTTCCATTTTTACAGATGTGCTGGCTTCGCTTTTCTCCACTACCCGCCTGATGCCCTCATACTCGTCAACGTCATAAAACACTTTCACCAGGCAAGTATCATTCATGAAATTGATGCTGTCAATTTCCATGCGCGTTATTTTCAGACCGGTGCGAAGGCGCAAATCGTTGAGCAGCGCAACACGGTTTTCCGGCTTGATGAGCTCGATCCTTTCATAGGTGATTACTTTATATCCCTGCTGTTTGCTCATCCAGATTTTTTCAAGGCAGAAAATCAGCGTCACGATGATGATGTTTGCCGCAACAACTTCCGTCATTCCCGCTTCTTTTACGCCAAGAGAATTGATGATGGCAAGCACAATTACGGTGAAGAGGTAAGTCATTTCTTTAATCGGCACAAGAATGGTGCGGTAGCGCAAAATCCCGAACAGCGCAAACAAGCCAAAACCCAATCCCATCGTGAGCTGCATGGAGTTCATAAAATAACACACCAGAAAAATGAGCAGGTTGAACACAAAAAACGTGAATACGTAATCCTTGTCCTTCATGCGCGGAAAGTAAATCAGCCCGATAACGGCAAAAAGACTTGCCAGGTCTATTGCGAGTTTGGTCAGCAGTTGCAGGAGTCCCGGGGTGTCAATGTGTATCATGGTTATTAGTTTGTTATTTTATGAATTTTCATCAGGCTTGCCTTGAAGCGGTTTCTTTTCACCTCTTCATTCAGAGTCGCCACGCCCACGCAATATTTGCTGATGGAGAGCGGGTAGATGCCGAACTGGCGCTGAATTTTAAAAAAGTCAGAGTCGGGTTTGAATCTGATCTGCTTCACTTCCGCTATCACGAGATCTTTCAGTTCTTTACTCTTGCTGCTCTGGCTGAACTGAACGTTGAAATCGAGCGTCACTTTTTCAGAACCGTCTTTATGCAGCAGCGTGATACGGCTGACAGCAACCTGAAGCGAAGGCGACAAAGAATCAGGATCGGTGCCGGCATGGGCGCGAACGATTTCTTTCAGCGCGGAAGAAAGGATGCTGTAATTCCCGTTGGTGGGAATGCGCATCTTGCTGCTTCTGCCTTTTCCGTTTTTTGTTTTGATTTCAAAAAATGAAGAACCCTGATTCAAATAACGTCTGAAGCGGATTTTATGCCGCCTCGCCTTGTTGCGATGATGATCATAGTAAAATTTCATGTCAGGAGTATCCAGGTAGAGCGATTCATATTGAAAGACTCTGGAGCCTTCCACCTCGAGAATATTGTAAAGAGGCGTAAGCCGCTCAATTAATGCCTGCAGCATATCACCGGAAAAAACAGACTTGGTATCTTTCCTGTCGGAGAAGTTAATCGTATCAAGTTCAGCCAGTCCGATGCTGTCAAAATTTTCCAGATGAATTTTCCAGTTGGTCATGGGTTTTTGCGCATTATTACTGGCGCTAAAGGGATACTAATTATCAAGAATCTACCTGTAAGTCAATTTTTTGTTTCCATGTTTTTCGTTGGTTTTGAAAACTACTTCGCTACATACTTCAGATTTACATTGTACATTTAAGGAATGAAAATACTTCCGGCAAGCGCACTTCTGGTGTTTTTATGCCTTCATGCAAGCGGTCAATTGAAAATTGCCGCCTTCGGAGATTATTCGGAGAGCATCTATACTCTGGCGGTATCCAACCTTGTGACAACATTGAATGCCGATATCATCATCACCACCGGTGATAACAATTACGGAGCGGCAGACTACGAGGATAATGTCGCCCAATACTATGGCGCATTTATCGGGGGATATGCCGGACAGTTTCCTTCAGGTCCTCCGATAAATCAAAACAAGTTTTTTCCTTCGCTCGGCAATCACGACTGGGACGATGCCGGAATTTCAGCCTATCAGTCGTTTTTCACACTTCCCGGAATTTCAAACAGCAGTTCTGGAAATGAACGCTATTACGATTTCGTTTACGGTCCCGTGCATTTCTTTTGCATTGACAGCGACCCCCATGAGCCGGATGGACGGAACAGCACATCCACGCAGGCGCAATGGCTTCAAACGCAATTGGCGGCATCAACGGCTTGCTGGAAGATTGTTTACATGCATGATCCGCCTTATTCGTCATCCGACCGGCACGGCTCCACCCCCACCCTGCAATGGCCTTATGAAGCATGGGGGGCGTCAGCAGTGCTTGCTGGACACGACCATATTTACGAACGCATTCACCGTGACGACAACAATGATGGAAAAATCCTGATGTATTTTGTCTCCGGAATCGGGGGAAGAAGCCTGTATGGTTTTTCAGGCAACCCTGTAAGCGGCAGCCAGGTCAGGTACGGTTCCAGTTACGGAACAATGCTCATCCGCGCTACGGAAACATCATTGAGGTTTGAATTTTGGTCAATCCTGAATGGAGGGATGTTGATTGACTCAATCAGCATCACGAACAGCGATGGTCAATGCGGTGCTCCGTGCAACGATGGAATCCCCTGCACCATTGATGAAGAGATCAACGGTCAGTGTTCGCACACGCCCATCATTTGCAATGACAATAACCCCTGCACAAGCGATGCCTGCGTGAACGGACAATGTATTTACAGCGCCTTATGCACCGACAACGATGCCTGCACCACCGATAATTGCAACAATGGGACATGCTCTTTTACACCTATCGTCAATTGCAACTGTCCTTTGAAAATATCCAGCCTCACGCTGCTGAATGCCTCATCACACAGCGACATCCGGCTGCTGAATCTTGTTGACACCATCAACCTTGCCGTAACGCCTTCCATAAGCATACGGGCTAATCCCTGCCAACTGCCGATCGGCAGCGTTAAGTTTATTATAAACGGAAGTACCTTCCGGACTGAAAATGCCTCGCCCTACACCATTGCGGGAGATTCGCCCACCCGCTACAATAAATGGAATGTTTCCCCCGGGCTTTACACTCTCACTGCGGCTCCCTACTCAGGCGCAAACGGAAGCGGCACAGCAGGCGTGAGCAAGACAGTAACTATTCTGGTATTAAATCAGCAGAATATTTGTCAAAACGATGCCGCTTGCAACGACAACAATTCCTGCACGCTGGATAAATGCTCTTCAGGACAATGCCTTAATACCGCAATTCCCGGCTGCTGCCAGACAAACGCAAATTGCAATGACGGAAACGGATGCACTATTGATGAATGCGTCAGCAGCCAGTGCCGGCACACAACGACTGGCAATTGTTGCCAAAGCAACAGTGATTGCAACGACAGCAATCCCTGCACGACCGATGCATGCAGCCAGGGCAGTTGCTCCAACACGGCTGCAGCGAGGACAATCCGTTCCCTCACGCTGGTGAATTCCACAACCGATAATGACATCGGCACACTGGAAAATGGAGCGGTGATTAATCTTTCAATCACCCCCAATGTAAATGTTCGCGCGAATCTGTGCAGCGCATCCGGCACGGGCAGCGTTCGCTTTAAACTAAACGGCAGCACGTTCAGAACGGAGAACTCGGCTCCATTCACGCTGGCGGGCGACAACAATGGCAACTACAATAAATGGAATGTTTCGCCCGGCAATTACACGCTGGAAGCCACGCCCTACTCCGGGTCGAATGCCGGTGGTACAACGGGCGCGGGGAAAACTGTCGCCATTTCCGTCATCAGCGGAAGCGCGAAAATGGAGGGTGATAACGGCAATAAAAATTCTGATGAAAATGAAGTGAGGTTATTAGCTCACCCCAGTCCATTTCGCGGTGAAGTGGAGATTGAATTCATGTCACCCGTGGATTCACATATTAAACTTGAAATCTTCAATATAACAGGTCAGCGGTTGGCTTTGGCTTTCGAAGGCGAAGCAAAAGCGGGAGAATCGCATATTTTCAGATATGCGCCTGAAAAAATCAATGGAGGAACTCTCATTTTCCGTATGGAAACCCGGCAAGGTATTCGGTATTGCAAAGCAGTGATGTTTGATTCCCGCTAAACCTAGCTTGGCTTCTTTGAATCAACGGACAATTATCCAGCCAACATGCTAATTTCACAAGGGTAACAGGAATACATGCAGTTCCCTTTGATTGCTTTCTTTTTGCTGAGCTTCTTTTCATTTTCTGTTTTTTCACAAACCGCCTCCGTTTCCGGCAACCTGATTGATGCGGAAACCAACGCTGCCGTCCAATTCGCAACAGTTACATTAAACAAAGAAACCGACAGCAGTTTTATCACCGGGGCAATCAGCGATGAATCGGGAAACTTCAATCTGCAAAATATAGCAGCAGGCAAGTATTACTTGCTTGTTACTTCGGTGGGCTATCAAAAGCATTTATTAAAAATCGGGACTTTTCTTAAGTCCTTTACTGCTTAAACTTATTTCCGCCTTTAACGGCATTTCCTCCAGGGCTTCCTACTCTGTCCATCGCGCAACGGAAGCCAATAGTTGCCGTTGACTTTTCTTCATCCAAATATCTTCTTGCACCGGGGGTGAGGTAGTAAGCCCTGTCAGCCCAGGAGCCTCCCTTATAAACGCGGGCTTTGTTGTTGATTAACGTGGATACGCCATAATTATACGTTACATCCGACTCCTCGTCTCCGTCAAGGTAATTAACCACATCTGATTTTTTGTAATTTAAACGATTGACGTTGTCTTCATCCTTCACCGGTTCATATTTTACGTGACCGAGACTGTCTTTTTCAACAGGAATGCCATCAGCATCCAGTTGCATCTGCATGAAAATATTGCCTCTGTAGGGATTCAGGTCGTCAACATCCATGCTTGACATCGGCCTGTAGGCATCCAGCACCCATTCGCTCACGTTGCCTGCCATGTTGAAAAGACCATAGTCATTGGGCCAAAACATGTCAACAGGAGATGTTATTTCAGCATTATCATTCAACCTGCCTGCCATACCCATGTAATCGCCTTTGCCCCTCATGAAATTTGCAAGGATGGTGCCCTGCCAGCCACCGCCTTTTGGGTAACGCACGCTTGTGCCATTCCATGGATATATCCTTCTGTCCGTCACGCGCTCTTCGTCAGGATAAGGTTGATTTCCGAGAAGCGCAATGGCAGCATATTCCCATTCGGCTTCGGTAGGCAAACGGTAATCCGGCTGAACAATACCGTCTTCAAACTTCACCCTCCTTTCTCCGCTGCCGGCAGGATTCAGATCAGGGAGGTTCTTTTTTACCATTCCTTCATACTGCCCGATGAGATAAGCTTTCGTATTAAAATTATCTTCATTGACCTGATTGGGATTGATATCAAGAATACCGTTATCTATTAATAATTTTTCGTTGACCCTGTCAGTTCTCCATTTGCAATATTCATTAGCCTGTAGCCAATTGACACCTACAACCGGATAATTGGAGTAAGCAGGATGCCTAAGATAATACTCAACATAAGGCTCATTATAAGCCAGTTCGCTTCTCCAAACAAGGGTATCAGGAAGGGACTTTCTCCCCACTTCAGGATAATCTGCCCCGAAAACCCTTCCAAGCCAATACAGGTATTCCCTGTAGTCAAGGTTCGAGATTTCCGTCTGGTCAATATAAAACGATTTTACAGTAACTATTCTCGGAACGTTGTGATGCTCGTACATCACATCCTGCTCGGTTTGTCCCATCGTGAAACTGCCGCCCTCAATGAGAACGAGGTTGGGTCCCGTTTCCTGACCGATGTAATCAACCCTTTCAAATCCGCCCCATTTGGGATCGTTGTAATTCCACCCGGTGGTGGAAGATTGGTCTTTCGAGCATGAAGAGAACATGAATGCTGTGATTACTGCGAAACATGCAACAGCAATGGTTTTGCGGTTTTTCATAAAGCCATAAATTTTAAAAAGAAACGCTAAAATAGGTTGTTTATTTTAATTTCAAACGATAAATTTTTCAAAATCCGAGAAATTGCGGACAAGCCAACTGCCCGCCTCTGCCTCTTGCGCCTAATGAACTGGCATCGCCACCCATGCTGAAAGAAATGGAAATTTCATGCGCACCGCCAGACAAGCCCTGCAATCTTGAAACCGTGTAATCATAGCTATACCCCACCTTGATATAAGACACCTTAAACCCTATTACGCCAATTACAGCATCTGAGTTTCCAAATGTGTGCCTGAACCAAGCCCCCGCGTAAACATATTTTGTGTAAAGAAAGGTGCCTAAATTCAACTGCAGGAAGGTTGATTGCTGGGCGAAGAGGACATTTGGCGAAAGCAAAAGTTCTTTATCCCGCGATTTAGGAAGCAGGTTGATGTCGCCACCTGCATGAATGTCAATGCGCATGGGCAGCCGCGCATCGTCATCACCGATGAGCGATTCTTTGGGCTTGGTTAAATGCTTCACCGACAATCCACCGTAAACTTTCGGAGAAAATGCAACAAACCCCGCTCCGAACTCCGGCATGTTCACGTTGAAATTATCCGGAGCCTGCTCACCGGTCGGGTTCATGTTGCCGAACGGATCTTCAAATCCGGTAATCGGGTCAATCTGGTCTGAAAAAGTCAGGCTGTTCCAGTCCACATGCTTCCTGATGTATCCGCCCTGCACCGCCATTTTTATTGCAAACCTTTGCGAGAGCTTCAACTGGTATGAATACATCAGGTTGAGGTAGAAACTGTTCAACAATCCACTCGCTACTACATCACCGATAAAAAGCAGCCCTAATCCGCCACTCAACTTGTCAATATGCATGTCAAAAGAAGCGGCATAGGTGACGTAGCCTTTTTCCATCGCGGGCCATTGATTGCGGTAATTAAGGTTAAACCTTGCGCCCTGTGAGATTCCAGCCAGCGCGGGATTGAGATGAAGCGGTGCAGCATCGAATTGCGAAAATTCAGGGTCCTGGCTTTTGGCGCAGAAAAAAATTCCGCACATCAACAAACCCATCAGAAGAAACCTGTTGTTCACCGAACTTTTTTCTGGGAAAACTTTTTAAAAGGCAATAACTAACGTGACGCTGCGTTTGCCAAAAGTATCAAAAAAACCCCATTTTCATTAGCTTTGAGCCCCCTTTTTGACCAGACCAACCGTGAGGTTTAGCATTTACATATTTTTTCTTCTCCTCCTCTGTTTTCAACTGAACGCTCAGGATGTTTTGAAATTGCACCGAAAGCTGGAATGGGAATCAGAACCGCGCTCCATCAGTATTTCAAATACGGAGGCAAGAAAGACTCCCTCATTTAAAGGAGCGGAATTCCTGGCAGAATATGATTTTCAACCGGTTTTTTATGAAACAATAGAGTTAGGAATAGTTGGCGCAACAGAAGTTATTATTTCAAATGCTATTTATGTGCCTTTGTTATCGGAAGGGCTTTCCCTGTCGCAAGATAAAATCCAACAGGAAATAAAAGTTTCCTCTCAGGCCGGTACCATGAAAAAGAAGCCTGTTGCTTCTGTTTCGTTTGTCCCTCTCAGAAACAACCCGGTATCCGGAGAGATAGAAAAATTAACGGAATTTGATTTAGAAATTCGAATAAGCCCGGGAGCGCGACCTTCCGCTGCTTATAAGCGCACACCGGCTTATGCGGGCAATTCGGTCTTAAGTTCAGGAACGTGGCATAAAATCTCTGTAACCCAGGATGGGATATACAAGCTCGATTATGCCTTTTTAAAAAATCTTGGCATTGATGCTGACAACATTGACCTCCTCAAAATCCGCATCTTTGGCAACGGAGGCGGCATGCTGCCTGAGGAAAATGCGGATTTCAGACATGATGATTTGGTTGAAAACGCGATCTACGTTTCAGACGGCAACAACAACGGAAAATTCGAGCAGGGCGATTATGTGCTTTTTTACGGACAAGGACCGCATCGCTGGAAATACGATTCCGCCTCGCAGAAATTCAGGCATCAAAACCATCTTTATTCCGATAAAACCTACTACTTCATCAACACCGGCAAGGAAGCGGGAAAAAGATGGACTTCACAGCCTTCATCATCAAACCCCAACCTGACCGTCACAACATTCAATGATTACAAGGTTCATGAACTGGATCAAACCAATCATCTTCATTCAGGAAGGGCGTGGTATGGAGAATACTTTGGGTTCAGTTCCACCAGCCATTCCTTCTCATTCAGCTTTCCGAATTTGGTGACTGCTCAACCTGTTTCCATAAAGACAGCCATTTCAGCGCGTTCAAGCTCTCAAACCAGTTACTTCAGCGTTGTTGCCAATGGTCAGGCGGTGAACACAGTTTCCATAGGTCAGGTCGGCACCAATTACACGGACACCTATGCCAAGGAAGCGGCTGGCGAGAACTCAATTAACAGCGGAAGTGATCAGGTCAGCGTGGTTGTTTCATTTACCAATCCATCATCATCAGCCGAGGGATGGCTTAATTACGTTGAACTTAATGCAAGAAGAAACCTTGTTTACAATGGCTCGCCATTGATTTTCCGTGATGCAAACTCTGTGACCGCAGGAAACCGGGCGGAATTTGTAATCAACAGCGCTTCTTCCAGCTTAAAAATATTGGATGTAACGAATCCTGTGAATGTCTTTGTCCAGCAATACTCCCTGGTTGGCAGCGAGGCAAGGTTTACAGTCAGCACAGACAGCTTAAGGGAGTTTATCGCATTTGTTGACGGCTCAGGGCTGCAGGCGGCCACCGCGGAAGGAGTTGTTGAAAACCAAAACCTTCATGCCATAGGTCAGCCGGACATGATCATAGCAGCGCATTCTTCGCTGCTGAATGAAGCCAATACATTAGCCGACCATCACCGCGCAAAAAACAACCTCACCGTTGAAGTGGTGGACGTTGAGAAGATTTATAATGAATTCTCTTCGGGAGCGCAGGACATTTCCGCAGTGCGTGATTTCCTAAGGATGATGTACAACAGGGCAGTCTCCGCTGAATTGCTGCCCCAATACCTGTTGCTTTTTGGCGATGGGTCTTACGATTATAAAAATCATACAAGCAACAACACCAACCTGGTGCCAACCTATCAAAGCGCAAGCTCGCTTGAACCTGTTAATACCTTTGCATCAGACGATTATTTTGGGTTTCTCGATGATAGCGAAGGCGGCTCTTTTATCTCCGATCCTCCGGATATCCTTGATATCGCCATCGGGAGGCTGCCTGTTGTCAATCCGGAGCAGGCAAGAGATGTAGTGAATAAAATCATTCACTACCAATCTGACGAATCTTCTTCCATATCACCGGTGCCGGGATGCGCATCCGCTTTGGATCAATCCAACTCGGTCTTTGGCAGTTGGAGAAACGTTCTTTGCTTTATCGGGGATGATCAGGACAATAATGAGTTAATACATATGACGCAGGCTGACGACCTTGCCGCATACATGGAGAACAATCACCCTGATTATAATATTGATAAAATTTATCTGGATGCTTACCCGCAGCAGTCAACTCCCGGTGGCAGCCGCTACCCTGACGTGAATGAAGCTATAGACAGAAGAATTTTTTCAGGCGCTCTGATAATGAATTACACGGGTCATGGAGGTGTGAACGGATGGGCGCATGAAAGGATTTTGGATATCGCCAGCATTAACTCCTGGACAAATTTCAATAAGCTGCCGTTATTCGTGACCGCCACTTGCGAATTCAGCAAGTTTGATGATCCGGGCAAAGTTTCAGCAGGCGAGTTGGTGCTGCTTAATGCCCGTGGCGGGGCTATTGCGATGGTGACAACCACCCGGCTGGTGTTTGCAGGCGATAATTTCGTGCTGAACAATAATTTCCTCCAGCAGGCGTTTACACCGCTCAGCAACCGGATGCCAACCATCGGTGAGGGAGTCATGCAAACGAAAAATGCCATCGCAAAAAATGCCAACAACAGGAAATTCATTCTGCTGGGCGATCCTGCCGTGACGCTTGCTTATCCGCGCTACAGCGTAGTAACTACCGAAATTAACAGCACAGGCAGTGCCGATGATACCCTGAAGGCGCTGAGAAAAATTACCATCAAAGGCGAAGTGAGGGATGACAGCAACATTAAAATGTCGGGCTTTAACGGAATTGTATATCCTGTAATCTATGACAAACCCGTAACGGTAACCACGCTTAAAAATGATGAGGGCGTTCAGGCTTTCGTTTTTAGCTACCAGAAAAGCATACTCTACAACGGCAAGGCGAGCGTTGACAGCGGTGCGTTTTCATTCACTTTCATCGTTCCGAAAGATATTGCCTACAATTTCGGGGAAGGAAAAATCAGCTATTATGCCGATAACGGCACCATTGACGCTAATGGCTACACTCCGGCAGTCATTGGCGGCACCGCCACTGATTTCGAAGCCGATGGAGACGGACCGGAATTAAAGGTTTTCATGAATGATGAAAAATTCACGTTTGGCGGCATCACCAGTCAAAGCCCTTTGCTGCTCGTCAAACTGAACGATTACAGCGGCATCAATACGGTGGGCACCGGCATCGGTCATGACATCACCGCTATTGTGGATGACAATTCGCAGAAAACAATTGTGTTGAACGATTACTATAAGGCAGACCTTGATAACTACCAGGCCGGCAAAGTCGAATATCCGCTCTCTGACCTGGAAGATGGAAAGCATAGCATCAAGGTGAAAGCGTGGGACGTTTTTAATAATTCAACGGAGGGTTACACCGAGTTTATCGTAGCAAATAATGCCGACCTGGCTTTAAGCCATGTATTGAATTATCCCAATCCCTTCACCACGCATACGAGTTTTATGTTTGAACATAATTGCCCCTGTCAAGAGCTATTCGTCACCATCCAGATCATGACGGTTTCCGGGAAGGTGGTGCGATCCATTGCCCAGGAAGTGATTTCAGACGGCTTCAGGGTTGACAAGGATGTGGTCACCTGGGACGGGCTGGATGAATACGGGGAAACCATCGGCAGGGGTGTTTACGTATACAAGTTGAACGTGCGGACACCGGAAGGAAAGTCCGCCCACGAATTTGAAAAGCTGGTCATTTTAAGATAACTTTGAAATCCTTATCCTCATGAAGAAATTTATATACGCAAGTGCTACATGGCTTGCAATCTTTTGTAATCAGGCGATTGCTCAAACGGGAGGGTTGGGCAGCGGGACGAATGAGTATGAAGAATATCCTGTCACCACAGCAGTTCCCTTTCTAAGAATAATCCCCGATGCGCGCGCAGGCGGCATGGGTGACGCAGGCATAGCTGTTTCTGCAGATCCGGGCGCAATATTCCACAATCCCGCAAAGCTTGCTTTTGCAGAAAAGCCGCTTGGATTTAACATCGGATATGTTCCCTGGCTGCGTTCCCTTGTTAATGACATTTACATGGCAAACCTGCAGGCATACTATAAGCTGGATGACTTGCAGGCGATCGCCTTGTCCATGCGGTATTTCTCGCTGGGAAATATCCAGTTTACCAACGTGCAGGGTGAAAACACGGGCGAGTTCAGACCCAATGAGTTTGCAATTGACGCAGCTTATTCACGGCAACTTGTGAAGATTAAAAAAGGCGGTGGCTTTGCGGCTGCCCTTGCTTTGAGGTTCATTTATTCCAACCTTGCCACAGGGCAGGTTGTTGGAGGCGTTGACATCAAGCCCGGCCTTGCAGGCGCTGCCGACATCGCTTTCGCCTACAACCAGGATTTTAAGATCAAGAATAAATACAAAACTAACTTAGCCCTGGGCTTGAACCTGTCAAATATCGGAAGCAAAATCACCTACACCGAATCGGCTGAAAAGGATTTTATCCCGATGAATTTCGGCCTTGGCGCCCGCTATTCCTTCAACTTTGACGATCACAATCAACTTAATATCGCTGCAGATATGAACAAATTGCTCGTTCCCACACCTTCAAACGAAGATGCCGACAGCAATGGTGTTTATGACTACCGCGAAGTATCCGTTCCTTCAGCGATTTTTACCTCATGGGGCGATGCACCGGGAGGCTTTAAGGAAGAAATGCATGAAATCACCTGGTCAACGGGATTGGAATACTGGTACGACCAGCAATTTGCCGTCAGGTTCGGTTACTTCCATGAATATGAAAATAAAGGCGATCGTCAGTTTTTCACCGCAGGTCTCGGCTTGCGCTTCAAAGTGTTCGGCTTGGATTTCTCTTACCTGATCCCCACTTCAACACAACGCAATCCGCTCGACAACACCATGCGCTTCACGCTGATGTTCCAGTTTGAAAATTTCAAAAAGAAACAGGAAGCGCAGCCGGCAGGAACGAGCCGCTTGTAACCTGCAAGCCCAGACAAAAGAAACATCCCGGGCAGTGAAGTTTCTATTACGCAACTAATTCGCAACAAACACGGCATGGTGAAACGACTTGCTTGCGGTGATGCGCACGGCATACAGCCCTCGCGGTAATCCATTCAAATCAATCAGCATGTCAACTTGCGGCAAGGTAAGGAAGGAGCGGTGAACTTTCCCGGTCATGTCCAAAATTTCAACCTGCAGGTGTTCAGCGGAAATACTTTCGGGCATCACAACATGAAGCGCATCTTCTGCCGGATTAGGGGAAACACGGAGAGAGAAGTTTGGTGGAGCATCTGAAAATGCTGTGGCTGTCGAAATCTCTAGCTGGTGCTTGCGAAAGAATTTCCAGATCTCTGCGCTGCCATTGATATCCTGGTTGGTCACTCCGATAGGAATAGTTGCTCCCGGCCAGGTGTGTTCACCACCAAACACTTTGTAGAACAAAACTTCAGTGGAGTCACCATCCATGCAATAATAATAGGATGTAACGATGCAGCCATCCGATGTATTTATGTCGGGAAAATCATAAATTACCGGGGCGCCACATCCGTTTTTATTGACAAAAAATGCGATGGTAGAGTCAATGTGATTGAACAGCGTGTCGCCCTCGTAGGGAACGGTGTTGTCGGCCGTGCCGTGAATGTGCATCATGGGGATGATGCGCGAACTGCCACACGCAAGGAGCACGCTATCGGTTGTCGGTCCTGTCACGGAAGCGATGGCGGTGATGCGGTGATCCAGCTCGCATCCCAAACGATACGCCATGAATCCACCCATGGACATGCCCGCAGCATAAACACGTGTGGTGTCAATATTATATCGCTCCATCAGGCTGTCCAGCAGGATGCTGATGAAGCCCACATCGTCAACCGGTGAATTTGAAAAGACCACATCCCACATATTGCTTACGGCATTGGGATAAGCAACGATGAAGTCGGCAGTATCGGCAACCGCATCCATGCCGCTGTAAATCTGCTGAAGCGATGCGTTGATGCCGAAACCGTGTAGCAGAAAAACAACCGGATAAGAGTTGGAAGCGCTGTAGGACGTGGGCAGGTGAACGATGCAGTTCCGGCTGTTGCCTTTGTGGTTGAAAGCAATGGTTTGCGAAAAGCTTTCCGGGCAAATAATCAAGGTTAATTGCAAAACAAGCAGGAGTGTCAGGTATCGAAGGCGGAAAGGACTTGAAAGCATGGCAAATTAAATTTACAAAATTTTCTATTGTTGTATTTTGCAGGAAGGATATTAGGGTGCGCTGGCATTCTTTCGCACTCATCTCCTTTTAGTCCCGCTCAAGGGGGAATGCCATCGTGCCTTGGCAGCCTCCCTCGAGTGTGGCCGGGAAGGTGAATATTGCGAAAGCGTCACCCGAATAGTACCCCTGCTGATTTTAAATTTACCGCTATTCGCATCTCTGCCAAATATCATATTAAGAATCCGGATGCTGTCATGAAGGCTGCGCTCCTCGCGGTCATTGCCGCGGGGATTCTGGTGCGGCTGAAGGCTTACCTTGCCACCGGCTCGCTGATGATTGACGAGGCGAATCTGGCGCGAAACCTCGCGGAGCGTGGTTTCACCGGCTTATGGCATCGCCTGGCATACGAGCAATACGCGCCCCCTGTTTTCATGGCGCTGTCAAAAGGCGCAGGCCTCATCGCAGGGTATCATGAACTGTCGCTGCGGCTCATCCCGCTCATTGCAGGAGCGCTCTGCTTCTGGTTAATTTATGAATTGGCTGAATATTATTTCGACCGGACCGGATGGGGGAAAGTACAGAGCCTGCTTATTTTAATACTCTACGGCTTTTCCTACAGCGCCATTGTTTACTCCAATCAATTCAAGCAATACAGCAGCGACCTGTTTGTTGCGCTATTGCTGACGGTTGGCTGCCTTAAGATGGATTATCACCGCGCCACGACCTGGCAGGGAGCCGTCATCTGGGCGCTGGCCGGAACAGTTTGCATATGGTCATCCATGCCGTCTGTATTTGTGCTTGCATCCATCGCTGCCTATTATTTTCTGGGTGCGCTGAAACAAGGGAAGGCGAAGCAATTTCTCCTATATTTCACCCTGCCCTCCGTTATCTGGATTGCCAACTTTCTGATTTACTTTTTCTTTATTCTGAAGGCCGATGCGGAGTCGGACTACCTGCAGAACTATCATGCGGATTATTTTTTGCCGCATGAGATGTGGAAGGCGGAATCATGGAGAACCCTCTGGAAAATCATCAGGGAGAATATTGGAAGTTATATTGGAGGCACCGCGATAACCATCGCATGGACCCTATTATTTTTCGCCTGGGGGGTGACGGACATCATCAGGGCGCGGGAAAGAAAAGGAGTGCTGCTGCTGCTTCCGGTATTATTAACCTGCATTGCTTCGGTATTGAGATATTATTCGCTGATGCCAAGGCTCAATTTGTTCATGTTTGCCTTTTTTCTTGCGATACTGATATCTGGCATAAGGGCATGCTGGAGAACGCAGTTGAAATGGCTTCAATTTGTCACCGTGCTTTCATCCCTGGTGGTAATTGCCGGCCTGAACTGGAAGCTTCTTATTCCGGGCAAGCATCCCATTATCGAAGAAACCCGCGAAGTGATGGATGCAGTGGCTGACAGCATCAGGGATGGGGATGCGGTGTTTGTTAATCATGAAGGCGCTCCTGCGGTGAAGTTCTATGTTCAGCATTACAGCCATCAGCAGCGCTACAGATCATTTCAGGGTTTTCGTCCCGTCAACTGGGATGAAAACATTGTGGATGAAGCCAGCAGCTTTTTGAACGCCAACCCCGGCAAGCGACTTTGGGTGTTGTGGGGACATACGCCAGATGAAATAATCAATGAGGAAGCCGCCCGCTTGCAGGAAAATCTAAGTCCCGCTTACGATGCCGACAAATGGCGCGCGCGAGCGCTGTGCCTGGTCAAACCTGATTAGAGGCAGGAATCAACGCCATGTCAGCAAATGTTTACGGTTTACATGTTTCCTGTTTACCGTAAGTCTTTTCACAAAAACCATAAACATGTAAACCGTAAACAGGAAACGAAAGAAACCGACAAAACAGGCTTGATGTTGCACTATTCGCTGCACGACTCGCAACATCGTTATAAGCTTCGCCCTGCCGATGCGCGAACATTTAGCGGTAAAGAGAATGAAATAACTCCGACCCAATTAACAATCCTGGTTCAATTTACTCCTGCCGTCAGCGAAGCCATCCGCGTGAAGATGCAGGTGATCTCAATGCCGAAATAGCTGAAGGAGGAGCGCACGCTTCCGTTGCCCACCACCATGTCATCATTATGAAACGTATATCTGCCTTCAATCACAGCCCGCCTTGCGTAGTTATAAACGGGACCGGCTTTCAGGATGTTGCCGCTCTTGAGCACACGCTGGTATGACAGGGCGGCATGAAGCGTGAACTGGGGCGAGGCGGCATAGCTGGTTGTCATCTGAAAAATCTGCTCAACGTCAGGCCCGCTGCGATGGCTTAACGTGCTTACGCTGGCGCCTTTGGGGAAGAAAATCGCGGTGGCGCCCATGTCGGCTTGTATGATGTTTCCATTTGATATCAAAATACGCGGGCTTGCCATCAGCGGCACGCTGAAGAAAGGCACCATCTGGAAATATTTCCGCTGCGCATCTTCCGGAAGGTCAAAGTCATTTGCCGCTGCGGTCACCTCGAAGCCAAACACCTGCACGCCCGTTTTCAACCCGGAAGTGAGACCGATATATTTATTGAAATTATAAGTGTATTCCGCCTTCAATGCAAAGCCCGGCAGGGTTCTGAGGCGAAGCCCGCCCGCACCCCGGTGATCGCCATAGCCGGTAATCAGGAAAGGAACTTCAAAGCCGGCAGCCATGTGATTGCGCATGAACAGCAGGTCAAAGGCATCGGGAGTTTTGGCAATAGCATTTGCAGCGAGGAAAAAAGCCAAAACTGTGCAGAGGAGCTTTTTCACGACCGTGCAATGTTAACCGGAAACGAAATTACACCGCTTCATATTGCATGATACAGGGCAATCGCATCAAAAATAGGACAAGGGCAAAGGAGCTACTTGAAAAGTA
>CAZCXH010000098.1:0-17947 GCA_964502525.1 uncultured Chitinophagaceae bacterium
GAATTGACGTGAAGTCTTAATCTGCGCCTGCCTGAATTTTGTGGTGCCATTATTCGCTTCGATTCAAATTGAGAAATTGCCTAATTGCGCGGAGGCTCCCCGGCCTGAAAAATAGACTCAATGGAAATCTTTTTTTCGAACAATAACGGATCGCTTTGCTGTGAAACCATCGTGTTGGCGTTCAAAATCGGGTTGCCGCAAAACGTTGCGGTTTGCGTGTCTATCGAGCCGCCATCCACATTCATGAAGTTATTGGAACATACATCCACGTATCCTTTGATGATGCCGGTTCTGGAGTTAATGAATTTCCGGCTGGCGGACACCCTTCCTTCTTTTCCAGTAATCATCCCGGTATTGTCCAGCACGTTGCTGACATCAATCTTTTTATAATTGATCACATTGCCGGAATTCACAAAATCAAGCGATACTTCAAGCGTATTCTCATTATAGATGGCGCCCCTGTTCGTGAGCAGTTCAAACCTGCAATCGCCAAGATTGAGCAGCGTACCGCTTTTCACCACGATAATATTTCTGTCGCCCCTGAAGCTGGAGTTTTCCCGGATGATGAGAGTGCCCCTCACCACGATGTCCACGTTTTGGCGGATTTCATTGTTAATGACAACCGTGTCGGTTTCTTTGATGACGTTGCCCGGATAGCGCGGGATCCATATCTCCTGCTGGTCGTAGCTGCCTTTCTGCTTCACGCTGAAAACGGCTGCGCTGACCGGAAGATTAATCATGATAATAATTGCGAATAATAAGGCGCGAAACGGAGAGCCGGATGCGCTGAACGGGGTTGGGGTGGTTCGTTGCATAACTTCAACTTTTGGAAAAGTTCCAGTGACGGTTTACGCTATGGAATTACAATAGTTGCCCTTCGCTCGCCAGAGGCGAGCGGAAGCGAGGGGGTGGCGGGGTGAAGCTTGGAAGGTTTTTTCATTGCCGTTGGCTTTAGCCAACGGATTTGAAAGCATCGTATGATATCGGGCTTTAGCCCAACTTCTTCCACCTTGAAAGATATTTTGGCTAAAGCCTTTTAGCTCCTTTGACTCTTAACCCGTTGGCTGAAGCCAACGGCAATGAAACGACCTGACAGTAAGGTAGATTTAAAATGCGCGTGTTCTGCATGCCCGATAGATGCCCTCACGCTCCTGACGCGCTGCGCTGCCAAAGCGACAAACGAAGAAAACGAGGTGCGTACGCGCCACCCTTCACCCGCCTTTTTTGTCCATGAAGCACGTCTCCTCGTCAAACTCTGTTTCAATGGTAGCATGCTGAAGCGGCAGCTTAGATAGAAGTTGTTTTATATTGGTTTTCACCGCCAAAGCCTGTTGAATGGAGTCAATTCTTTCCAGCTTCACATGGACGGTGAGCACATGGCGTTCGCCATCTATGGACCAAATATGCAGGTCATGAACCGACTGGACGCGCTCCACCTGTCTAATCTTCACCTCAATGTCCCGGATGTCAATTTCACCCGGAACGCCCTGCAGGAAGATGACCAGCGTTTCTTTCAGACGTTTCACAACATTATACAATATGTAAAGCGCGACAAGGATGGAAATGGCAGGGTCGAGGTAATGGATTTCACGGAACATCAGCACCACGCCCGCAATCAGCACTGCCACCCAGCCGAGCACGTCTTCCACAAAGTGCCAGGAAACGATGCGCTCGTTGAGGCTGTTTCCCTTGCTCACTTTCCATGCCGCATAGCCGTTGACGGCAATGCCGGCAATGGCAAAGAGCACCATCCCTTCTGCATTGGACCGTTCAGGGTTGAGCATGCGCCCGACAGCTTCAATGAGAATGTAAATGGAACCTGTGATGAGAACGAGGCTTGTAAGCAGCGCGCTGAGCAGCGAGAAGCGCCTGTAGCCGAAAGAGAATGACGTGTCGCCTTTTTTCGTGGAGAAGCGTTCCATCCTCCATGCCACTCCCAAAGCGATGCTGTCGCCTAAATCATGCAGGGCATCTGAAAGTATGGCAACGCTGTTCGTCCAAATTCCGCCAACAATTTCAACAACGGTAAAGGCAAGATTGAGAAAAAAGGCAAGCCGGATATTGCTGGATGCGCGGTGGTGATGGTCGTGAGCTGTCATTGTTCAGCCCTACCCAAACAAATTCCACGTCTTCTTTTTGTCGTTCTTGCGGTATTCGAGCAGGGTGATGAACTGCTTGTTCATGGAGAGTTCCACTTCATTGCGCAGGTTCCAGAGGTTTTCCTCATCATCATATTTTTTCAGATAATGAGAAGTGCTTATTCTTTTGCCGAATGAGATGTACATTTTTACCGGCTTGGGAATTCCCAGTCCGAAGAGGCCGCGCGTGATGGGCGGGATGTTGTCGCCCCCGCGAAAATATTTTTTGATGACCTTGCTGTCGCGCAGGTATTTGCCGATCCACGATTTCATGATTTCGTCAGCATCGGCAACGATGTCGTAGGCGTCATCGCCTCCCACCTGCGCCACGGGAATGATGTCGTAGCCGAACTGTATTGCCATACGGGCAAAACCGAGATGGTCTTTCCAGACAAGCTGATGCGCTTCGCCTTTGCGCTTGCACACTTCCCTGCCGCCACCGGGAAACACCATCACGTTTTCCTGCGCTTCCATCAGGGCTGAGCAGTTTTCGCGGCTCGCCCTCACGAAACCGATCTGCTGAATGAAATCGCGCCACACGGGAATTTCAAAATGGAGGTTGTCAACGAGGGCGCGGATGAATATGTCCCTGCGCTTGAATAATTCCACACCGAACAGCAGCCCATCGGTCAGTCCATACACGGTGTGGTTGGTTACATACAGGGCGGGGTGCGAGTCATCCACTTCATCAATGCCGAAATACTGCGGGCGGAAATACAGCCTGAGCGGGGCTGCAATGTCTTCAACCTTTTCAATGGGAGGCGGGGTGAATTTCTGAAGTTGGTTTGTTAACATGCGCAGGTAAAGATAACCATTGAAACAAGGTGTCTTTCAGGATGATGAAAAATTTTTTTTCACATCAGAATGAACACTGCTTTCGCCCTGTTGTTCATTGCCCGTTTTTTTTCGGCTAACGGATATATTGCCGGTGGAATAGCGCTGCATCCCAGCGCTCCGTAAACTCCATTGGACATTCCACAGGAGCCAACATGATTAAAGTCAATGCAGAACATGAGTAACTGGGTAATTTTCCCGTGCAATTTTTAATGCGTTGCATAAAAGATGAAAATTTTCAAACCCTGCGAACTAATCGGCAGAATGATTGTTGTTACGCCTAAATAACCCTTCAATGAAATCAAACCTCAGCGCGCTTGTTTTGGTTTTTGTATTTTTTCTTCCCGCATTATCGCAAACATCAATGGATGATTGGAAGCTGCAAAGAGATAACAATGGAATTAAAGTTTATACGAAAAGGGCGATTAAATCGAGCCTGAAGGACTCTAAAGCTTCCGTGATTGTGAACGCCAGCGCAAAAGACGCCATCGAGCTTTTTCTTGATTTTGAAAAACATGATGATTGGATGGACCGCATCAGGGCGAGCAGGCTGCTGAAGAAAGCTTCAGACCACGAGTTTTATGTTTATTACGAAGTGACGGCACCGTGGCCGGTAACGAACCGTGATTTAGCTGTCGTTTACAAGGTAATTAAAATACAAAATGGCGGCTATAGGATGAACGTCATCGCCCAACCCGATTATGTTCCGCCACAGCAAGGCATGGTGCGCATCCCCGAGGCAATCAGTTCATGGGAATTTATTCCAAAAGGCGATAACAAAGTGGAGGTGATTTTCACCAACCACTCCGACCCGGGCGGCACAGTGCCTGAGTGGATGGTAAACATGGCTGCCACAGACAACCCCTATAACACCCTCTCCAATCTTCGCAAAAAGCTGGAAGGGAACTAAGCATTTCCCCTGCTGCACTGTTAATACTTCGCATTCGTTTACTGCCAGAGAATCCGTGTTTTTAATTTAGGTTTGCGCGTATTAAAATTTTAAATGCCATGCGCTTCATGAAAGGAGCAATTTTATTATTGATAGTATTGACAGCGGATGCCGCAAAAGCTCAGGTTGCTGACAGCACAATCCATGCGGATGAAGTCGTGACGGCATTGAAACTCAAAAAGAAAGGCATGCTGCCCTTCGGATTCAAACCCGGCACATCCATTCAGCAGATAAAAACGACCATGGGATCAACGGAAGTTTTCAAGGAAGATTCGAGCTACATCACTTATACGGTTTATTTCAGCAGGGACAAATATGATTTCGGAGACATCACCTTTGAATTTACGGGCAGCTTATTGACGGATGCTTCCATGGAAACATACTTCGGGAAAAAAGAATCCGCAACAAAAACTCTCAATCTTATCAAGCGGCATTTCGACAAGATTTACAAACCGGGAACTTATGGCGACAAAACCCTGAAATGGGTGTATTCCAAAAAAGGCGTCACCCTCTGGATTCAACTGACGGAAGTGGAGTTTGAAGATGACAACGGCTTTGTGATTGATTTTTTGACCACACCGCCCGAACAATAAAAACCCACCGGGTTTTTATACCATTGATGATATATCAAGATCACAATTTGTTTTTTACACTTGTTCCGGGATAGCCGCAAACGAAGAGTTGCCGTTTGAACAGTTGCATGTTATCGAAAGGCAGGAATTATTCACATTCGTTTTATTTCCTTCTCAAATTTCTCAAGCATAGCATCATCAAAATCAAGATGTGTGACGAAACGCATCATCCTTCTGTCCATCTGCACGGCAAGTATTCCCTTTTTTTTAAGAATAACAAGAAAGGCTTCATCCGTATATTTTTCATTCAGCCCGAAGATGATGATGTTGGTTTCAACCGGCAGCATGTATTCAACAAACGAGCATGATTCGAGAACCCTCGCAATGGATTTCGCGCGCTGATGGTCTTCCTTTAGCCTTTTCACATGATGATCGAGGGCATAGATTCCGGCAGCGGCAAGATATCCGGATTGCCGCATCGCTCCGCCCAATGCCTTTCTCACCCGCCTCGCTTTTTTGATGTTGTCCTTGCTGCTGATGAGCAGGGATCCTGCCGGAGCTCCCAGTCCCTTCGAAAGACAAATGGATATCGTGTCAAATAGTGTTCCGTAATCTTTTGGTGTTTGCTTTGATTCCGCCAGCGCGTTGAACAACCGCGCCCCGTCAAGATGCAGCGATAAATCATATTGCCGGCACACCTTATGTATCTTTTTGATCTCCTCAAAATCATAGCACGATCCCCCACCCTTGTTGCACGTATTTTCCAACGCCACCACTTTCGTGACAGGACAATGCTCATCATCGGGATTGATGTTTTCAAGAACATCCATCGCTTTCAGCCTTCCGCGGTCGCCATTCAGCGTCCTCACGGAAACAGAAGAATTAAAAGCAAGTCCCCCACCCTCGTATTTATAAATGTGCGCGGCTTTGTCGCAAATCACCTCGCATAAGGGCTGGGTAAGAACCTTGATGGCGGTTTGATTGGTCATCGTGCCCGAAGGACAGAAAAGCGCAGCATCCCTGCCAAAAAGATTCGCAGCCTTTTGCTCCAACATATTGACGGTGGGATCTTCTCCGAAAACATCATCACCCACCCGGGCTTCCATCATCGCCTGCAGCATGCCGGGCGTGGGCTTTGTAACCGTGTCGCTGCGAAGGTCAATGATATCTTGTGATTTCACCGAAGTAATATTTTGTGATGCGATAATTCGGTGATTTGATGATTCGTTGATATTATAAAATCAACAAATCAACTTATCTTATCAGCGCATTATCGAATTATATAGCAAATCATCGAATCATCGAATTACCGAATCAATACCCATTAATCACCTGCGAAATAAATTCCATCAGCAGGCTCGGCTTGAGCAGTATCGGAAAAATAAAACCGAACACCGCACCGTAAAAATGCGCATAGTGCCCTATATTGTCACTTGCCTGCTTTGCCATGTGCATGGAATAAAGAAGATATAAAAGTCCGAAGATGAATCCCGGAATTCCGATTGGAAAAAAGATCAACCCTATTTTATTGTTAGGTTCAAACAGGATGCTGGCGAACACAACAGCCGATACCGCCCCTGAGGCACCGAGGCTTGCATACTGCGGATTGTCGCGGTGCTTAAAGTATGAATAGGCTTCCGACAATCCGATGGAGCTTATGTACATGAACAGATATATTGCAGGTCCCACGGAATTGAACAGCCCGCGGAAATATGATTCAGTGATGGTTCCAAAAAGATACAATGCATACATATTAAAAAACAGATGCAAAAAATTAATATGAAGCAGCCCGGATGAAAAAAACCTGAACCACTCTTTTCTTCTTTTGATCGTGTATGGCGAAAAGACAAGCTGGTTCATCATCGCTTCGTTGTTGAATGCGCTCAGCGAGATAATGCAGGTGAGTACAATAATTGCCAGCGTAATGGACATGATTGATTCAGGCGTGATGGTAAGGCTCGTTGTTTAAAATTGTAAACGCGCGATAAAGCTGCTCGGCAAATGCAACCCGCGCAATTTGATGGGATAATGTCATTTTTGAAAGCGAGATCGCAAGGTGGGCTCTTCTGCGCAACGGTTCATCCATCCCATAAGCTCCGCCTATAAAGAAAATAACTCTTTTCGCTCCCGCCCGCATGATGCGGTTAATCACCTCCGCAAACTTTTCCGAAGAATATTCCTTTCCCCTTTCGTCCAAAATTATCAGATAATCGCTTTTCTCAAGTTTGTTCAGGACGAGATTCGTTTCTGCAACCTTTTTTATGCCGGGATCTTTTGCTTTTTTGCCGCCTTCAAAATATTTAATCTCAAACCCGAGATACCGGTTAATGCGTTTTTCAAAAATTGCCATCCCCTCGCTTAAATAAGGCTCGTTTCTGCCAATCAGCCAAAGCTCAAACTTCATCAGTGCGGATTAAGGAAGCTGTTGAAAAGTTGTTTAATTTGTGCCCGCAAAATACGCTCAATTATGACAATCGTCAGAAATATTAAACTCCTGCCCTTGCTTTTAGCCATGATGCTTGGATTTGCCTGCAAAACCAAGACTGACGAAAAAAGCAAACTCATCGCTAAAAAATGGTCATACATGGAGTTTAAGATGAATGATGAAGTGATGACGGGCGAGCAGTTGGAATATCCCGTCATGGAATTTCTTGATGACGGAAAATACAAAATTGAATTCGGCCCGATGTCAGAGGAGGGCAAATGGCAGGTTGAAGGCAATGAACTGGTAACTACAACCAATGAGAATAAAACCACTCGCCTGAAAATAATGGAGATCACTGAGGAAAAACTTATCCTTCACAGCGAGGTGGATGGCAGCAGCGTTTACATTACATTAGCGCCCGCCACGGCAGGCAAATAAAAAAGCGCATGGATATCTGGCTGATTGCTGGCGTAATCCTTCTTGGATTGCTTATCGTGACAATCGAAATATTTTTTCTTCCCGGCACCACCATATTCGGGATTGTCGGGGGTATAATTGTGGTTGCCGGGGTTTATCTGGGTTTCTCGGAATATGGCATGAAAACAGGAAGCCTTATCCTTGGATTTACGCTGATAGCTACTTGTGTTCTGCTATATGCCGGATTCAAAACCTATAGTTCCGGCAAAATCGCTCTGAAAGAAGTTTCTGAAGGAAAGGCAACCGTTTTGGAAGATTCCCTGGCTAAGGTAGGTGACGAAGGCATCACGGTAAGCTATCTCCGCCCAAACGGAAAGGCGATGATCAACGAAAGCAAATTGGAAGTTTACTCTCTGGGCGAATACATCGAAAGCAACAAAAAAGTAAAAGTTGTAAAGATTGCGGAAAACAAGATATTTGTGAAACAATTAAACGAAATATAAAATGGGACCAGTTTTTCTCGTGCTTATCTCCGTTGCCGTTTTTGTCGGCATCTTCATCTTCCTCTACTTCATCCCCCTTGGATTGTGGTTCACAGCATGGGCGTCAGGAGTCAGGGTGAGCCTCATCCAACTCATCGTCATGCGCATCCGCAAAGTGCCGCCCAGCCTCATCGTGCAGCAGTTGATCACCGCAACCAAAGCCGGATTGACCATCACCGCCAACGATCTTGAAACACATTACCTTGCCGGTGGAAATATCACTACCGTGGTCAATGCCATCATCTCAGCCGACAAAGCCAACCTTCCGCTTAATTATAAACTGGCGACCGCCATTGACCTTGCGGGAAGGGACGTGCTGGAAGCCGTGCAGATGTCGGTGAATCCAAAAGTGATTGACACTCCGCCCGTGACCGCTGTGGCGAAAGACGGCATTCAGTTGGTGGCGAAGGCGAGGATCACCGTTCGTGCAAACATCGGAAGACTCGTGGGTGGCGCGGGAGAAGAAACCATCCTCGCCAGAGTTGGCGAAGGCATAGTAACTTCAATCGGTTCTGCGCTTTCTCATAAGCAAGTGCTTGAAAATCCCGATTCCATATCTAAGGTAGTGCTGGCGAAAGGCCTGGATTCCGGAACCGCATTTGAAATTCTTTCCATTGACATTGCAGATATTGATGTCGGAAAAAATATAGGTGCCGTGTTGCAGATGGATCAGGCGAATGCCGACAAAAACATCGCGCAGGCAAAGGCGGAAGAAAGAAGAGCGATGGCGGTGGCGGTCGAGCAGGAAATGAAAGCCAAAGCGCAGGAAGCACGCGCCAAGGTAATCGAAGCCGAAGCTGAAGTACCTAAGGCAATGGCAGAGGCATTCCGCAACGGCAACATGGGCATCATGGATTACTACCGCATGAAAAACATCCAGGCTGATACGGATATGCGCGACTCTTTCTCAAAACCAGGACAACAAAGCGGAAAGAAGGACGAGGCGAAGGGATGAGAAAGTTTCGGGGTTCGAGTTTGAAGTCTCGGGTTTAGCAACCGATTCTATCCTTAAATTTGCATACTGAAAATAAAACAGGTCCCGTAGCTCAATTGGATCAGAGCATCTGACTACGGATCAGAAGGTTTGGGGTTCGAATCCCTACGGGATCACCGAAATTCCTGATAATAAGTTGAAGTTCAACAAGTTATCAGGAATTTTTGTTTCTGGGGGAAACATAGGGGAAACATTTTTAGGTGTTTCTACATACGGTTTAAAAGTTAGGGGTATAGGCGTACAACCCTTTACCAGCTTGCTTTGCAGCGAGATTGAGTATTTGAAAATCGGGCAACTTACTGCAACTATATTCATTCGCAGTCTTAGCATATCCTTCAGTTAATAACCTTTCGTTCAGGCAGCTTCCATCAGGGAGTATCACATAAGCCAACTGCCGCTTGTAGAAATCCTGAAAATTATTTTTCTCGGTGATCAGAGTGACTTTCGTTCCCGGTGTTGCAATACTCAAAAGAAATCTTATTGCAAGCTGTCCCATGTATGCCATCGGTAAACAGGTTTCGCATCTTGTTCCTGATAGTACCAGATGGTATATCCTTCCGAAGGAGACCGGAGTCCTTCAGTCCAGTCATAGTTTCTTTTTTACACTTGTTTCGGGATATCTGGATCTTATTTTTCTGAGTCATCTGCGTTATCTGCGTTCTATATTTAATTTAAACAGCGTCATAGAAAAATCAAGGAATAAATCTTCAACACCGGATGTTCAATCCGCTATTTTTGTATCATTGCCACCATGCAGCAGGAAAAACTCTCAAAGGGAAAAATCGGCTATGAAGATTTCAGGAAGGTGATTCTTGATGACTATCGTCTTGCATGCGAAAGCAGGGAGGTGAGCCTGCTCGGAAGGAAAGAAGTGCTGTCAGGCAAAGCCAAGTTCGGAATTTTCGGTGGAGGCAAAGAAGTGCCGCAGATCGCCATGGCAAAGACATTTCAAAAAGGCGACTTCCGTGCAGGATATTACCGTGACCAGACTTTCATGCTTGCGCTGGGCGAAGTATCCATTGAGCAATACTTTGCGCAGCTTTATGCGAATCCGGACCCTAAGGAAGATCCGCATTCCGCAGGAAGGCAGATGAATGCGCACTTCGCAACGACTTTCGTAGATGAGGAGGGGGAGTGGCTTAATCTCATGGAACGGTATAATTCGTCTGCGGATGGTTCGTCAACCGGACACCAGATGCCGCGGGCTTTGGGCATGGCGCTCGCGTCAAAGCTTTTCCGGCAAAACAACAAATTGAAGGAACCTTACTTCTCAAAAAACGGAAACGAGGTTGTTTTCTGCACCATAGGAGATGCCAGCACATCCGAAGGAATTTTTTGGGAAGCGCTGAATGCGGCAGGAGTGATGAAGATTCCGCTTGCTATTTCGGTTTGGGATGATGGCTATGGAATTTCCGTTCCCTCGGAATATCAAACCACCAAGGGAAGCATCTCTGAAGTGTTGCAAGGTTTTCGTTTGAATGAGAATGGCGATGGCATTGACATCTACGAAGTTTATGGATGGGATTATCCCGCGCTTTGCGAAGTTTATGAGAAAGGGATCAAAAAGGTTCGGGAAACGCATATCCCCGCTGTATTTCATGTTAAGGAAGTGACGCAGCCTCAGGGACACTCCACTTCCGGTTCGCATGAGCGCTACAAGTCGAAGGAGCGGTTGGATTGGGAACAGGAGAATGACTGCATCAGAAAGATGCGCGAATGGATGATAAAAAATGCCATTGCATCGGTTGAAGAAATTGCCAGAATGGAACTGGAAGCGAAGAAGCGGGTGACGGAAGGGAAAAATACAGCATGGGAGCGTTTTCTCAATCCAACCCGCGCAGAAATAAACGAGATGGTGAAGATTATGGAGGAAATGGCGGCTGAATCGAGCCAGGCTGATGAAATCAATCAGCTTGTTGACGCTTTGCACAACATCCGCGATCCCTTGAGAAGGGACGTGATGCACATGGCGAAGAAAGGATTGAGGTTAACCCGGCTGGAGCCTGCGCCTTCTCGGAAGAAATTAGTTGAAAAGAAAAAACAACTGGAAGCCGGAAGCAAGGAAAATTATCAATCGTATTTGCACAGCCAATCGAAATATAGCGCGATGAATGTTGAGGAAGTAAAGCCGGTTTATGACGAAGACTGCCCTGTGATGAACGGCTTTGAGATACTTAACAAATGTTTTGATGAGAATTTGAAACGCTATCCTTTAATGCTGGCTTTCGGTGAAGATGTTGGCAAAATAGGTGATGTAAACCAGGCGTTTGCCGGGATGCAGAAGAAGTATGGGGAGTTGCGAGTATTCGACACGGGCATCCGCGAAGCCACGATAATCGGGCAGGGAATAGGGCTGGCGATGCGGGGGTTCCGCCCAATAGCTGAAATTCAGTATCTCGATTATCTTATTTATGGCTTGCAGCCGATGGTGGATGATATTGCCACGCTTCACTACCGTTCACGGGGCAAACAGGTTTGCCCGGTCATAGTGCGCACAAGAGGTCACCGGCTGGAAGGAATATGGCACACCGGCTCACCGATGGGGATGCTTTTACATTCCCTTCGGGGCATGTATATTCTGGTACCGCGCGACATGAGAAGAGCTGCCGGATTTTATAATACCATGCTCCGTTCAAATGACCCGGCATTGATTATTGAATGCCTCAATGGCTATCGCCTGAAAGAGCGCCTTCCGAAAAACATTGCCGACTTCACCGTTCCGCTCGGAATCCCCGAAGTGGTTAAAGAAGGGACTGACGTAACTGTTGTTACATACGGTTCATGTGTGCGCATCGCATTGGATGCGGCTAACATTTTGGATGAGGCCGGAATTTCATGCGAGGTGATTGACGTGCAAACATTGCTGCCATTTGATATTCATCATAAAATTGTTGAATCCATCAAAAAGACCAATAAAGTTCTTTTCCTTGACGAAGATGTTCCCGGAGGAGCCACCTCTTACATGCTACAGCAAGTAATGGAAGAGCAGAAAGCATTTCAGCTTCTCGACAGCGAGCCGAGAACTTTAACCGCTGTTGCAAACCGCTCTGCCTATGGCTCTGACGGGGATTACTTCTGCAAGCCAAGCGTTGATGACGTGTTTGATGTTGTTTATGAGATGATGAATGAGTATGATCCGGGGAGCTTTCCTGAATTGTATTGAACACACAATTAAAAATTAAAAATTTAGAATTAAGAATATTGATTATGCCGAAAGAAAATGTGATCCGGGGTAAGAGCTATGATTTTGCCATCAGGATTATTAAGCTCTATAAATATTTGGTAGAGAAAAAGAAGGAGTTTGTGCTATCAAAACAAGTTTTAAGAAGTGGGACGTCAATAGGCGCCAATGTAGAGGAGGCTGTCAGCGGATTGTCCAGGGCTGACTTCATCGCAAGAATGGGCATCGCTTACAAGGAAGCTCGTGAAACTCATTTTTGGTTAAGGCTATTGCGAGATACAAGCTATATTACCATTAAGCAAGCAGAGAGTCTTTTGAGCGATTTAGAAGAAATACTCCGCATCATTTCCAAAATTTTAATTTCTTCAAAGCAAAAGAGCTGACCGGAATGAAGTATGGACTTTAGTACTATTACAATTCTTAATTTCTTAATTCTTAATTTTTAATTGAACCTTTACCCCATCAACACAGGCTTCTTCAAACTCGATGGCGGAGCCATGTTCGGGGTTGTGCCAAAAACGCTGTGGAACAAGCTGAATCCTGCTGATGAAAACAACCTTTGCACGTGGGCGATGCGCTGCCTGCTCATTGAAGAGGGGGATAAATTGGCGCTCATTGATTGCGGTATCGGGAATAAGCAAAGCGAAAAATTTTTCAGCTACTATCAGCCGCATGGGGATGATACATTGGAAAAGTCGCTGCAATCACATGGGTTTACCCCAGATGATGTTACTGACGTCATTCTCACGCACCTGCACTTCGATCACTGTGGCGGTGCGATATGCAAGGCAGGCGAAGAATTTATTCCCGCTTTCAGGAATGCAACTTACTGGTCGGATGAAACGCATTGGCAATGGGCGGTTCAGCCGAATGAAAGGGAGAAGGCTTCGTTCCTGAAGGAGAACATACTTCCCATTGAGAAAAGCGGGCAGTTGCGTTTTTTGAAAAAGGGAGATAAGGTTTTTTCAGGATTCGATTTTATACGCTCCAACGGACACACCGAAGCGATGATTATTCCGCATATCACATACAGGAACAAAACCATTGTTTACATGGCTGATCTGATTCCATCGTCAGGGCATATTCCGGTTACTTATGTGATGGGATATGATGTTCGCCCGCTTGTCACGATGAGCGAAAAAAATGAATTCCTCGAAAAAGCCTGCCGGGAGAAATACATCTTGTTTTTCGAGCATGATCGTGCGGTGGAATGCTGCACTCTGCAAACGACTGAAAGAGGGGTGAGGATGGATAAGGCGATGAAATTGGAGGAAGCGATTGGGTAAGGTCTCAAAAAAAAAAGCTGACTAAAGCTGACAAAAATCATTGTCAGCCACATCGTTGGAGGGGTATTTTTACCCATAAATTTTCAAACCAAAAAAATTAAGGAGGACTAAACCATGACACTCTTATCAAGAAGGTTTCCATCGCTGACAGGCATTTTTGACGAACCATTTTTCAACCTCGACTGGCAGGGCAAAAAATCCTGGATGTTGGAAGTGCCGCCTGTCAACATTGTTGACAAAGGTGGCGAATTCGATGTCGAGCTTGCCGTGCCGGGAATGAAGAAGGAAGACTTCCACATCACCTGCGAAGACGGCTATCTAACTATCAAAGCCGAAAGGGAGGAGAAGAAAGAGGAAAAAGACAAGAATTACACCCGCAGGGAGTATAACTATAACTCCTTTGTACGCTCATTCTCACTTCCCGAATCCGTGAAAGCTGACCAGGTGAAAGCAAAGTATGAAAATGGAGTGCTGAAGCTGACGCTTCCCAAAAAGGAAGAAGCTAAGTCGAAGCCGAAGCTTGAAGTGAAGATTTCCTGAAGCAACCGGATGATTGTTCCACAATTATTATAAGAAGCTAAGGCAGGGCGCACTACCCTGCCTTAGTTTTTTGGAAATGATCTTAGAATTAAGATGATTGATACCGCTCTGAAAAGTCATCGGATGAATACTCCATAAAAATCATACGATGTAACTGTTTCTATAATGCCTTATTAGCAATTCATCAGATGATCAAATATCGGTTTTTCGGAGGGGACTCATGATACGTACATTAATCTTTTATAGTGAGCCTATTTTATGACTTATCGGGATAAACTTGTGTCCGCTTCCGAGGCTATCAAACTCATTCGCTCAGGCAACCGCGTGTTTCTGCAGGGAAGCGCAGCCACGCCTTGTCATTTAATCAAAGCCCTGGAGAATCGGGCAACTGAGTTGAACAATGTTGAACTGGTAAATATCAGCCTGATCGGAGAACTTGGAATTGCCAAACCGGAGTACCGCAAAAGCTTTTTTTTTAATTCCCTTTTCGTTTCAGCTCCCGTTCGCGAAAATGTGAACGGAGGCAATGGCGATTATATTCCCGTTTTCCTCAGCGAGATTTACAAGCTGTTTGAGAATAACTTCCTTCCTCTTGACGTGGCGCTCATTCACGTTTCACCGCCTGACAAACACGGCTTCTGCTCCCTTGGTGTATCGGTTGACGTCACCCGTGCCGCAGTCAGGAACGCAAAACACGTTATTGCGCAAGTGAACCCGCAAATGCCGCGCACACATGGCGATGGGCTTATTCATATGAGTGAAATCAATTCATTGGTGGAAGTGAACGAACCGCTGCCGGAAGTAAATTACAATAACGAAATCAGCGAATGTGAGCGAGCTGTCGGCAGAAATTGCGCTTCGCTGATTGAAGATCGCTCCACGCTGCAGATGGGCATTGGCGCCATTCCGGATGCGGTGCTCGACTGCCTCAGCAATCACAAAGACCTTGGCATCCACACTGAAATGTTTTCCGATGGCGTGATTGACCTCGTTGAAAAAGGAGTCATCACCAACCGCTATAAGAGAAAGCACAAAGGGAAAGTAGCGGGTGCATTTGCCATCGGATCAAAAAGGCTTTATGATTATGTGGATGATAACCCGGAGTTTGTTTTTCTGGAGGCAAGCTATGTGAATGACGGGCATGTCATTCGCTCCAACCCACGCGCGGTGGCGATCAACAGCGCCATTGAGATTGACCTCACCGGGCAGATTTGCGCTGATTCGATTGGCGCCAGGCAATATTCAGGTGTAGGCGGGCAGATGGATTTCATTCGCGGGGCAGCCCTGTCGGAGGGCGGCAAGCCCATCATCGCGATGGCCTCCGTGACAAAAAAAGGAGAATCAAAAATTGCCCCGTTCCTCAAAGATGGCGCAAGCGTAGTGACCTCACGCGCACATGCGCATTACGTGGTGACGGAATACGGCATTGCCAATTTATTCGGAAAGAATCTGCACCAGCGCGCCAATGAGCTGCTGCACATAGCGCACCCGGACCACCGTGAAATGCTGCAGAGGGCAATCATGCAAAGGTTCGGGCGGAAATCGGTGAGTACTTTTCATCAGTGATGCTGACATAAATCATCAATTTTCAAATTTCATTCCGATAATTTAGCGCAAATCAGCGTAATGGAACACATTGCCACCAAGCTTCCCGATAAGGTTCATGCCTATATCAAGAAGCATTATCCAGGACGCTGCCTGATAAGCCTTAAGGAAGATAAGGACAGCAAAGGACAGTTGTTTTATATCATTGATTTTATTTATTCAGACAAATACCATCACCTGAAAGTCTCCGATACAGGAATTCTCATCCATGAGGACATCGAGCCGCAATTTTGGAATCATTATCATGAACAATATTTTTGATTACTATTTTAATCCAAATAAAAAACACTTATGGCAGCTTCTAAAAAACCGCAAGCAGCGGTAAAAGCATCTAACGCCCGCAACACCTTGAAAAATCTTTTTTATGCAGGCATCGGTCTTGCGGAGGAAACCAATAAGAGCCTTCACCAAAAGTTTAATTCCCTGGTGAAAAAAGGCAAGGTGCATGAGCCTGAAGTCAAAAAAGCTGTTGAAGACATTCGCAGAAAGGCGCTGGCAAGAAGAAAGGAATTGGAGAAAAAGTTTTCCGATCTCATCAAGGAGAATGAATTAGTGAAATCCAAAGAATTTCAAACTTTATTAAAGCGACTTGAATCGCTTGAAGTGGCGCCTAAGGGTAGGTCTGTTGCGAAAAAGGCGAAGTAAACTAAAACGCAGCGGTAAAAGTTTCTAATACCTGCAACACCATAAAAACTTTTATTGATGCCGGTATCGGTCTTGAATATCTATTAAGACCTAAACGTAGGGATACGCGTCATTCTCTCTCCAAGGTTAAACAAGGATCGCATGAATAAGGCGAGCGACTTGAAAGGTTTTCTTCTATTTTCTATTCTTTTGAATTCCTTCAATAATTCATTTCCGTCTTTAAATTCTTCATACATTGCTTTTCTCACCAAATCTTTAATTCTTGCCGCATATTCCGGTAGTTTGCCCAGGCTTTCTTCCACCAATGATTTATATTTTTCCGTTGGGCTTAAGTTCACATCTAACAATGAAGCTATGTAATTTTCAATTTTCGTTCTTTCTTTATCCCTGTCGAAATGAATGACCGCTTCCTTTCCGGGATACGAGCCTGTCAGCATTTCCAATAAAACCTTGCCAACCAGGTTAACGTCATTGTGCGGGCCAAAATCCTCATTCGCATGTTTTGGAGAATACCTCTTGATATTTCCAAGTTTGTAATACCATGCGCCTATTTTGACACATGAGCCAAAATCCGACAAAGCGCATTCCAATCTTCCTTCTTTTTGATTTATCAGAATGGAATCCGGCTTGATATCAAAATGGACATATCCGCCATCTTTGGAATGCAATTGAGCAACTCCCTGAATCAATTGAGAAGCAATAGTATAAAACACGGTTTCATTAAGTTTGTTTTTTTTCAGAAAATCATCCAATGTCCCGTCATAAATGGGCATTTTGCGGTAATAAATCCCGTCTATCCCAATAACCTCTGACGGCACCAGATTCGGATATTGACCCGATTCTTCAAATGAAACAATTGATTCATGCTCCAGCAATCCTTTCCTTGAACCATAAAGCTTTGCAACATTATCAATGTAGTCCCTGTCAGTTCTTAAAACCTTCAGTGCAAATTTATTGTTATTATCATCTTTGCAACTATAAACGGTGCCGAAATCACCCTGCCCTAATTGCTCAATTAAAACAAGCCCTTTGATCTTTGGAAGATTGCCTGCCATTACAATTGGACTAAAGGGACTTTTGAATGACCGATTGACAAAAAATTTTACGCCACCAAGAGATGAAAACGTTCTCTCCTGAAGGATCAATTCATTCTCAAATGAGATTTTCGCAAAGAACCATAAAAATAATGACAAAGGCTGACAAAAGTCACCATAGTTGTCCTAATTTGCAACCGGAAGATATTAAAACTGCGCATTTGATAAAAAGGAAGTTTTATAAGTTTGTTTATTGGTACAATACGACAGATCTCATAGACAAGTGGAGCCTGGCTCACATGATTGCCGGAGGGCTTATCTGTTTTGCGATTAAAAGCATTCCGGGCACGAGCAGTTTTTCTGCCGTATGCCTTACCACGGCAATACACGTATTATGGGAAATCATTGAATTCCAAATGTGGGGATACGAAGGTCTTAAGCGTAAATCGTGGGCGATGAATACTGCAGGCGATTTAACGTGGACGCTGTTAGTATCGCTTTTTATTGTGCTTTGATGAAATTTAACCGATAAGGTACTATACGGCAAACCATGACTGTCAGCAAGCGGGTATCCCAATCAATGGTTTTTTTACACTTCAGAATAAAGTAAACGTAAAGAAGGATCGAGTAGGAAGGTGAATATCCTTCGGTCAATGCCTGCCGCATCTACCTGTCAGGTTTTTGTTCTGGTGATTGCTCACCTTCGGATGTCAGTATCTGTGGCTACCTTATCCAACCTGCCCGGCCTCTGTATGCGGTTTTCCGCCTCAGGCGGATACCGACCT
>CAZCXH010000099.1:0-17791 GCA_964502525.1 uncultured Chitinophagaceae bacterium
GCACCCTTTGGGACATTCTTAAATAAAGAACTATATTCACCATTCAAGGCGCACCGCAAACCTGACAGGTTTCGGAAACCTGTCAGGTTTTTTCGTATAGGTAGCGCGGCTTATCTTTCATCTAATCTGGCATTGGCTCGTACCTATCGCCTGACTTTTTTCGCCACTCTTTCGTAGCTAATCCCCCACCCTATGGATATATTACAACCTATTTTGTTCCATGCCCAAACCTGCGTTCAGAATATCAGATGCCGTTGCTTTGCTCATTCTTGCGGCTGCATCCATCCTTGGCATCAACCAATACACCTTTGGCGTTTACAACCATTGCATTACCATTCCCTTCATCAAAAGCCTGCTCAATCCTGAACTATACCGGGACGATTACCTCATTGCAGAGCTACAATATTTCTATTCGCTTTTTCTGCCAGCCTGCGCGTTTTTGATAAAACTTCTTCACGCATCGCTGCCGTCAATGTTCTTCGCGCTTTATGCCGCTTCACTCTGCTTTACGCTCGCTGCGTTCTTCCTCATTGCGCTGAAGCTGTTCAACCGAAGGGAAGTGGCTTACTTTTCCGTCATGTTTCTTGTCTTCTCCCTCAACACCATCGGGAAAGAACAAACCATTGCGAACCTGCTGATGGAGCGGACGCTTGCCCTGCCCCTGCTGCTGTTTGCGTTTTATGCGGCTTTTTCAAAACAATTCAACATGGCGGCACTGCTTTGCGGCATTGCTTTCCTCATTCATCCCCTTTCGGCTAGTTATGTGATAATTATACTGATGGCATGCCTGTCAGATCACGCCCTCAGAGAAAGGCGGCTGAAAGATTTTCTGCTTGCTGCCGGCATTCTGGGGGCTGTTATCAGCCCTTTAATCATCCTGAAATTAATGAACCCCGCGCCAGAACTGCATCTCCTGATGGCTAAACAGGAATGGATTGACCTCTTGCGCGTAAGATCTTCTTATCATGTATTCCCTTCCACCTGGAGCATTCTGGCCCTGCTGCAGGCTTTAGCGTTGGTCATTGGGTTTTTGATGGCGTGGAAACACAAGCCTCAGCAGAACCATCACCGGATCGTGAAGACCTCGTTCGCGGTAATGCTCGGCTTGTTTGCGGTGGGAACGATATTCACGGAAATATTTCCAGTTTCCATCATTATCCAATTCCAGTTGTTCCGCTGCTTCAAGTTCCTTGTGTTTTTCGCCATCCTCTACTATGCGAACTACATTTTCACCGAGCCTGACACCCTTTCGGGGATCGCGGGAAAAATGCTTCTGACCGCGCTGATAATCACCGGTTACGCTCAGGAAAGTCTGACAGTTGTTGCAGGATTGCTTCTGCTGATTGCAACAGCAACAATTGGACTGCATCTGTTGAATAAGACCGCAGCGGATGGGAGGAAGTACCTTGTTCCCCTGCAATTAATGTTTCTGCTGGCAATTGGCGTTGCGGGCAGCCTCAACAGGGTTCAGTTCTCCATCAATAACGCGCAGGAGAAAAGCTGGCTGGATGTGCAGCAATGGGCAAAACAGAACACTCCTGCCAATGCCGCTTTCATTGCGCCACCTTACCTCGAAGGCTTCAGGGTAGAGTCGGAGCGAATGCTCTATGGCGAATGGAAAGACGGCACCCAAATGTTTTTTGACCCCCCTTTTGGAAGCGAATGGATGAGGAGAATGAAGATGCTGGGATATGATGAAAGTAAACTATTAAGTGATTCTTATAAGGAATTGAAAGAGGGCGGATTTATAATGATTGCAAATGAAATGATGGCAGGCGAAAACTCAAAGGTTTACGCTGTTGTGCCGCTTGAAATGGCAACCCTTCGCTTTCCAAAGGTCTATTCCAACGGCAAGTTCAGCGTTTATGAAATCAGGTCAGTTGAGGTTGCTGAGTTCAACCTTGTTGAGGACGGCTCCCATGAACTTGTCGCCCAGACCGCGGAGGTAGGCGATTGAAGTTTTGTCCTGCTCCCTTATCGTAGAGTTGGTAGAAAACACGCTGATCACCTTTTCCACGCTGCTGATCAATTCCTTCGAATCAGAGTACTCGTTCAAAGCGGCTCCTTCGAGGAACACAAAGTCATAATCCTGGGCAAGCTCATTCAACAGGTTGTGGAAATTGGTCTGCGAAAAAACTTCCGAAGGCGAATAATTTCCCTCGTAGCACCCTATCACGTCAATGCCTTTGAGCTTTGACTTGGTAACGATGTCGTCTTTCACCAGGCTTTGATTGAAATGCTTTTCCAATGCCGGCTTAGCGGAAAGCATGTTGGTGAGGGTGTTGTTCTTGAAGTTGGTGTCAATCAGCAGCACCTTCTTGTTATTGAGGCTCAGTGAATACGCGAGAGAAATCAGCAGGAATGTTTTGCCCTCCCGCTCTCTGGTGCTGGTTACTAAAAACCGCTTTGAATCGGTTGATTCAATCTCGAACCTTACCTTTCTTATCAACTGCTTAAACTGCTCAAGCTGAGGGCTTTCTGTTTGATTGTGAAAGATATTTTCGAGGTTGATGTCAATGAAGTTAACATCGAGGTTGAAGCTGATAAAATTGATCTGGTTCAGGTAGCCGATGAGCCTGAGGTTGGTGAATTTTTCAAACTGGGTTGGAGTCTTTATTGAAACATCGAGGTATTCGAGCACAAAGAAAAGGATGATGCAAAAGCTGAGGCTCAGCATCCCTGAAAATGCCGAGTAAATCTCCCGCTTGGTGGGTTCAGGGCTGCCGGCAGGCCTGCCAACGTCAACAACAGCCAAAGTTTCATCCGCCTTCAATGCCTCCGCTTGGGCAGCGCTCAGCTTGCTCACAGCATCATCATAAGCCTGCTTTGCCATGGTGATGTTCTGTTCCAATGCCGTCAGTTGCGGCTCAAGGGAAACCAAAACGGTCAGCTCATTTTTCAGCTTTTGGATAGACTGGTCAATAGAAGCCACGCTGGTTCTTGCTATCTGCAGATTCAACTCGCTTTCCGTCCTGATTGTCTGGTAATCCTTGTTTTCTGCAACCGTTAAAGACGAAACCTCGCTGATAAGGGTGCTCAATTCAGCTTTCAGCGCCTCCGCCTGCTTGAGTAGTTTTTTGTCCTTCGATCCTTCCGAAATGTATTTGTTATTGAGATAATTAATCTCATTCCTGAGGTTGCTAATCCTCCTGTTTTTCTCCTGTAATTCATAAGCGGAAACCTCGTCCTTGGCTTCATTGCGCTTTACGTTGTCAATAGTATTTTGATAAGAGGGTATTTTATTCCGTTCATCCGCCATCAGCAACTCCATATCCCTTATCTGCTGCAGAATGGAGCTTTGCTGTTCGCGGAGGTCAACGATGTTGTTGTTCAGCTTGAATTTGTTCATTGCCTCTTTTGCAACATTGAGCGCCTTCAGTTTCTCCTCCACCTGGACATTGTAAAAATCTTTGGAACTGTTTTTCTGTTTGATTTTCGCGGTTCTGTTATAGCGTAGGAACTCATCGCAAAGCACATTAGCGCAATAAGCGGAAAGTTCAGGATCTTCCGTCATGAGGCTGACAAACAGGAAGTCGGAATCTTTTTTCCGGTCGGTTTTAATCCTCGGCTTGATGTTATCATAATCATAGCCCATCTCCCTGATCATTTCACGCGCCACCCTGTCTTTTTCGTCATAGGACAATGCTCCCAGCGTATCCAGCTTGAACTGAAGAGACGTGAGAACCTCTCTGATCTTTTCTTCCGGATAAGAGCCTCTTACCTTTTCAGCAGCAGCCTGCCTGAACGGTTCAGGGCTGTTCATGTCATTGATGAATAGTTTGCACGAAAGCAGGTCCACTACGGGCTTGGAGCTGATAATATCTATCAGGCTGTTGAACCTGGCGTCAATTTTCTGCTGGGGAAGATATTTGCCTTCGTCATCCTGGCTCACCACGATGCCCGTCTGTAGCTTCACCGTGGAGAGGTAAACCTTTTCTTCCTTGCCTGTGAGGAAAAAAGTGGCGGTGACCGCCAGTGCCGTAACCAAAAGAATAAGCCATATCCTCCTGGCAAGCACCTTGAAAAAATACATTACGTCCATGCCCGATTTTTTAGGGTTTATAAAGTTGGCAAAATAGAGGTCAGTTTTTACGAAATATGTTGATAAATCCTTGTCCTGCTTGTGTTTCAGCGCAATTTACTTTGCACAAGCAGTGGAACTGTTTATCAAAATACTGTTCTGGACATCTCTTGCCCTGGCGTTTTATACGTATATCGGCTACGGCTTGTTATTGTTTGGCATAATCCGGCTTAAAAGAATGTTTAAGCTACAGCCGCGAACGCAGGGCGATGTTCAATTGCCCGATGTCACCGTGCTGGTTGCCGCTTTCAATGAAGCCGACTTTATCGAAGAAAAAATCAGGAACTGCCTGGAGTTTGACTACCCGAAAAACAAACTCCACCTGCTGTTTGTAACTGACGGCTCCGATGACGGCACGCCTGAACTCGTTAAAAAATACCCGCAGATACGCCTGCTGCACCAATCAGAGCGAAAAGGCAAGATTGCCGCCACCAACCGCGCCATGCCTTTCGTGAAAACGCCCATCGTTGTCTTTACCGATGCCAACACTTTTGTTAACAAAGAGGCCATCCATAACATCGTGCGGCACTACAAGGATGAGAAGGTGGGCGTTGTTTCCGGTGAAAAGCGCATTGCGGTGAAAGATAAGGATGCAGCCAGCGGGGCTGGCGAAGGGTTTTACTGGAAATACGAATCGCAGCTCAAAAAATGGGATTCCGAACTATATTCCGTAATGGGCGCAGCGGGTGAACTGTTCTCCATTCGCACCGGGCTTTTTGTGCCGGTGCCGCAAGACACTATCCTCGAAGATTTTTACATGACGCTGTCCATCGTAAAGCGCGGCTGCCGCATCGTTTACGAGCCGGATGCTTATGCAACGGAAGGTCCGTCAGCATCAGTGGGCGAAGAGCTGAAGCGGAAAATCAGGATTGCCGCAGGGGGAATACAGGCGATTATCAGGCTGTCGCCATTGCTGAATCCGTTAAAATTCGGCATCGTTTCATTTCAATATATCTCCCACCGCGTGTTGCGTTGGACACTCACTCCGCTTGCCCTCCCGGTTTTATTCATCACTAATGTAATCCTTGCGCTATGGGGATTTACTTTCTTCAAGTTTTTTCTTGCGGCTCAAATAGCATTTTATCTATTGGCGTTTGTCGGCTTTCTTCTGGAACGACAAAAGATCAAATTGAAAGCCTTTTTCATCCCCTACTACTTCTTCATTATGAATTACGCTGTGTATGCAGGTTTCGTGCGCGCCATGAAACGCTCGCAGTCGGTGATGTGGGAAAGGGCGAAGAGGGGGTGAGATTTGCATATTACACTGAACGGGATAAATTGCGCCATTGAACGGTTTACGGTATGGAGTTTTGCAACTGTAAACATACAAACTGTAAACAGAAAATGTAAGATTTTATCCCGCGCACGGTATAACTACCTCCCTACTTCCTCCAACTTCACCCCTATCATTTCTTCCAGGGAAATCTTGGTTTCGAGGACATCCTTGTCGGAAATCAGCTTCGCTTCAACGGAAGTGTTGTAAGCGGCAGCGGATTTGATGAACTCTTCGAGCGTGGCAGCGCCCTTCTCGAAATCGCGGGTGATGAGCTGGTGCGTTGCATAAGCGTCATCCTGCGCCTGCGTCCTGATTTTCAACAGCTCGACTTTGAGCTGGTAGTCTTTATAACGCTTTAACACTTCAGCCCGGATGGAAAGCTTTTGCTGGTTGACGTAAGCGTTGGCGATGTCAAGCTCCTCCTTTGCAATGGATGTTTTAATCGGAGTGTGAACAAATGAGCCGATTGACAGGCTTACTCCAAAGTTGTACCACGGGTAATAGTTGTTGCCTGTTTCTTCCGTTGCGCCCAGTCCCGACTCGATGTTGCGCTGGTTGAAGTTGAAAGAAGCTTTAACATCATTCGTCCAGTCGAAACGTTCGAGGGAAATTTTCTTTTCAGCAATCCTCACCTTGCTGTTGTAGATTTCACTGGCAGGATAATTCTGCCAGGCGAGCTGAACCAGTTTCTCCTCATAGGGAGACAAGCCCATCGCGCTTACGATCTGCGAATCGGCCTGCTGCGGCAGAATCACTTCATTGTAGTTCGGCTTCTGAGAAAACGCTGCAAAGCCCGAGATAAGCATAGCATAAATAAATAATGCTTTCTTCATAGTTCCGTTATCCGTGGTTAGTTTTTAAATTTTCCAGTTCCTGTGCCGGCTTGGGAAGGTTGCCATAGCGATCTATCTCTTTGGTCATCCTTTTTAATATCGCTTTGAACAATCCACCGTCATAAGCCAGCCTCCGGTCACTAGTCCATACTCTTACGTTGTTATCCGTAATTCGTTCGATTTTTCCGTACTGCGCCAAAGTCATCGCCATCCATCCGTCAGACCAGCGCTGGCGCGTTGTGTTGAATCCACCGGCTTTTAAACCGTCTTCCCGCCTGAAGGCGAAGTTGAAACCCAACACGTTGAAGAAGTCCATCTTTTTCCTTCTCAGCAAAAACAGCAGGCGCGTCACGATTTCATACATTGCGAGAACGAACCGCGATGAGCCTTTCCCGGGAATGAAAGAATACGTTCCATACACGCAGGCAACTTCAGGATTTTTCAACGCCTCAACATAAGTGTCAATCCATCCGTCAGGATAAATCGAATCGCCATCGGCATTCAGGAAATATTCTCCTCGCGCATTCTCCAGCCCGGCTTGCCTTGCATGACTGATGCTCTGGCGCGGTTCGTCAACCGTCTTCACACCGAGGATTGTCAGAATTTCTTTGGTCCTGTCCTTCGAATTGTTGTTTACAACTATTAATTCCGCGCGGCATTTCGGATTCATTCGCGCAAACGAAGCCAGCGTCCTGGTGATATTCTTCTCTTCATTATAAACGGGAATGGCAATGGTCGCATCGGGATTGTCCGCAGCGTATTTCTTCAATCCTTCCTTTAATGTTTCGCGCGCTTGCGGAGTCAGCTTGTCGAAAGATTCATACTCCGTTTCCAGCTTCCTGAGCCATGCCGGCAGTCCGAAAATGTTATTCCCAATCATTGGATGCTTTATTTTTATTATACCTTATTCGCCCTTCCGGGCAATCATCCTTTCTTCCCTTTTCCAGCAGATTTGTCGAAATCCTTCATCCTGACCAATGCCGCCAGCACCACATAAAAAATGATGCTCGTTGGAAGCTGTACGATGGAATCCTGCGGATAGTTCGACAGCGCCATCGCGAACACCATCACAAGAAACGCGACATAGTATGCCCTGATCTTATCATTATAAACACGCACATAATTCCTGATGCCCGTTCGCAGGGCGACAAAAAGCAACGAGCAATAGATCAGCAGCCCTATCCATCCCAGTTCCACCGCAACGCGCACGAAGCCGCTGTCAGGAGGGAAATTGGCAAGTTCTGAGCCGGGAGTGAAGCGTCTTCCGATATTCCCCGTGCTTCCCAATCCGCCACCTATGGGATGTGTTTGGATGAATGGCTGAATCTTCTCCTGGTTGGTGAGGCGGGTGTTCATGGAGGCGTCTTTGCCCGGCTTGAAGGCAGACTGGATGCGGTAGATTGTAGGATTAGAAGTAGGCATCATCACAAACAGCGCGCCCACCATCAGAAAAAAAACAAGACCGGCAATGACGTGCTTTTGCAGCGTCAGTATCGCAAAAAATACAAGACCTGCGGGCAGCAGGACGAATGCCGTTCTGGTGCCTGTGAAAGCCATGGCTGAGAACATCAGCAAGCCGCTGATAAAAAGCGCAATCCTTCGCGCTGTTGAAAAAGGTCCCGCTGCGAGAGCAACGCAGAATACGCCCATGAAAGCCATGAGGATGCCGAACGTGGAAGGGTCGGCTATGAACGAGAATATCCTGATCTTCCCCCATTGGTAAACAAGCTTGAAGAGGCGCGGGTCGGAGTGAAGCCAGCGCATCTCGAAGCCCGGCAGCCCGATAAATTCCTGATACAACCCATAAAGCGCAGCCAGCAGCGCAAGGCCGATGATTATATTAATGATGATTTCAATTGTTCTTGCATTATCAAAAGCATACACCGCGATGAAATAAAAAACGGTGACGCCCGCCATAGCCCTCACCGCGAAAGACCACGCCATCCGTGACTCCGCAACGGGGTTGGCAACGGCAAGAAGATTATACCCTATCCAGATAAGCAGAAAAATGCTGATGGGATTGCTGATAAAGCTCCAGTCCCTCGTCCTGATCTGCTGGATGAACATGCCGAAGAACATCACCGAAATCAATATGTCAATGGTCAATCCCAGCGGCAAGGTTTCCGGCAAAAACTTTTTGAACCAAAGCACAAAAAACGCGGCAAACAATGTGAGAATGATGCCGAATTGAAGGTTGAACAAAACGCCAAACAAAACAGGAACGCCAATGATCAGCGCTATCAGCCCGATGGCTGATTCTTTTTCCTGCGTTCCGAGCGCAATGGAAATAAGCAGGGCGCAGCCAACGAGGAAAACATATCCGAAAGTATTGTTAAGCTTTTCCTTAATAAAAAGCCTATGCAGCAATTCCTTGAAATTGCCTTCCCCTCTCTTGCTTACCGCTTTTGACGCTGAACTTTTCATTTAAAAAATCACCACCTTTAGAAACACTGCAATCAGAAAGAAAAGGCAAAACAGCGTGGCAAGAACCTGGATGGTCTTGTCCTTTTGCGAAAGTTGATGTTGTTTTTTAGCCTCCATGACTTAGCTTGCTTTCTCCCAGTTTTTAGTTTCAAAGTTGTACCGCTTGATGATCCTTGCCGGATTTCCTACGGCAATGGAGTAAGCCGGAACATCCTTAGTGACAACGCTTCCGGCAGCCACCACCGAATGTTTGCCGATGGTGACACCGGCTGTTATCACCGCATTCGAACCGATCCAAACCTCATCCTCCACCTTTATCTCTTTCGTTGTCACTTTCTGCTTGCTGATGGGAACCGCCACATCCTCATACGGATGATTCAACCCCGACAGCACAATGTTTTGCGCGAGCATGACATCATCGCCAATCGTTACCGGACCGATTACCACACATGAAATTCCGATGCGCGTCCTGTTTCCGATTCGCACGCCCCCTACCCCATTGTTCACGGTTGCAAAATCCTCAATCGTTGAGTCATCTCCCAATTTGAAATCGTTGAACGGCATCACATCCATGCGGGTGCGGTGTCTTATCAATGAATTTTTTCCTTTCTTATGTTTGAACGGGTTCAGCAACAGTTTCACCCAAAGCCGCGGCCTCGCCTGGTTCTTAGGCGTCAGCATCCACAAGGCAAGCGCCTTGAGACGCGGGCTGGCTTTGATTGATTCCGTTAATCCCATAATCTGTTTACAGTTTGCCGTTTACGGTTATTTAATTGACAATCGTAACCAGAACTTGAATAATCCGATGTTTTGACCGTTACTAAACGGCAGTTCTAAAAATTGCTCTTTTTATCACCTCACCCCTTCCCCCTCCAGAAGGAGAGAGGGGAAGTGGTGGAATTTTTAGAACTGCCCTAAAGGTATCCTTCCACGATTTCCCAAAACATCTTCACACGTCCCGTCCATGAGTTACCTTCCGCTGCTTTTATACGCAGGTCCTGCGATTTTGGCGAGTCTTCCCTCATTGATTTTTCAATGAATTTTAAAAATTCATCGTGGTCGCTGGCGACATAAGCAACGTCTTTGAAATCAGCAATATCTTCGGAAAAATTAGTAACCACCACCGGCTTTCCTGTAGCGAGATATTCATTGATTTTCAATGGATAAATACTTTTAGTTAAAGTATTACATTGAAACGGGATCAACGCACAATCCGCATGCGCAACGTAGGCGGGAAGCTCCTCTATCTTTTTTGGTCCGGTAAAAATCACGTTGGGCATTTTATCCAAGCCGGTTTTGATGTGCTCCTCGCTGTCCGTGGGGCCTACCAGCAGCAGATTCCATTCCGCATTAGCCAGGGCAATTTTTCTCAGCAAAGGAAAATCAACCCTCGCCCACCCGATGTTGCCCATGTAAAGAATCACTTTGCCGGTGCACCCGGCCAACTCAGGGGGAGTTGGCAAATCACGGTTTTGCGCTGCGCTAAACAATTCCACGTCAGCAGCATTCGGCAGGTGAAGGGTGTTGGAATTGATTGCCGCTTTTGATTTCGTCAGCTCTTTGGATGTTGCCAAAACCAAATCCGCCTTCTTCACCTGTTCATTCTCCAGCCTCACGCCATGCCTGGCGGCATATTTCGCCTGGCTGATGTCATCGCGCGTCTGGTAAACGTAAAGCCGGGGCTTGAAGTCCGAAGGAAAATTTCTCGCATAAAAAGGATCGAACGAATTGAGGAAAATAAATTTCTTAATCCCGAATTCCCGGATTGTTTTTCTTATGGCGCGAAAAATAATTTTATCATTCACCGAAGAGACAAGATCATACAGATTTCCCGCAGGAAGAAAATTTGCGGAGAAAACCAGCCTGGGCGCAACAGCAACAAAATTTTCAGGAAAGCCTTCCGGATTTTTAAATATGCCATTGCCGAAAAGCAGGGCGCCCTTCCGCGATCGGATTTCCGCTGATGATTTTTTCGAAATGAAATCCTTTACCGTGAACGGATGGTCAACATAAAAAACCCGGTTGCTCTTTGCAAATTCCTTCGCCAGCGAAAGAATGGCGGAAGAATACTGCCCGTCCCACCGCGACATGGTGAGTATGATAATATCAATTTCAGGATGATGCATGCCAATCAAATAATGGAACGCGGATAACAAGGATCAGACGGGCTTTCAATAATTTCAATTATGCGTGATTATCCGTCCTATCAATGTCATTTGTATTCTGTTTATTTACAATGCCGAACGATGCTGCCCGAACAACTTTCTGACGGCATCAGCAGCATAGTGGAAACACTGGGCATAAAAATCTCTCGCGTGGATGAGGGTGGCCGAAAATCTCACTCCCAGAATCTTATTGAGAATTACCTGCGCTATCACCATCCTGATGGTTGCAGTCGTGAGCGCACCGTAAGCCGCACCGATAACACCAAATTGCGTGATGAACATAAAGTTGAGCGCGATGTTGATGGCTGCGCTTGTCAGCACGAAGTATAGGTTTGTTTTCGGATTGCCCATCGAATCGAGGATCGTGCCGAACTGCCGCGCATACGGAATCATCAAACCCGTTATCAGCGCCAGCTTCAGGATGGGAATGCTTTCTGCGTAGTCTTTTCCCGCCACGATGAGGATGCCTTGCTCCGCGAAAATCCAGACAACCACAACCGTAGGCAGAATAAGGGCAAGCACGATTCCGACAGATTTCTCATACAGGTGCTTGATGGCGGATTTACCCTCAGTAATCGCCCGTTTTGCGCTCTGCGGGAAAACAATTGCGGCCATGGAAGCCGTTGGCACTTCAACGAGGTTGTTGATGCGGTTGGCGAGATCGAACACGCCTACAGCAGCAGGCGATTTCAGCAGCGAACCGAGCATCCAGTTGCCGATGAACTTGTAGAGCATGGTGCTGACATTGGTGCCGAGCGTGAACTTGCCGAAATGGAACAGCTTGCCCACCCAATTCCAGTTCAGCTTGCCGGAAACCGCCACATATTTTCTTCCGAAAAAGAATGATGTAAACCCTCCGAGCAAAGCCGCAACGACCTGAAACCATGCAAGGCTGATCAATGTGAGACTTGAATCAGTTATAAAGAAAACTGATATGAAAATAAAATTGGACGCCTGACGAACGAAATTGCCCCAGAAGTTACCTCGGAAGTCAAAGTTGGCCTGCTGGATGAAAACAAGCTGCGAAAGAAAAATAAGCGCGACCGTTGTGAGCGCGTAAATCTTCAGCATCTCGTCCAGCGCAGGTGACGCCCACAGACGGCTTAACCAACCCGACAGGGAAAGAAGAAGGATAACGCTGATTGCCGTCAGCAAAATATTGAGAGCGAGCGATGCGGTGGTGATGGAGCCGTGGTGCTCCTTTTCTTCCGATGCGAGATGCTTCACCAGCGCATTTTGAATCAAACCGTTGCGCGCCACTTCAATCGTTGACGTGATGGTGACGAACAGCGCGTAAGTTCCGAAATCATCTTTGGAGAAGAGGCGCAGCAGGAAGAACAACCCGCCAAAGCCGAACAGCATGAATGAAGCCCGCTCCATGAGCGTGTAAGCGGCTGAATTCAACCAATATGATTTCTTTGAAAAAGGCAAGAGAACGCGGGACTACATTTTAGGCAGATGACCGCAACTCAATTATACTGAAAATCAGGGAGGATGTTGCAGCAATTGCAGATTGCATGAACCCCGCCATGTTATCTGCAGCAACAATTGTCGAACCACCACCTTATCACCGTGCTGTCGGCTGAAGCGGCAGCATTGGCATGACGGCACATGCTATTCACGCATTGGTCAATAGTGCAGGGGTTCCCATCATTGCAATTAAGAGTGTGAACGCAAGAACCGGCAAAGCAGGCATCATCAGTGCAACCGTTGCCATCGCTGCAATTGATTGACGGGAACAGGCAATTGCCGTTGCTGCATGAGTCGCCTGTGCACGCATTGTTATCATCGCATGTGATGTTTGCGCAATCCTCGATGATTTGTATCAGCCCGTTTTGCAGCGTGAATGGCACCGGGTTGAAAGTGTTGTCGGTAATCTCAATTAGTGTGGGAGTATTGACGAAAGAGGTAACACCCTGCTGCCCCGCGCTCCCGACAAGCGTAAGGCGAATGGAGAAAATTACCGTTCCATCAGGAACGGACACGCCAGTCAGATTGGCATCGTTCCAGGAGAAGGTGATCCTGCCTATCGCAGCGAAGGTGGTTCCGAAATTAGCTGCATTCATTCCCGGCAAACCGAAGGTTTCCACTTGCACAAAAGATGCAATGGCTGGATCAAACTGAACTGTCCCCTGGATGGAGTAAAGGTCGGTGAAGCCATAAACTTTTATTGATAAAACAACCTGTGAGGATGACGTTCCGGAAACACTGTCCATTGATAACGTAACCGCATGAGCCGGATGGCTTATTGCAGCCATCATCAACAAAACCACAAAATATCTCATGAAAGATCGGAACAACTTCCCCATCTCCGGACTTTTGGCTTTTAAATTAAATCGGATTTATAAAGATAAGAGCTAAAGCACCACGCGGTTCAGATACTACAATACGAAGTATCATTACCTTGGCAGGTGTTTACTGGGTGTACGACAAAAATCCAAGTTAACAGACATAGTTCTAAAAAATTCTACCACTTACTCCCTCTTATTCTGAATAACCTACCAAGGGCAATCAGTAGCTGCTGATCTGGTCTCCCATCTTCTTCCTATTTTGGTGATACTAAATCCCATCGCCATGCGCTTTATTCCAATCTTCGTCCTGCTTGCCCACGTTTCGCTCGCCCAATTGGTTTTTGATATCAGGAATTTCGGAGCCGTGGGTGACGGCTCCACGGTCAACACCGCAGCCATCCAACACGCTATTGACAGCGCTTCCGCGGTGGGCGGAGGCGAGGTGCTCATCACCATCGGCACCTACAAGAGCAGCACTATCCGCCTGAAGAGCAACGTGACGCTGCGCATTGATACGGGCGCCACCCTGCTCGCCATGGGCGCTTACAATGATTTTCCCGATATCCCCTACAGCCGCCCGTCATGGAGCGACACTTATACCAAACGCTCGCTGATTTTTGCGGAACATGCCGACAACATCCGTCTCACCGGTGGCGGCACCATTGACTGCGGTGGTTATCTGAATGTATCTTATCTCTCCATTCCGGTCAAACAGCGCCCTTTTGGATTGAGGATCAATGAATGCAACAACATAACGATTGACAGCCTATCGCTGCAAACGGCTCCGCAATGGATGGCGCACATCATGCGCTGCGAAAACGTTTACATTCATCACATCTATATTTTTAATCATGGTTTTGCCGCCAATGACGGCATAGATATTGACTGCTGCCGCAACGTACTTATTGAAAACTGTGTGATTGACAGCAATGATGACCCGCTGCCAATCAAGACACACAGCGAAGACACATGCCGGGACGTGCTCGTTCGCAACTGCGAGTTCGCAACTTTTGAACGCGCAGTTAAAGTGGGCAATGAAAGCCAGGGACCTTTAATCAACGTGCGTTTTGAAGACATCACGGTGCGCGAAACCGATTTTGCGCTGAAGCTGCCGCCACAAACTGCCGTTTATCTTGCAGTGGCGGATGGCGGCTCGGCCGACTCCATCAGCTTTGAACGCATCAATGTGCTGACGGACTATGATACCCCGATTTTCATCAGGCTGTGCAACCGCGGGCTGCATTATGACACGCTCGCCCCTTCTCCCCCTGTTTATTTTCTGCGCAACGTGCTGGTGAAAGATGTCACCTGCCCTGCGAAAACCGTGATCCCTTCCAGCGTCACGGGCATTCCGGGCTATAACGCAGAAAACGTGCGGCTGGAAAACATCCACATCACCGCACCGGGCGGGGGTGCAGGATCGTCCAATATCCCTGAGCAAATCAGCAACCGTCCCGAGAACGATATCTGGGGCGACAGCTTGCCTGCCTATGGATTATATGTGAATCATGTTAATGGATTATCGCTCAACAATTTCTGCGTTGATCTGGAAAGCGCGGACAGCCGCAGCAAATATTATTTTGATGACACTGCTGATATGAAAATTGCTGGGGCATGCGATGTTACGTCCGTTACAGATAACATAATTGATGAATGGAGTGGAATTCACGTGTTTCCGCAACCGGCTCACCAAACCATAAGGATAGAGGGTATTCCTCAAAATGAAGATGTTCAGCTCAGCGTCACTAACATGCTGGGGCAAACGGTGTTCGTTTATTATTTCAATCATCCTGCCGGCTATGCCGATCTTGACCTGAGCGATTACCTGCCGTCATTATATGTTTTGTCGGTGAAAAAAGGCAGACAGCAGCATACAGCAAGGTTTATGAAGGAATAGAAGTCCGGAAGAAATGAGAAGAAAGGTGCCCAACTCCCATTCACATCTCCCAGCTTGATCCCAATAAAATCCTGCCTCGTTTGGTTGGTGGTGATGTTCGTGTAGGTGCGCGTTTCAGCCTCATCTTCTGACCCGTCTCCATGTGGTGAGGGGTCAGGGGTGAGGCTTGCTATGGAATGCTCCCATCCCAGCTCCCGTTCACATCCCCCAGCTTGATGCCGATGAAGTTTTGGCTGGTTTGAGATTGGGTGATATTGGTGAAGGTTCTCATGCTCTCAAACGGAAACGGAACGGATGGATTCGCAAACGTGTAATCGCTGTTCACGAACTGCCACAGCTTGTTGCCCGGAAACGAAGCGTTGATGCCGAGGATGAATGCGCGCATCATCACAATGTCCAGCGTGGTTACCGTGCCACTGCCGTTCACGTCCGCAGCGATGATTTTATACGGGCTTCCCAGCGACACCATTCCCAATATATGGCGCTGAATAAGAATCATGTCGAGCGTGCTGACGCCATTGGTTAAGGCGGCATCATTGTTTTTTTGAGGAGTGATCGTGTAGTCTCCGTTTGCGGGCGCGAATAATGAATAGTCGCCACCACCTGATGTTGTCACCGAGTTGGTTTCGGAGCCTGAAAGATTGATATTCACCCCCGGCACGATTGCACCCGCCTCTGTAGTGATGATCCCGGAGATCGTGAGCACACCGCACGGGTTCACTTTAAGGTCGGTGGCAAAGATGCTGTCGCACTCATTGCCCACCAAAGTGTCGTAATATATTCCGGCATTCTTGCGATAAACGCCATAGATCAAAGCCGAATCGCCTGCGCAAATCGAATCATAGGAAAATGCCGCGGGTCCGCAAGCCGGAACATTAAAGCTGAGAGGACTGTCAGAAATAAAGTAAACCGGCATGTGCCCCGCGTCAACGCTGAAGCTGCCGCCTTGCAGGATGATAACCGTTGAATCAATGCCGGTTTTTGTGGATACGAGCTGCAGCACTTCATTATCCGTTGTCTCCACATCCGGAATAGTGAAGTTGTTTTTTTCATACGACCACAGGGCATATAAGAATCGCCCCTGGTTGTTGGAGTATCTCACCACGTAAGGGTCCGTGCGCACCAATGTTCCGGGGCTAAAGAAGCCATCGGAGAGTTGCATGAATCCCGAAAGGATGAAATAGCTCTCTTTCGGAGCATACTGGCTTCCGCCATACGTCACCCCGCAGGTGGAGTATTGAAAGCTGCTCCACGGATTCTCATCCCTCACGGAATAAAACGTGGAAAGCACAAATTGCGGGAACACGCTCTGCAAATGAAAATCTCTCAGAATCAGGGCAGCCTGCGATTCCTCACGGCTGTAATAGCCCGTGTCGGGACGGCTCTGCAGAGGGGCTTTCTGGATGGAGAAATCATTGGTGTCATAACCATATTCCGTTTTCGCCAGGCGATAGCTGCCGGAAAAGTCTGCCCAGCGCTTGTAAAGCGCAGTGGCATTGGCTAACTCCGGCTCGATGCCGGTAGTCCGGTTATTATGATTGATTTCCTTGTTATGAAAATAAGCATGAAAATTAAAAATTATGTTATCAGGAAACGGCTCTCCCCTCTGCTGCACCCAGAGGTCTTTCACGTTTTTGGTGAACGTGGTGGTGTTGTCGGTGGTGCCGGTGAAAAAAACTTTCATGTCGGGATCAGCCTGAGCCACGCCAGCGCCAGCGCCCAGCGCTCCCTGATGTCCGTCATAACATGCCGATAGCAGCGCGAAATATTCGGGCGCGGTGAAATTGCCGCCCCACTTGTCGGCTTCGTTCCAGATTTCGATGCCGTAGAGCCAGTTTGCACCGCTGAATTTATCCTGATGCTGCCAGTGACCTGCCGGAAACTCCTTCACCTTCAGCAATGACGTGTCAACGGTTTTGCTGCCATAGCGGGCGGCAATCTGAAAGGCAAGCCTCGCATAAAGCAGGTAGCTCGCTGGATTCGACTTGTCGGCACCGGGCGGAACAGGATGGTCTTCATTCTGCGTGCTGTTGTTGGTGGTGTAGAATTGAAAATTCTTGGTGAGGCAAAGCATCACTTTCATGCCGCGGCTGTGGGCATCGGCAAGGTAGTCGTCATAGTGAAAATTCTGCCACGTGGGGTCGAACATGTACTGGTTGGAATCCGGGCAGAAAGAGCCTGCGCTGGCATAAGCCCTCACCACTTTGAAATCATCGAACTTGTCAAGGGGCACAGTGCCGAAAAAGGTGTTAAGCCCGAGCATGTCCCTGATGAGCGTTTGCGGGGAAACCAGGCACGGCATCAACGTAAAAAAAAGAAACAAAATTCTTGCTGCCAATCTGATGAAGAATTAGAAGACCGAAAGATAAATCAACTCAAATTTTCGCGCCAGAAAAAAGAGGAAATTAGGTTATTAATCATTGCCATTCATCCGAACGGGCAGAATGACCATCCGGCTGCAGCAACTCCCTTGACTGCCGGCAGTCTGGATCACAGCTTTGAACGTCTGCGACCACGGACGTTGTTATACCGAGGGTAGTCGAGTTTCCGAAAAAACGAGACGTATTCTCGGTTAATACCGGACATTCTAACGCTCAATTTTTCAAAAAACCTGACTTGTTTCGGTATGTAGAGATGCAGATTGGAACACGGCTGTGAGATATAACGCAGGTTCCGATAATGAGGATGGATATGGCAATGTACATGTGGGTTATAATGCGGGAAATCTCGTGAGTGGAGGCAACACATCTGGCAGATAGTGCAGCGGTTGAAGAAGATCTGTTGAATGCTGCCGGAAGTAAAATCAACAAGCTGGCAGAGGATG